>CALFYL010000067.1 GCA_937952135.1 uncultured Planctomycetia bacterium
GCGACCCCCTCGGCCCGAGCGCGCTCGCATCGAGCGAAGCCGTGCACTTCACGATCGCGCCGTAGAGCTCCGCACTCCGGCGTTGCGGTCGGCGGGCTAGTGGGCCGCGCCGGCGCCGCTCATGCTGCGGCAGGCCTCGGCGCAGGAACGGCACGCCGCGGCGCACTTCTTCATCGCCTCATCGTCGCTGAAGCGCTCGCAGTCGTCGGCGCAGCGCGCGCAAACTTCCGCGCAGGCCTCGCAGGTCGCCGTGTGGAGATCCGAGCCGCGCAGCATGAAGTCCGCGCTGGTCCGGCAGATCTGCGCGCAGTCGAGCAGCAACCGGATGTGGCCGGCCTCGGCGTGTTCTCCGCCCTTGCGCAGGCAGTGGTCGACGAGTTCCGTGCACAGGCGAGAGCACTCCTGGCACTGATCGATGCACTTGCGTTGTTGTGCTGTGGACTGCATGTCGATGACTCCGAGTTCGAGGGTGGATCCGTTGCGCGCAGCGGCGACGGCGCCTTTGCGTCAGCGTGGACTCGTAGCCCCGCGCCGAGCCGCACAACACCGCGAAGCCGGGCAATGACGGGATCGTCGCGCTGCGCGGTACGGCGCCAGAGCACGTTCTCCCCGCTAGCGCAGCGAGGGCGCTCCGAGTCACTCCAGCGGCCCTCGCAGGCACGGAGCGCTCCGCGCCCGACGAACCCCGCGTCAACCAAGCGCACCCGCGGTTCGTTCGCGAGCTCGGTTGCTGCAATCCAGAAGGGAAATGCCTGCAGCGCGCGGAGGGGCATCGACGCGGCGTGCGGCGGAGGCGAAAGTGACAGCCGGAACTCGGCTCCGAACTCGCACCGCAGGAAATCATCTCCCGTGAGACTTCAGACTCTGTTCGTGGTCTTGGCCCTGGTGGCCGGACCGGGTTACTCGCAATCGGCTCCGTCGCTGCTCGCGGCGCGAAAAGGCTTCAAGACGACTTTGACGCATGCGGTCCGTGACAGCGCTCCGCTCGAGACGCCTCCGGCCGAGATCCTGTCGATCGTGAAGTTCGAGGCGCCGCTCGGGAAGATGAGCGCGTGTTTGAGCGCTGCGCCGGGGCCTGGCAAGCACCCGGCGATCCTGTGGATCAGCGGCGGCTTTCCGCAGGGCGGATGGGAGGCGAGCGCGTGGGAGCCGCAGCCGCCCGACAACGACCAGTCGGCGAAGGTCTACCGCACGTCGGGGGTCGTGATGATGTACCCGACCCTCCGCGGCGCCGCCGGAAACCGGGGCAGCCAGGAGTCGTTCTTCGGCGAAGTGAACGACGTCCTCGCGGCGCTCGAGCACCTGCGCAAAGTGGAGTACGTCGATCCGCGGAGGATCTACCTCGGCGGACACAGCACCGGTGGGACGCTGGCGCTCCTCGTCGCGGCTTCGACCGACAAGATCCGCGGCGTGTTTTCGTTCGGGCCGGCCGCGAGGCCGAGCGAGTACGGCGAGGACGTGCTCGCGTACGACCCAAGCGACGAGCGCGAGGACTTGCTCCGTTCCCCGATCGAGTTCCTCGACGCGATTCGCTCGCCCACTTGGGTGTTCGAAGGCGCGGAGGACGGCAACGTCGAGGCTTTCGAGGCCATGAAGGTGCGGACCCGCAATCCGAACGTGCGTTTCGAGGCGGTGCGAGGCGCCTCTCACTTCGATGTCCTGGCGCCGGTCAATCGCCTGCTCGCGCAGAAGATCGCGCGCCTCGAGGGCGACGCCGAGCTCGCGCTGACGGGCGCCGAGATTCAAGTTGCTTTCGACGAGATGCAGCGCGCGACCCGTGAAGCGACCGATCTGCGAGTGCTCGCGAACGTTCGTGCGGCCGGCGGCGCGATCGATGTTCCGCGGACGACGCGCCACTACCTGATCGGCCGCGACCGCGCTGCTCTCGTCGCCGCAGCGACAGACGCCGCCGGAGCTGGTTTCGCACAGTCGGAACTGCGCGAGCAGAAGGACGTAGAGTCCCGCTCGTTCTTCGTGCTCGTCGTCGACAAGAAACTGGTGCTGCACGACCTCGACGCGGTCTTCGGCGCCTCGAAGTCGATCGCGGAACTCTCGAGCAAGCACGGGGTCGAATACGACGGCTGGGACGTCGAATAGAGCCGTACGGAGCCAGAGCAAATTCTCCCCGCTAACGCAGCGAACCGGGGCGCCGGGAACGCGGCGGGCTGAAACAGGCGCTCTCGTGCGGATGGGAGGCGTGGCGCGTCGCTGGAGCATCGCGTCGCTCGGCGCCGCTGCTACAAGTGAGTCGATGAACACGAAGAGCGCGAGAGACGCCGCGGACGCACGAGCTGGTTACGCCTTGTCCTCGACGAGTCTCGGCCTCCAGTTGACGCTGCTCGGCCCGTGGAACACCGAGAGCCTCTCGATTCTCGAGTCGGGCGGGGTGGCCTCACTGCGCCTCAACCAGGCGTGCGGCTGGGATGGCGTGGGTCTGGAGCATGCGCGGCGAGCGGCAGGGCTCCTGCAGCTCCAAGTGACGCGCTACGGTCGAATCGACGCCGCCGCGATCGAAGGCGTCACGACTTTGAGGTCGCTCTCGCTCACTGGGCCGCTGGCCCATTCGATTCGATGGGACTGCTTCCCCGGTTTGCGTGAGTTGCGGCTCGAGCCCGCGGTTCACCTCGATTCCCTGGCTGCCTGTCCTCAACTTCGGGCGTTGGCGCTCGCTGGGCTGAAGCGTGCCGAGCTCTCCTTCTTGGAGCCCCTTCGCGAGCTGGAGGACCTCCTTCTGGCCATGACCTCGCTGACGACTCTCCAGGGTTTGGAGTCGTGCAGGCTGCTGCGCAAGCTCGACCTCCGATCGTCGGCCAAACTGACCGAGATCGACGCACTCGGCCGGCTGGGCGAGTTGGAGGAACTCTCTCTGCGCAGCTGTCGCCGCCTGGGCAACATCGACGTCCTGGGGGAGTTGCGGAAGCTCGTGGCCCTCGAACTCGAGAACTGCGGGAGGTTGGACTCCGTGAGGTTCGTCGAACGCCTCGCTCACCTTCGGCGGTTTGCAACGAGCGGCGACACCTACGTGGCCGATGGAAACGTGCGGTTCCTCAGCCCCATCGCCGATCGCTTCGAGCTGCTGCACGTTCCGCCCCGGAAGCACTACGACGCGAAGTTCGTCGTGAACCCGGTCTCGGGCGAGACCGAGATTCAGGCGCCGTAGGCGGCGCCCTCGCGCGTCGCCTTGCGCGCTGTGCGCTCGCCGCGGACAATCGGTGCGGAAACTGTGCTGGAAAACCTGCGACATGGAACGTGACTCGACCGACGCGGTGCTGGCGCGGGCTCGAGCGGGCGACCAGGCCGCATTTTCGGAAGCGCTGGCGTTGCATGTGCCGGCGCTCGAGCGAATGGTGGCGCTGCGCATGGATGCGCGGTTGGGGCGGCGGGTCGAGGCGGCGGACATCGTGCAGGACGCGCTCGCGCAGGCCGCGGTGCGCTTTCGCGAGTGGTGCGCGCAGGATCGCTATCCGTTCGCCGTGTGGCTGCGTTTGCTCGCAGCGCAGTCGCTTCAGGCGGCGGTGCGCGATCACCATCGGCAGAAGCGCGACCTGGCGCGCGAAGCGGGCGACCCCGTGGCGCTCGCGCATCCGACGGCGGCGCGCGCAGCGGACTGGTTCGTCTCCACGCACACATCGCCCACCGAAGCGGTGCGCCGCACCGAGCTGCGCGAGCGCGTGCTCGCGGCGCTGAATGCGCTCGACGAACTCGACCGCACGGTCCTCGTGCTGCGCTACTTCGAGCAGCTCTCCAACGAGGAAGCGGCCGCCGAACTCGCCATCGACCCCGCCGCGGCCAGCAAGCGCTTCGCGCGTGCGCTGCAGCGCATCCGGCCTGCGCTGCGCGCGCTCGGCGACGATCGGAGCGGTCGAGCGTGAGCGCGCGCGAGCTCGAGTTCGCGGCCGCCGTCGAACAGTTCGTCGCGCAGCTTCGCTCCAAGGCGCCTGTGGCGGCGCGTGAGTTCGCGGCGCGCTTCCCGGAACTCGCGCCCGAACTGCTCGACGCGCTCGAGGCGGCCGAGGATCTCGAAGGTTTGCGCGCCGGCGATGGGCCCGACATCGCCGAGGGACTCGAGCGCCTCGGCTCGTTTCTCATCGAGGGCGAGCTCGGACGCGGCGGCATGGGCGTGGTGCTCGCGGCCGTCGACGAGCCGCTGGGCCGGCGCGTGGCGCTCAAGCTGCTTCCGCGGTCGCTGCTCGCGAGCTCCTCCGCGCGCGCACGCTTCCGCCGAGAGGCGAGCCTTGCGTCGCGCCTCGAGCATCCGGGCATTTGCACCGTCTACGGCGCGGGCGTGACCGACGGCCAGCCTTGGATCGCGATGCGTCTGGTGGAAGGGCGTTCCCTTTCGGACGCCATCGCCGCAGCGCGCGCGTCGGGCGCCGCCGTCGCGAGCCTCTCGACTGGATCGTCGCGCGAGGGAGAGCGCAGCGTCGCGAGCTGCATCGCAAGCGTCGCGCGCGCGCTCGCGTTCGCGCACGCGCGCGGCGTGCTTCATCGCGACGTCAAGCCCTCGAACGTGATCGTGGCCGGCGACGGTCGGCCCGTGCTGCTCGACTTCGGCGTCGCGCTCGAGACCGGTTCCGACGCGCCCGGCCTGACGCGCACCGGCGAGACGGCCGGAACTCCGGCGTATTTGGCGCCGGAGCTCATCGCCGGCGAACGCGCGCGTCCGGACGAACGCTGCGATGTGTACGCGCTCGGCGTGACGCTCTACGAGTGCCTCACGCTCGCGCCGCCGTTCGCCGCGCCCACGCGCGACGCCTTGTATCGAGCGGTGCTCGCCGGCTCGCCGCCCGACGTGCGGCGGTGGAACCGCGCCATTCCGCGCGATCTCGCGGTGATCGTCGCCACGGCGCTCGAGCGCGACCCCGAGCGGCGCTACGCGAACGCCGAAGCGCTCGCCCTGGACCTCGAGGCGTTCGCGGCCGGTCGCGACATCGCCGCGCGGCCCGCTGGGCCGCTCGAGCGCGCGTTGCGCTGGAGCCGCCGCGAGCCGAAGCAGGCCGGGCTCGTCGCAGCGTTGTCGTTCGCGGCGCTTTCACTCGCCGTCGCCGGCGGAATGCTGCTCGAGTCGCGCGAAGAAGCTCGCGCCGGACGAGCGGCGCAGCAGGCGCGCGAGCTGGAGGTCGCGCTGGTGGATGCGTACTCGCACTTCGGGCACGGCAGCATCGAGGCCGCGGTGAAGGGCTTCGACGCGGTGCTCGCGATCGACCCCGGAAACGACGAGGCGTTGGTCGGGAGGATCCTGGCGAGCTTGCGTTCGCGGCGAGACGAGCGAGCGCTGGAGCTCCTGCGCGACGCGCCGCACAACCAGGCTTTCGACCGCTTGCGGGCCATCGCGGCCGGGGCGCCGCCTCCGAGCGAGGACTCGAACTGGCTCGAGCGCGCCTCCGCTTTCGAGCTGTTCGTCGATGGCGAAGCGCTGCGCGTCGAAGGCGAACGCCACCCGCGCAGTGAGCAGTCGCGATGGTGGCGTGCGGCGCTGGAGCGCTTCGACGAGGCCATCGCGCGCTCTCCGCAGGCGCGCGCGGTGTACCACCAGATGCGCGCCTGGACGGCATCGAAGCTCGGAGACGCGGCCGCGACGCGCACCGCGAGCCGGGCGCTCGTCTCGCTCTGGCCCGACTCCGCGTGGTCGCTGTTCCAGGCGGGCTCCGCACTGCACGCGATCGACCCACGCAAGGCGCTCGAGCTGCTGCAGCGCGCCGCCGAGCTCGACCCGACGCGCGCGGCCACGTTTCAGTGCATGGGGGTCGCGCACTTCCACTTGGGCGAGTTGGAGGCGGCCGTGCCGCCGCTGCGGAAAGCGCTCGCGCTCAACCCGCTCGACGTGCTGGCGCACAACGGACTCGCCGCCGTCTACTTGCGCATGGGTTGCGCGGACGAGGCGCGCGCGGAGCTCTACGAAGCGCTCTCGATCGATCCGTGGACGATCGAGGCGTGGGGCAATCTGACGCTGATCCGGGGCGACTTCGCCGCCATAGCGCGAGCCGCCGAGCACGTGCTCGAACTCGATCCGGGCCAGCCTGGCTACCGGGCCATCTACGGCTCCTCGCTCCTCAACCTGGGCGAGTTCGCGCGAGCCCGCGACGAGTTCGCGCGGCTGGTCGCCGAAGCGCCGACGAACGGGAACTACTGGCACGCCTACGCGGGCGCGCTCGCCAACAACGGAGAGTTGCACACCGCGCTCGACGCGATCGGTGTCGTGCGCTCCCTCGCGCCGGAGGCGCCCGGACTGGCCGAGTTCGAAGCCAGTGTGGAGGCGGCGCTCACGTCCGACGGATAGTCGGTCGGATTCTCGGGAATTTCTGTCGCGTGGAGCGCGGCCCGCCAGATCTGGCGAAGTCCGCGGCCGCGGCGCCCGCAGGTGTGCGGGAACGGGGCGCGATTGCGCGCGCGGCTTCCGCGTGCGCTTCGACGAGAGGTTCCCCATGCACCTGACTCTTCCGACCGCTGTGTTCCTCGGCTCCGCGCTGGCCGCTTCGGCGCACGCGCAAACGCTTGTTCGCACCGTTCCCGGTCCGGCGGCCAACGCCCGATTCGGCAAGGTGTGCATCGTGGTCTCGGACCAGAACGGCGACGGCTACAAGGACGTCGTCGTCGGCGCACCGGGGTTCAACCAAGGGCGCGGCGCGATCTACTGCGTTTCTGGCGCGTTCCTTGGCACGGGGACGGGAGCGCAGATCCTGTGGTTCTGCGCGCCGACCGCCAACCAAGGCGACCTGTTCGGCGCCGCGATCGTCGACGTGGGAGATGCGACCGGCGACGGCGTGCGCGACTTCCTCGTCGGGCAGCCGGGGTATGACTCGGCTGGCATCAACGACCGCGGCGCTGTGCGTTTGATCAGCGGTGCGTCCCGCGCGGTGGTCTCGCTGATCAGCGGCATGGGCCAGGGAGAGCTCATGGGCAGTGCGATCGCCGCGACCGGCGACATCGATTTCGATGGACGCTCCGAGGTTCTGATCGGTTGCCCGGGTAGCGGCGCGTCGACGAGCCGCATCCTTTTGTTCAAGAACTCGAAACTCTCTACGAGCGGATTCGCGCTCGCGCTGCACTCAGGCGAGTTGGTGGACACCACCGGCGCGGAACTCGGAGCGTCGCTCGCCGCCGGCTTCGACTACCAGGACTTCGGCAGCTTCGCGTCGGCAGGATTCATCGCGGGCGCGCCGGGCTTCGATGCTCTGGGGGCCACGAATGCCGGCAAGATCGTCGCAGGCTACGTGACGTTCGGCGGAGCGCCGTTCTACTCGATGACGGAGTACCTATCGGGCATACCCGGCGAGCGTTTCGGCGCCTCGGTCGATGCAGCGCACGACTACGACGGCGACGGCCAAACGGATTACGTCGTGGGTGCGCCCGATTCACCCAATGGCACGTCGTTCGAGGTGGGCCGCGCCGTGGCGTTGTCGGGCCTGCGGCTGCTCCAGAACTCACCGCCCTTCGAGATCCATTCGTTTCCGTTCGGGAGCGTTGCGCCGCCGGTCAGCCACACCGATCCCGACCCCGACTTCCACTTCGGCGCCGCCGTTCGCGCCTGCGCCGACCTCAATGGCGACGGCGTCGGCGAGCTCATGGTGGGCGCGCCCGACTATTTCACGCAGAGCTTCTCCGGCTGGAGCTTCCGAGGCCTGGTCAAGATCTTCTCGGGCGCCACCGGAGCGCAGCTCTCCAACCTGGCGGGGGCGACCACGGATCGGCTCGGAGACGGACTCGGCGGAGCGCTCGCCGACCTCGACGGAGACGGCTTCAAGGAGTTCGTCGTCGCGGGCTCGGCCTCGGATGTCGGCGGCACGGACAGTGGCGTGCTCAAGTGCTACCGGCTCTTCCCGGTAGCCCCCGTCGCTTACTGCACCGGCAAGGTCAACAGTCTGGGCTGCACGCCCGCCATCGCCTTCAGCGGGGTTGCGAGCGCCACCTCGTCGGCGCCGTTCTCCATCGGCGCCACGAATTTCGTCAATCAGAAGAGCGGCCTGCTCTTCTACTCGCAGGCGCCTACGGCGGTTCTGTTCCAGGGCGGGACGAAGTGCGTCGCCAATCCGACGATCCGCACGCCGCCTCAATCGTCCGGCGGATCCAGCAGCGGCTCGAACTGCACGGGCGTCTATGGACTCGACTTCAACGCCTGGTTGCAGAGCGGCGCCGATCCGGCGCTTTCTCCCGGCGCGGAAGTGTTCGCGCAGTACTGGTCGCGCGACCCGCAGTCGCCGAGCCACACGAGTCTGTCGAACGCGTTGAGGTTCGTGGTCGGTCCCTGACCCGCTCGCACGCGGCCCTTCACCCTTTCCCTCGCAACTCCGTCCCTGGAACCTCCATGCGCCACTTCCTCTCCTACGTCCTCGTCGTGCAGGCGCTCGCCACAGGCGCTGCGGCTCAACAGCAGTATCGCGCGGTGTTCGGGCCCGCTGGCTCTCAGTTCGGCGGGTGCTGCATCGCGGCGCCCGACCAGAACAACGATGGATTCACGGACATGCTCGTCGGCGCGCCGGGCTGGAACTCGAATCGCGGCGCGGTCTACTGCGTCTCCGGCAGGTTCCTCGCGCTCGGACTGGGCCCGACGATTCTGTGGACGATGGCGCCGCCCGTGAATCCGGGCGACAGGTTCGGGTCGGCCTTGGCGGTCGTGGGGGACGTGAATCAGGACGGAGTGGCGGACCTGTTTGTCGGGCAGCCGGGCTACGACCGAGCCGTTCCGTTTGCAACGGACATCGGCGCCGCACGGCTCGTCTACGGCGGCGCGCCCGTGCTCGTTTCGCTCATCGAAGGCAGCGCCAACGGCAGTCGGTTCGGCGCGTCGATGGCGGCGTGCGGCGATTTGAATCAGAACGGAGTCGCGGATGTCGCGGTGGGCGAGCCCGGCTGGAACGGCGGCGTCGGCAGTGTGTCGCTGTTCGATGGATCCATCCTGGATCAGTCGGGGACGGTGCAGACTCTCGACTATGCGCAAGTGACGGGCACGGTCAGTGGCGGGGAACTGGGCGCGTCCGTGGCGGGAGGCCACGACCTCACCGGGGACGGTTGGCCGGAGCTCTTGGTCGGCTGGCCGGGCTTCGACGGCAGCGGCGCGCCGGACTCCGGTCGCGTGCTGGTGCGCGACATGGTGAATGCGCTGGCCTGGACGCACACCTCGTCGGTTCCGGGAGAGCGCCTCGGCTCGGCCGTGTCGTTCGGGCACGACTACGACGGCGATGGAGTGGTGGACATCGTCGCCGGAGCGCCGCGCTGGAGCGCGGGAACTGTCGCCGACGGCCGAGTGCAGGTGTTCTCGGGCGCCCGCTTCGTCAACCCCTCCTCGCCCGCGCCGCTCGTCGTGTACACGCTCACACTGGGGTTCAGCTCGTCCGTGTTCGACCTGGGGCTGGGCGCAAGCGTGCTCGCCTGCGGCGATCTCAACGGAGACGGCGTGGGCGACATCCTTGCCGGAGCGCCGGACTACGCGGTGCTCAGCGGCTTCCAGGTCCACAACCGCGGCGCGCTGGCCGTGTTTTCAGGTGCGACGGGGACGCGCATGGGGCTGCTCATCGGATCGAACACCGATCGCCTGGGCGACGCGCTCTGCGCGGACCTCGGCGACTTCGATGGCGATGGCTTCGCGGACTTCGTCGTCGCGGGTTCGTTGTCCGACGTGGGCGGGACCGACAGCGGCGTGATCAAGGCCTGTCGAATCTTCCCGGCTTCGCCGACCTCTTACTGCACCGGCAAGCTCAACAGCCAAGGCTGCACGCCCTCGATGGCTTGGAGCGGAACCCCGAGCGCGAGCGCGGCCGCGCCCTTCACGCTGAGTTGCTCCAACGTCCTCAACCAGGTCAGCGGGCTCTTCTTCTATTCGAATGCGCCCAACGCCGCGCCGTTCCAAGGCGGAACGCTGTGCGTCCAGTCGCCGACGCGGCGCACACCCATCTCCAATTCGGGCGGCGCAACGGTCGGTGTCAACTGCACGGGCGTCTTCAGCTACGACTTCAACGCCCGCATCCAGAGCGGCGTCGACGCGACGCTCGTGCCCGGCGCCGAGGTGTTCGTCCAATGCTGGTCGCGCGACTCCGCCAGCGCCACCATGACGAGCCTCTCCAACGCCGCACGCTTCCTCGTTCATCCGTGAGGCTCCGCGAGCGCGTGCCCGCGACGCGCCGAGCGGATCTTCGCTGCAGGGTGCGAGCGCCCGTCGCGAGGGCTCAAGGAGTGCGTCGCAGGCGGAGGGCTCGTCGGCGCGATGCTCGGTCGCATCGACGGCGGGCCACTCGAGTTCGAGCACGCTCGCATCGCCGAACTCATCGAACGCGAGGGCCATCAGCTCGCTCGGGAGCACACGACGTGCCTCCTCGAGAGCGCGCGGCGAGGAAACGATCGCCGAACGTGCTTTTGCGGCGCGAACTGGAGCTCGTTCGCTCCGCTCCCATTCCTCTCGCGGTCACGGCCGCCAAGTGGAGCGAGGGGCGCCGAGGTGCGACCAAGGTCTCGTTGCGCCTCCGTGTCGTCCGCGCGTTACCCTGCGCCGGGCAGGACGATTCACCGAGGAACGAAGATGATTCGACGAATCGAACGTACGACGGCGCGGATTCCGCAGGCGGCGCTCCTGGGCCTGGTGCTCTCGGTCTCGGCCGCGGCGCAAGCGGGCATGACTCTCACCTACTCCGACGTCCGGTACGGCACGTACGCGGACGCCAGCAACACCTGGGGCGAGTCGAAGATGGACCTCGACGCGTACTTGCACCTCGGCGCCGCTCTGCCGTCGCCGGTGCTGGTCGAGATCCACGGCGGCGGCTGGTCCAAGGGCGCGAAGAGCGACTTCGACGACTACCTCAACAACGCTTCGGGCGACGGCATCATCGAGAAGGCCTACGCGAACGGCATGGCCGTGATCTCGATCAACTATCCGCTGAGCGAGATCCCCGAGTTGCAGGGAGGCGGGTCGAACCCGAATTTCCCCGGCAACGTCTTTCCTGTTCCGGAAGAGGCCACGCGACGGGCGATCCAGTTCCTTCGCAAGCAGGCGAGCGCCTGGAATCTCGACCCCGGCCGCGTGTTCCTCGTCGGCGGATCCGCGGGCGGCCATCTCAGTCTGTGGGCGGCGATGAAGAAGGACCTCCGCGACCCGCTCGAGACCGATCCGGCCGAGCTCGCCTACTACAGCTCGCGCGCCGACGGTGTGGTGTCGTGTTGGACGCCGACGTATCTCGGCAAGCACCACATGAAGGTGACCCCGGGTCGACCGGCGGTCTGGAACCACTGGGGCTACACGACGGAACTGGACTTCGTGAGCAACGTCACCGACGACGCGACCTACTCGGCCTCTCCGGGGTGGTTGGCCACGCACGGCGGCGCCAATCCTGGCGAGGACGCCGCGCTCGCCGAGCTCAACGCGGCGCTGCCGATCCTCGCCGTCTATCCCGTCGCCCACCCCGGCTCGGCGCCGACGTGCTCCGTCGGGAGCGGCTACCCGGTTCCCTATCCCGACCCGCACGGACACCTCTTCGGGTTGTGGATGAACGAGGCCTTCCGCACGACGTTCCTCCCGTCGTCTCCGTGGTTCACGGTCGCCTGCACGCCGCCGGCGACTGTGGACTGGAGCGACTTCACGTTCGAGCTAGTTCCGACCAGCCCCAACGCTTCTCAGAAGGACGCGGCCAGCACGAACGTGGCCGACTGGTTGCAGGTGCGCGCTGCGGCGCTCACCGCGCGCCTGACGCCCGATCCCCTCCCGGGCTACAACCCGCTCCACATCGGTTGGAGCGTCCACCTCGCCGGGCAATCGTCGAGCGCCTTCCTCGCGGACCAGCTCTCCGATCCGACGAACAACCACATCGACGCGGCCATCTGGTACGGCAGCACGTTCATCCCGCTGCCCTACGAAACCCTCGTGACCATGGAGCAGTCAGGCGACGCCCACATCGTCGTCGCCGCCAACGCGATCCACATCACGCTCGCCACCGAGATCTCGCAGTACTTCGCAACCCTCGGCCCCATCTCCTCCGGCGTGCAGGTCAAGCGCAGCGGCTCAACCACCGTGCAGAAGTCGGGCGTGTATTCGCCCTGATCGTCACCCGATCCGGACTCCGACATCGAGACCGAGCGGTGCGCTCGGGCGAGCGCTGAACCGGCGCGGCGGCGCGACTCGAAGCGTCGCGTCCGCCGCGCCGGTGCTTTCGACGGCTACCGTGAGCCGAAGCCGCGCGAACCGAAGACCAGGCCCGCGACGAGACTCGCGGTCGCGAGGTCGGAGCTGCCGAGCTCGGTTTGGCGCAAGAGGCTCGAGGCGGCTCGTCCGAGTTCGGCCGCAGGATCGAGGGCGGTGGGATCGAGACCGTTGCGGTGCGGGAGTTCGGGCGCCGGCGCGGTGCGGGCGCTGCTTGCGTCGGAGCGACGCTGCGCGAGACCGTGCAGCACTCCTGCGAGAGCGAGCAGCGCGAGGCCGAGCACCGCCGCCGCCAGTTCGGTGGGCATCACGCGCGCGAGTCCCTGGTAGGCGGCCAGCGAGAGGAACGCGACACCTGCGGCGCCGACGACGGCGCAGGCCACGAACCAAGCCACCCGCACTCGCAGGTCACTCAGCTCGCCCCGGATGTCGGGCATGCCCAGGGTGCGCATCAGTGAGGCGATCATGGTGGGCGCACCTGGGCTCACCGCTTTCGGTCGAGCACCATGCCGATCACGAAGCCCAATCCGAAGCTCGTGAGCACGCTCGTGAAAGGGTGCTCGCCGATCCCGCGCGCCGCGGAGTCCCTGAGCTCCTTGGATTCATGCTTGGCGCGCTCGCCGAGGTCCTCGATTCGATTCAGCGCCTCGCGGCCGCGGACGGCGGCGACTTGCTTCAAGCTCGTTGTGAGCGACGAGACATCTTCACGAAGCGCAGCGAGATCTCTGCGCAGATGCTCGATGTCCTTGTTGAGTTCTGTATTCAACACAATTCCTCCTTCGAGCGCCGGGCACACGACCCGCGCGAATAGCGCGACTAGTCCGGATCGCCGAGCGTGCAAGTCTCGAGTCGTTTTCGTGCGGCGCTTTCGCGCGAGTTCCGGATCTGGATGCGCTCTCTTCGCGCGAGAACTCCGAGTCTCTGCGTAGATCGACGGTTCATCCGCGCGTCTGGGGACGAGCGCGAGACGCCCTCAGCAGCGGCATGCGGCGTCAAGTGAGCCCCCGGGCGCGACGAGGCGCGGCGTTTTTTTTATCGCGACAGCGTGAACCGAAACCGAGATCGCGTGGCATTTCTCTCTCACCCGTATCCTGACCGTCATCTCAACCCTCGTCGGAGGCCTCCATGTCCGCGCGCCACCCCTTCGCCGCTCGCCAGCTCAGCGTCCTGACTGCTCTCGTTCTCGCCGGCAGCGCCGCCGCCCAGAACACCTGGTTCGTCGACGCCAGCGCCGTCGCCCCGGGCGACGGCTCCGCGGCGGCGCCTTACACCAGCATTCAGTACGCGATCGCTCAGCCGACGACGGTCTCGGGCGACACGCTGCTCGTCGCGCCCGGCGACTACGACGAAGCGGTCTCGACGGACTTGAACACCGGTTGGAAGGCGCTCGGCATCCGCAGCCTCGCCGGCCCCGAAGTGACGCGCATTCGCTCGGACGAGCTCTTCTCGGTCTTGCTGATTCAATCGGAGCTCGAGGGCTTCACCGTGAGCGGGCTCAATGTGCCGGCCGCGTTCGGCGTGGGGATCTGCGGCAGCACGGTGCGCGGCTGCATCGTGACCGGCAACGCCGTTGGGTTTTACGCGTGCGGCGAGTGCTGGGTGTTCGACACCACGGTGACGGGAAACTCCATCGCGTTCGACATCAGCGTGTTCGACACGCTCACGGTTCGCGATTCGATCGTGTGGGGCAACGCCAACGAGGCGATCAACTCGAACGGGGTCTTCGAAGCGAGCTACTCGCTGTTCGGCGTCGTCGTGCCGGGCGAAGGGAACCTCACCGCCAATCCGTCGTTCTGGGACGCTGCGAACGGGGACTGGCGCCTGAAGCCGGGGTCGGTGTGCATCGACGCCGGCGATCCGGCGAGCGTGCTCGATCCCGATGGCTCGCGGCGCGACATGGGCGCGATCGCTTTCGACGCGGGCTACGCCCCGGGGCCGGACGTCTACTGCACGGCGAAGGTCAACAGCCTCGGATGCACGCCGGCGATCGCCGCGGCGGGAACCGCGAGCTCGAGCAGCGCGTCGTCCTTCCCGATCACGTGCAGCAACCAGATCAGCCAGCGCATGGGGTTCCTGTCGTACGGATTCCAGCCGCTCGCGACGCCGTACCAGGGCGGTTGGAAGTGCGTGAAGGCGCCGAATCGCCGCACGCCTCCGCAGAATTCGGGCGGCACGCTGGGGATGAGCGACTGCAGCGGCGTGTTCTCCTTCGACTTCAACGCGCACATCCAGTCGGGCGTCGACGCGGCGCTGTTGCCCGGCGTGATCGTCTACGCGCAGTACTGGGCGCGCGATCCGGCGGCGAGCTTCGCCAACAACCGCTCGGATGCGGTGCGGTTCGGAATCGCGCCCTGAACGAGAACGACTGTGGGCTACCGGATGTCGGTCGGATGCAGTTGCGAGGACGCTCATTACGCACTCGAACTCGATCGCGAGTTCGCCACGAGCGTGTGGCTGGACCCCGACGGCGTGCTCGGTGAGTTCGCCATCGCAACTCTCGCCTCGATGGGAACTCCAGGCGATGAGGAGGACGAAGAGGCCGAGCAAGTTCTGATCGCCCCCGACGAGTTCCTTCGCTGGCTCGAGGCGCTGGAGGCGCAGCGAGCGAGCATCGTCGAAGCGTTCCGTCGACGGGGCGGTCCTCCGTCGAAGTGGAGCGCGTGGCAGGAGCGCGAGTTCGTTCCGTGGCTCGCGTCGTGCCGGGAACTCGCGCAGCACGCGACGGCGGTTGGCGCCGAGGTCGACGTCGGGTGGGCGTGAGCTCGCGCTGACGCGGGATTCCGAGTAACGGGCGCCGCGCGGCGGGGATGGAACGGTCTCGGGGTGGCGCGGCGCCGGGGCGCGCTCGCCCCGACCCGTCGCCCTTCGCTCGAGAGGAGTCCGTCATGCGTTTGCCTTGCCGCTCGGTCCGAAATGTCGTCATGGCGTTCGCGCTCGGCGCCGCTCCGCTCGTCGCACAGTCGGGAGGGTTCGCCGCCGGCGAGTTGCTGCTGTACAGCCCGGCGATTCAGGGCTCCTCGTCGCACGATGGCGCGCTCCTGCGCATCGATCCGCTGACGGGGCAAGCGAGCGTGCTCGTGGACCTGTTGCAGTCGCTGCAGTACAGCGGCCCGCTCGCCTACGACTCGTTCCGCGACCGCGTGATCTTCTGCGGCGGGATCGCCTCTCCCACCGGGCAGGCGCGGGTGTACTTGCTCGACGGTTTCGGAGCGACGCAGGATCTGGGGCTGGGCGAGCGCACCCTCTACGGCTTCTCACCGGCGCAGCAGGGCCGCATCTACTACTTCGATCAGCAATCCCTGGCGACGGCGCCGATCAAGTACCTCGACGCGAGCCATGTCGAGCACACCGTCACCGACGCGGCCGGCACGGCGCCGTTCGTACTCGGGCCGGGCCTGTACCAGTCGATGATTTTCGACGCGCCGACCAACTCGCTGCTCGTGGCGGCGTCGAACAGTGCGATGCATGCGTGTCCAGGCGGCTTGTGGTTCGCGGTGAACGTGCGCAAGTTGCCGCTCTCGCCCGACGGATCGCGGGTCGTCGGTCCCGTCGACTGCGCGCAGTTCACGGTCGACAGCGGCGGGGGATCGAAGCCCGTGGGGCTGAGTCGGGCGCCAGCGGGTCAGGTGCTGCTCGTCGTCGACACCAACTCGAACGCGTCGCAGTCGCGGATGCTGTCGATCGACCCTTCGACGCTCTCGATCGCGCCGTTCGCTTCGAACAGCCACGCCTTCGCGGCGGGCACGAACGCCGGGTGCTTCTCGAGCGCGCGCGGCGAAGCGGTGATCCTCGACACGGGCAACGACGTGCTGCGCGCGTTCGCGCAGGGCGGCTCGGGCGCTGGAACTGTCATCGCGACGTCGATCCCCGTGTCGTCGAGCGGATCGAGCGGGGAGACGGCGACGCTCGTCGAGGTCGCCGGCTCCGCGTGCGGCTTCAACAACGTCTCGACCTTCTGCACGGCGAAGGTCACCTCCGGCGGCTGCACGCCGCTGATCTCGACCCTCGGCGGACCTTCGCTTTCGACCCCCGCGGGCTTCGTGATTTCCGTGCACCAGGTCGAGCCGCTGAAGCCCGGACTGTTCTTCTACGGACTCTCGGGTCCGGCCGCCGCTCCGTTCCAAGGCGGCTACCTCTGCGTTCAACCTCCAACTCGCCGCACGCCCGCGCAGTCCTCGGGAGGCGCCGCGGCGTGCAGCGGTGCGTTCCAGTTCGACTGGAACGCGTGGATCGCAGCGGGCGCCGACCCGTTCGTGACCGTGGGCTCGAACGTGCACGGCCAGTTCTGGTTCCGCGATCCCGCGAGCCCGAGCACGACAGGGCTGAGCGGCGGAGTCGAGTTCTCCGTGTGTCCTTGATGGACGTGAACCGATCCACGCACCTCGGCGCGGCGTTGTCGACAGCCTTCGACGGCAGCGGTTCGTTTCGGCGTGGGATTGCCGCCGGTCGCGCCGGATGCGAAGAGCACGGAGAGCGTCTCGGCGGCGGCGTGTCGCCCAGCTCTGGTTAGATTGTCGGCTCGCGCCGAACTCTCGCACCCTCGGCGCGAACGGAGGATTCGCCATGCAGCTCCAGCTGCTCTCGACGTTCGCGTTCCTGGCCGTCGCACTTGCGCCGCAGCGCGTACGCGAGCCCGATTCGGATCGCGACGGACTGCCCGACTTCGCGGAGCTCCACAAGTACTTCACCGACCCCAAACGCGCCGACAGCGACGGCGACGGAACGCCCGACGGCGATTGGGACGAGCGGCGCGAGTTCAGCTACTCGGTGCGCGCCGTGATGCACGTGATGGCGCCCTTCGACATCGAGTCGATGAACGACGACTACCAGGACGTGCGCGTGCTGCAGCACGAGCCGGACCTGCTCGAGTTCGAAGCGGTGGTGTATCCCTTCAACACGGTTGCCGAGACCGTGCAGCCGGACCCTCGTTGGCGCCAGCAGCCCGCGGAGCTGAAGCGCTTTCTCGAGCCGGGCGTGTGCTGCAACTGGGATGCGCGCATGCGGACGCAGCTGCTCGCGGAGCTCGAGCGCGACGGAATCGATGTCGGGGCGTTGGACGACGCCGCCGCGGTGCGCGCCGTCTCGAAGTGGCTGCTGCAGCGCGCGAAGTACGAGGACAGCTTCACGACCTTCGCCGTCGAGTTCGAGAAGGGCGGGCCGAGGGTGATGCCGCAGCAGCAGCGGAACATGGAGGAGACGCTCGCGCGCCATGGACGCACGCTCGCGGAGCAGTTCGACCGCGAGCTGTTCGGCAAGGGAATGTTCGAGACCAAGCTGCGTGGGAGCTGCACCTCGTCGGCGATCTACCTCTCGACGGGGCTCAAGGCGCTGGGAGTGCCGACGCGCACGATCGTGTGCACGCCG
Source organism: uncultured Planctomycetia bacterium (assembly GCA_937952135.1). Lineage (GTDB taxonomy): Bacteria > Planctomycetota > UBA1135 > UBA1135 > WYBT01. The sequence continues at coordinate 17,489 of CALFYL010000067.1, forward strand.
GTGGTCGACGCCAACGACGAGCGCGAAGTGGCCTGGATCGCGTCGCGGATCACCCACGTCGGCGTGCGCAGCGCGCTCGAGCGAGCCGCGGCCTCACAACGAGGCATGTGGGCATCGCACACCTTCAACGAGGTTTTCGTCGGTGGCCGCTGGCGGCGACTGAACTACTCGAACCTCGGACAGAACGTGCTCGACGCCGACTCGCTCGGGCTCATGGTCCACGTGCACACGTTCGACGACCATTCCGAGGCCGGGCTCGCGGGCTGGGGAAGGCGCGAGTCGCATCCGCAGCACGCGTCGCTGTTCGGCGGTCCGAACCCGTACTCGTGCATCGGTTTGTCGGATCACTTCGGAGCGCACTCGAAGATCGTGAACGAGCCCGTGTCGGGCCTTCGCGAAGCGACGATCTCTCGGCTGCAGTGGTACGACGATCCCGACCGCGAGCCGAAGCTGACCACCGACCTCGGGGAGCGCGGAGACGCAGGTTTCTTCTTCGCGCACATCGAGTGCCGCGACACGCCGTTCGGAGCTCGCGAGTTCTCGGAGTTCTACAAGGCGTCGAAGCGCGACTTCGTGTTGCGCGGCCCGGACGGCGTCGAGCTCCGCGCTCACGGCCTGATGAAGTACTGGGTCGACCTCGACAAGGACGTCAACGACTTCATCTTGCGCATCGAAGCCGAAGACTTCGCGAGGATGAAGCCCGGCGTGCCCTACGAGCTCGCGTGGACCGGCGAGGATCCGCTGCGCTGGAACGTGGCGCGGGGACTGACGCTCACGCGCTGACCGTGGCGGGTCCGCGGCGGCGGCGAAAAAAAAGGCAATCGACGGGTTGCATAAGGATCGGCTCCGCCTAACATGCAACCAATGGGTTGCGCGAAGGACGCGCCGCCCACTCCCGCACGAACGTCCGAGGATCGAACCATGGCTACCACCACGACATCCGACCGCATCGAGAAGCAGATCGTTCTGAAGGCGCCGCGTGCGCGCGTGTGGCGTGCGCTCAGCGACCCGGCCGAGTTCGGCGCCTGGTTCGGTGCGCGGCTGACGGGGCGGTTCGCCGCGGGAGAGCGCGTCACGGGCCAGATCACGATTCCCGGCTACACGCACGTGGTCATGGAGCTCGAAATCGAGCGCGTCGAACCCGAGAAGCTCTTCTCCTACCGCTGGCATCCCTACGCGGTCGACCCGAAGGTCGACTACTCCGCCGAGCCGCCGACGCTCGTCGAGTTTCGGCTCGAGGACGTCGAGGGCGGCACGCGGCTCACGGTCGTCGAATCGGGCTTCGACAAGATCCCCGCGGCGCGCCGCGCCGAGGCGTTCCGCATGAACGAAGGCGGCTGGGCCGGCCAGTTGCGCAACATCGAACGCCATGTCACGTCGCGCTAGTCAGGCCGCCGTTCTGCGCCGGGGCGCGCCGGTGTTCGCCGCACTCGGCGACGAGACGCGCCTCGGCATCGTGCTGCGACTGTGCAGCTCGGGGCCGGCGTCGATCGCGAGCCTGACCGAGGGTTCGGGGGTGACGCGACAAGCGGTCACGAAGCACTTGCGCATCCTCGAGGACGCCGGCTTGGCGCACTCGACGCGCGAGGGGCGGGAGACGAGCTGGCAGCTCCTGCCGGGCGGCCTCGACGAGGCGCGCGCGAGTCTCGACTCGATCTCGCGCCAATGGGACGTCGCGCTCGGCAACTTGCGCGCGTTCGTCGAACGGCCCTCGAAGGACTGAGCGCCGCCCTTGCGCCCACGCGCTGCTCTCCGGCGCGCTCCGCATCACCTGTTCGAGAGCGCGCCGGCGATCTGTTCGGCGACCCAGCGGTTGCCGGCGGCGGTCATGTGGCCGGCGAAGAACTCGTCGTGGAAGGCCGGATCGGAGGCGGAGAGTGCGTGATAACGCCGGTCGAGGTCGAGGGTCGCCAGCCCGAGTCGCTCGCCGTGCGCGAGAAGCTCGGCGGCGTGGACGGACTCCGCGGGGCCGAGCTCCGCGGCCTGAGCCTGCAGCACGAGAAGTAGCGGCACGTTTCGCTCAGCACACGAGTGCGCGAGGCGGTCGACGAGCCTCATCCCGAGCGTGAGCCCGGCGCCGCGCGGGTGCGCGCGCACTTCGGGCGCCTGGCCGACCCACCACGCCGGCGCACCGTTCCAAGCCAGCGCGTCGAGCAGCGCGCTGTGGCCCATCGCTCGCCGCAGCCATTGTTCGTCGAGACGGTTTTCCTTCGACGTATCGGGCACGGGCACGCCGCGCAGCTCGAGTCCGTCGCCCGCGAGCGCGAACCAGGGCTTGGGCGTGTAGCGGCGGCTGAGTTCGCAGCGCGTGAGGTCATCGGCGATCAGGCTGCAAATCACTCGATCGACCTCGAAGCGCTCGAGCAGTTGCTCCGCGCGAAGCACGGTTTGATCGAAGCCATAGCCGAACACGCCCGCGTTGAGCACCGGCCGCTGCAGAATCGCCTCCAGTTGCGCGGGCCAGGTTTCGTGATCCGAGACCTGGTCGCCGAACGTGAACGAGTCGCCGACGGCGAGAAGCGCTCCGGCGCCCGCTGCCAGCGCGTTCTCGCCGTTGCTGCGCAGTCCGTCGGCCCGGATCGTGACGCGCGTGCGCCACACGTTGTCGTCGCCGGAGTAGCCGGCGCGCGGAACGTAGCCGAGCAGCGGATCGTGCGCGGCTGGGAACGCGCGCCGGATCAGGTCGATGCGACGGTCGCGAAAGCTCGCGCCCGCGACCTGCGGATAGCGCTGGGTCGCGCGGTAAGCGCGCATCGCCAACTCGCCGACCAGGCCCGCGAACGTCACCGCGATGAACGCGACCAACGCTCTCGATCTCAGCGTTCGTTTGCGACGCGCCTGGGGCGCGCCAGTTTCGTTCGCGGACTTCATCGTTCGCTTGCGGCGCCGCCCCGAACCTCGGGTGCGTGCTCCAG
>CALFYL010000068.1 GCA_937952135.1 uncultured Planctomycetia bacterium
TCGCGAAGAAGGGCGAATTGCTCGAGGCCGAGGCGCAGAGCGCGCTCGAGGAGCGGATCCGCGACGCGCGAAAGGCCCTCGAGAACGCGCAGGCGCTGCTCTCGCAGCTCCCGGCCGAGCGCTCGGCGGCCATGCGCGCCGCGCTGGAGCAGATCGAGCGCGCGCTGTCGCGTGCCTCGCTCACCGACCGGCGCAAGAGCTTCCTCGACGGGCTCGACAAGGGTCAGCTGGTGTACATCCCGCGCTACCGCCAGCGCTGCTCGATCAAGAAGGTCGACTACGAGAAGCGCGTCGTGACCGTGCGGCTGGGGAGCATGAACCTCGCGGTGCCGTTCGACGAGATCACCTGGTGCGAGACGGCGTGAGAGCTGCGGAGGAGGCGTGAAGGGAACTCGGGGAGGGGGTATGCTCCCAGAAATGGCTTCACCGTCCGCTGCTTCGCCTTCGAAGTCACTGCTGGTCGTCGAGAACGACGCACGCATCGTCGAGTTGATGTGCCTGTTTCTGGGCCGGCGCGGCTACGAGGTGCGCAGCGCCCGCTCGCTCGAGGAAGCGCGCGAGCAATTGAGGGTGCAGCGGCCCGCGCTGATGCTCTCCGACATCGAGCTGGGGCGTTCGAACGGCCGCGATTTCCTGCCGCAGCTCTCGCGCGAGGGCCTCTTGCCGCGCACCTTGGTCGTGTCGGGTTTCCTCGACGCCGACATCGCCGACGAGTTGCGCTGCGTGCCCGAGGTGGTCGGCGTGCTCGCGAAGCCCTTCGAGTTCGACCGCCTCCACCGCTGCATCGAAGAGGCCCTTCAACAGGGCGACTCGAAGCCGAGCGATTTGCTCGCGGATGGTGCGCGCGACGGGGGGTCGCCGGGGGCCGAGTTGCGGCCGGCGGATGCGGGCGTGCGGGCGCCGACGGCCAGCGCGCCGTGAGAGGCCTGCGCTGGACCACCGCGGGTGAGTCCCACGGGCCGGCTCTGATCGGGGTGCTCGAAGGGATGCCGTCGGGGCTCGAGCTTTCGGTGGAGCGCATCGACGCGGAGCTGGCGCGCCGTCAACGCGGCTACGGCCGGGGAGGGCGCATGAAGCTCGAGAGCGACCGTGTGCAGGTGCTCTCGGGTTGGCGCGCCGGACTGACGATCGGCGCGCCGCTGGCGCTTCGCATCGAGAACCGCGACGCGACGCTCGAGCGCTTGCCGGTGCCCACGAGCCCGCGGCCCGGGCACGCGGACCTGGCGGGGTGCCAGAAGCACGAGTCGCACGATCCGCGCGCGGTGCTCGAGCGCGCGAGCGCCCGCGAGACGGCGATGCGCGTGGCCCTGGGTGCGGCGGCGCGGCAGGTCTTGGAGAGCTTCGGCGTCGAATTGTTCGCGCACGTCGTCGAGCTCGGCGGTCTCGCGGCGCGCGCGGACGCGTTCGAGGCGGCGGGGGAGATGCGCGCCGAGATCCGCGACGCGTCGGAGTTCGCGGGCCTCGACGTCGAGCTCGAGCCGCGCTGGCGAGAGCGCGTCGACGAGGCCAAGGCGCTCGGCGACAGTCTCGGAGGCGTCTTCGAAGTCCGTGTGCTCGGGCTCCCGCCCGGGCTGGGCGGCTACTCCAGCCCCTACGAGCGGCTGACCTCGCGGCTCGGCGGCGCGCTGCTCTCGATCCCCGCGATGAAGGGCGTCGAGTTCGGGTTGGGCTTCGAGGCGGCGCGGCGGTTGGGCTCCGCGGTGCACGACGCGATCGTTCCGGCCGCGGCCGGTTCGGAGGCGCCCTGGGGCAAGTTCGCGCGTTCCACGAACCGCTCGGGGGGCCTCGAGGGGGGCATGACCACCGGCGAGGCGCTGGTCGCGCGAGTCGCCATGAAGCCCATCTCGACGCTGCGCCGCGGCGTGCCGACCGTCGACTTCGAAAGTGGGGAGGTCGTCGACTCCACCTGGCAGCGCTCGGACGTGACCTCGGTGCCGGCCGCGAGCGTCGCCGGAGAAGCGGTGCTCGCGCTCGAGCTGGCGAGCGTCTTTCTCGAGCGTTTCGCGGGCGACTCGCTCGCGCAGGTGCGGCGCTCGTACTCGGACTACCGCGACTCGCTGCGGAAGCTCTGAGGCCGGCGCCCGGGCTCGACGTCGAGGTCGGCCCCGAGTGCGAGGACGTCGCGCGCGGCCCGCGAGGCCGCGGAAATCGGGCCTGGGGGGTTGACGGGGGCCCCGCCGTCCCTATCATCCTTCCCTCCCAGCGTCGCCCGGCGCGATCTCGATCCGCGCGAACTCGGTCTCCAGCCGGCTCGGCCACGAGCTACCTGACGGCGCTGCGCGCCGTGCCAGCGTAGCTCAATTGGCAGAGCACCTGATTTGTAATCAGGCGGTTGCGGGTTCGAGTCCCATCGCTGGCTCCACGCGCTCGGCTCCGTTCGCACTTCTCAGCTCGCTCGTTTCAGCCCGCTCTCCACCGTCCAGTCGGACGCCGCTCCCGCGAGCACGCGTCCGATCCGTTCTCTCGAACTTCGAACGCTCCCTTCGCCTCGCGCGCCGCGCGGCGGCGAAGGCCGCGCCGAAGTCAACACCGCACAGGGCAGAGCCCGTCCCGACGTCCCGAGCGCCACCCGCGGGTGGACCGCGCTGGACGTCACGTCCCGCTTCGAGCGCAAGCTCGCTGGCGGAGGGCTCCCCGACGCTTGGCGTCGGGCTGTTCACTGGAAACACGACACCCAAAAAGATGACACGGGAGCGGACCGCCCAGAGCGGCTGCGATCGAACCGCGCATCCCAAGCGACGCCGCCACGGGTCGCGGAAACGTCCCCGCTCGGCGGGTGCTCGAAACTGCGAGCGCTCGAAACGCGCCGGGCCGCTTTCGCTCCGACCGGATGGCTGCGTCGTCGGCGCTGATCCGCGCGTGCGGCTCGGCTCGAAGTGCCTCGATGGCGACCATCGAGCGGACTTCGCGGCGGGCGCGCGCCGGCTCAGCGGGCGCGCGAGCTTCGCGCGTCGGCGTGATTCCGGTCGAAGCGCGCAGGATCGCGCGCAGGTTCCGCGGCGCGGATCGAGCGGCGCGGATCGGCTCCCGGGCTTCGGGGTCAGACTCGAGTTCGCCCGTCCGCGGGCGAGCTCCGGACGGCGCTGTCTCCGCGCGCTGCCTCCATGGGGAGGTTCCAGAGCGGCCAAATGGGCCAGACTGTAAATCTGGTGGTATCACCTTCGGCGGTTCGAATCCGCCTCTCCCCACCATCCACGGCTGAACTCGCGGCCGATTTCGCCATCGGCCTGCCGGCCTCGCAGTCGGCGTCGCGCGTTCGGCGACCCGTTAGCGCGGGCGTAGTTCAATGGTAGAACTCCAGCCTTCCAAGCTGATAGCGTGGGTTCGATTCCCATCGCCCGCTCCAGCCCCGCCGGCCGAGCCTTTTCGAGCGCGCCTTTCAGCTCGATGGGCGGCGGCTCGCGGTCGGCGCCTCGCCGGGCCCTCGATGGCGCGGACGCGTCGAACCGGTTCCGACCCGACGAACACGTCGCCGCTCGCAGCGGTGACGCCATGCGCTGCTGTAGCTCAGTGGTAGAGCACTTCCTTGGTAAGGAAGAGGCCATGGGTTCAATCCCCATCAGCAGCTCCACTTTTCCGGTGCTCACCGCGGGCCATCGTCCGCGTCTGCGCCGCGCCCGCTAGCCCGAGTCCATCCTCCCGCGTCCGCGCGCGCCGACCGAGTCCGCTCTCGAGCGGGGCGGCGGCCGCCTTCGGAAGCTGGCGCCGCGCGCGTCTGTGGCCGCCACTCTTGGGTGTCACGCACTCCTGTCTCACCGCCGGCGCTGCTCAGGCCCGGCGCCCGTTCTTCCCCGTCACGTCAACTCTCTCATCCAACCGACTGCCCGCGGCGCGAACTCGTTCGCGTCGTGAGGCCCGCCGGGTCCCCCGGTTGGGGATCCACAACGACCCGCACACACGACCATGGCAAAGGAAGTCTTTCAGCGCACCAAGCCGCACGTCAACGTCGGCACGATCGGGCACATCGACCACGGCAAGAGCACCTTGACCGCTGCGCTCGCCGCGCGCTCGTCGCATCGCTACGGCACGCGCGTCAAGAGCTACGCTGAGATCACCAAGGGCGGCACGGTGCGCTCGGCGGACAAGACCGTGACGATCGCGGCGTCGCACACCGAGTACGAGTCGGACAAGCGCCACTACGCGCACGTCGACTGCCCCGGACACGCCGACTTCGTGAAGAACATGATCACGGGCGCGGCGCAGATGGACGGCGCGATCCTGGTCGTGTCGGCCGCCGACGGCCCGATGCCGCAGACGCGCGAGCACGTCCTGCTCGCCCGTCAGGTCGGCGTGCCGCACATCGTCGTGTTCCTCAACAAGGTCGACCTGCTCGACGACCCCGAGCTGGTCGAGCTGGTGGAGCTCGAGATCCGCGAGCTGCTCAAGAAGTACAAGTTCCCCGGCGACGACACGCCGATCGTGCGCGGTCAGGCCAAGCTGGCCATCGAGTCGGGCGGCGGCGACGACAACGCGAACAAGTGCATCGACGACCTGGTCGCCGCGCTCGACGCCTTCATTCCCACCCCGCAGCGCGAAGTCGACAAGCCCTTCCTGATGTGCATCGAGGACGTGTTCTCGATCTCCGGTCGCGGCACGGTCGCCACCGGTCGCATCGAGCGCGGCCGCATCAAGGTCGGCGAGACCGCCGAGATGGTGGGGCTGCGCCCCGAGGTCAAGACCACCACGGTCACGGGCGTCGAGATGTTCAACAAGACGCTCGAGTCGGGTGAGGCTGGCGACAACGTCGGCGTGCTCCTGCGCGGCGTCGAAAAGAACGACATCGAGCGCGGCATGGTGCTCGCCAAGCCCGGCTCGATCACGCCGCACACGGACTTCGAGTGCGAGGTGTACGTGCTGTCGAAGGACGAGGGTGGCCGCCACACGCCGTTCTTCACCGGCTACCAGCCGCAGTTCTACTTCCGCACCACGGACGTGACCGGCAAGGCCACGCTGATGGACGGAGCGGAAATGTGCATGCCGGGCGACAACGTCAAGATGTCGGTCGTGCTGCAGACCCCGATCGCCATGGACGAGAAGCTCCGCTTCGCGATCCGCGAAGGCGGCCGCACGGTCGGCGCGGGCGTCGTCACCAAGATCCTCAAGTAGTTCGAGCGGCGAACCGCCGGAGGCGAGCGCTCTCGCAGCCGGCGGTTCCGCCGTCGAGTGTGTCCGGGCTCGCGCGGTTCACGCGCGCTGCGAGGCGCACTCAACGCCACCCGTCCCGATCCCCAGCTCCCGTCCGCAAGACTTGGCTCTCAAGACCCGTCGAGCGCCGCGAAACGCACTCGTGTCCCCGCGCGCTGACGCCCACCTCGGAATCCATCGATGAAGACCAAGGAACGGTTCGTGTTCTTGGAGTGCACGGCCTGCAAGAACCGCAACTACACGACCTTCAAGCGCCAGAAGTCGGGGTACAAGCTCGAGAAGAAGAAGTACTGCCCGTTCTGCCGCAAGCACGTGTCGCACAAGGAGCACAAGCTCTAGTCGGCGCGCCGCCGGTTCCGCGCCAGGCCTGCGGCCTGGGCCTCTCTTTCGCCCCCTCACCCGTCCAACCCTCTCCACATGGCAGCCTACAAGCCTGATCAAGGTCGAATGGCGCGCATGGCCGTCTTCTGGGCCGGCGCCGCGCTGCTGTTCTATGGCTGCAAGGCGCTGCGCGAGACGCTCAGCGGCGTGTCGGAGACCTTGGCGACGCCGTTCTCGGCGAGCTTCAAGCGGCTCCCGGTGGTGGGTGTGGAGCTGACGCCCGCGTTCCTCATCGCGGCCGTGATCTTCGTCGGCGCGGTGCTCGTCGGCCGCCGGTTGCTCGAGCAGCCGAAGAACGCCGACCTGTTGATCGAGACCGAAACCGAGCTGCGCAAGGTCACGTGGCCCGGTGCGCAGGAGGTCTTCAATTCCTCGCTCGTGGTCGTGATCTGCGTCGTCGTGCTGATGGCGTTCCTGGCGGGCGCCGACTGGCTGCTCGCCCGCGTCACCAACAACATCCTGGGAATTGGAGGCTGATGGTGCACCGCTGGTACTTCGTCCGCTGTCAGTCGGGTCAAGAAGACTCGATCTGCAAGCAGGTTCAACTCCGCGTGAAGATGGCCGGCGTCGCCGACATCGTCCCGCAGGTGCTGGTGCCCTTCGAACGCGTCACCGACCTCAAGGGCGGCAAGAAGCGCGTCGTCAACCGCAAGCTCTACCCGGGCTACCTGATGCTTCAGGCGGACATCGACGACGCCGAGGATCCGCGCGTGCGCCAGGCGCGCGCCACCGTGCGCGACACGCCCAAGGTCGGGGACTTCCTCGGCGGGCACGGCGAGCCGGACCCGATGCCGGACCACGAGGTCCAGGCGATCCTCTCGCGCATGTCGGACACCGAAACCGCGCTGGCCGTGAACATCGGCCTCAACCGCGGCGACATGGTCAAGATCAAGTCCGGCCCCTTCGATGGCTTCGACGGCTCCGTCGACGACGTCTCGCCGGACAAGGGCACCGTCAAGGTCGTCGTCACGATCTTCGGACGGCCGACGCCCGTCGAACTCAAGTACTGGGAAGTGGAGTCTGTTTAGTCTCCGCGCCCGCCACCTCGCCCGCCACCCGAGCCACCCACGAGCCGCCCACGGCTCCCAGCTCTCGAGCAAGAGTCAACCGAGCAGATCAACATGGCCAAGGAAGTCGTAGCCAAGATCAAATTGCAGTGCCCCGCCGGGCAGGCCACGCCTGCGCCGCCGGTCGGTCCGGCGCTCGGTGCGCACGGCGTGAACATCGCGATGTTCGTGAAGCAGTTCAACGACGCGACGCGCAAGGACATGGGGCTGGTGATCCCCGTCGAAATCACCGTCTTCAAGGACAAGAGCTTCGAGTTCCTCCTGAAGTCGCCGCCGGCGGGCGTGTTGCTGAAGAAGGCCGCGGGGCTGGAATCCGCGGCTGCCGCACCCGGACACGAGATCAAGGGCAAGGTCACGCGCGCCCAGGTCGAGGAGATCGCCAAGATGAAGATGAAGGACCTCAACGCCCGTGACCTCGATGCGGCTTGCCGCATCATCGAGGGCACGGCGCGCGCCGCCGGTATCAAGGTGGAGGGCTAGGCAATCGCCATGGTCAAGCAATCAAAGCGCTACCGAGCGGCGTCCGCCAAGGTCGATCGCAACAAGGTGTACGAGCCGGGCGAGGCCTTGACGCTGCTCAAGGGACTGCCCGGGGCCAAGTTCGACGAAACCGTCGAGGTCGCGGTCTCCCTCGGAATCGACCCGCGCAAGTCGGACCAGCTGGTCCGCGGCGCCGTGTCGCTCCCCAAGGGGCTGGGCAAGACGATCAAGGTCATCGTTTTCGCCGAGGGCGACAAGGCGGCAGCGGCCACGGCCGCGGGCGCGGACGTCGTCGGCTCGGGCGAGCTCGCCGAGAAGGTCCTCGCGGGCTGGACGGATTTCGACATCGTCATCGCCAGCCCCGACATGATGAAGCACGTCGGCAAGCTGGGTAAGGTGCTCGGTCCGCAGGGCAAGATGCCGAGCCCGAAGTCGGGCACGGTGACGCCCGACGTGGCCGGCGCCGTTCGCGAGTTCAAGGCCGGCAAGGTGGAGTTCCGCACGGATGCGGGCGGCAACGTCCACGCTCCGGTCGGCAAGCGCTCCTTCGCGGCCGAGGACCTCGAAGTCAACCTGCGCGCGTTCCTCGATCACCTGATCGCCATGCGCCCCGCGGCGGTCAAGGGCCAGTTCGTCCGCAAGGTCTCGGTCTCGACGACCATGGGACCCGGCGCCTGGATCAACTACGGAGCCACGACCCATGCCTAATCTCGTCAACCGCCTGCTGTCGTCCGAGTACGACGGCGTGCTCGGCAAGTCCGAGGGCGTGATCATCCTCACCATGGGCGGCATCGGCGTCCACGAGCTCGAGCGCCTCCGCGGCGAGCTGGCCAAGGAGAAGGTGCGCCTCCGCATGGTGCGCAACTCGCTCCTGCGCCGCGCCATGGCCGAGCGCGGGTTCGAAGCCACGCCGGCGATGCTCGCCGGCAACATCGGGGTGGCCGTCGGCACCCTCGAAGGCACGATCCACGCGGCCAAGGTGCTGACCTCGCCCGAGGTCAAGAAGGCCGGCAAACTCCAGTTGCGCGGCGCGATCTTCGACGGCTCGTTGCTCGGCCCGGCCGACGCGGTTTCGCTCGCGGGCCTGCCCGACAAGCGCACCCTGCGCGGCATGCTCGTCGGCTGCATCCAGGCGCCGATCCGCGGCCTCGCGACGATCCTCAACGCCCTGCCCAGCAGCACGGCGCGCGTCCTCCAAGCTCGCGCCGACTCGGGCACGGGTTCCGACGGCGCCGACGCGGGAGGCGAAGGTTCGGCCCCCGCGGCCTGAATCTGAGTCTCTGCACATCGAATCCCCCGCGCGCCACGCGGCGTCTCCCTCGGCGGGAGGCGAACGAAAGCGCGCGGGATCGTTCAAGCTCGGCGGCCGTCCTCCGTCGAGCGGGTGCTCAAACCACCCAAGCCCCTTTGCCCTCTAGCCCTTTGCCAGGAGTGAATCCCATGACCGAATCCAACGTCGTCGAGCTCGAGCCGGAGCTCATGGCCATCGTCGAGAAGCTCGACGGCCTGACCCTCATGCAAGCCTCGAAGGTCGTCAAGCACCTCGAAGGTCGCTGGGGCGTGAGCGCGGCCGCGCCGGTGGCCGTTGCCGCCGCCCCGGCTGGCGGCGGCGCCGCTGCGCCCGCTGCCGAAGAGAAGACCGCCTTCACCGTGGTGCTCGAGAGCGTGCCCGCGGACAAGAAGATCGCGATCATCAAGGAAGTCCGTGCGATCACGGCCCTGGGCCTCAAGGAGGCCAAGGACCTCGTCGACGGCGCGCCGAAGCCGGTCAAGGAAGGCGTGACCAAGGAAGAGGCCGAGAAGATGAAGAAGCAGCTCGAAGACGCCGGCGCCAAGGTCAAGCTGACCTGATCGTTGGGCTCCTTCTCGCAGCCAGACGCACCGCGCGGCCTCCGCGCGGCCGGAGCGGGACCGCGTTCGATCGGAAGCGATCGCACGCGGTGTCGCGCTTGGCTGTTTCGGCCGCCCTTCGCAGGGCGTTCCTTTGCGCCGCGCATTTCGAGCAGCTCCTGCTCTCCGGTGCGCGCCGCGTCTGCGTCGGTGCTGGAAGTCCGCTGCGTCTAGCCCTCGCGGGGTAACCCCCGCGGGGCTGCGCTCTCGGACTTTCGGCCGCGCCGCGAATTCGCGGCGACGGCAAAGCCCACGAACCGTTCGAAGTCCTTCGAAGCCAAGCCCGATCTCCGCCACCGCGCGCGTCGAGCCAGCGCCTGCGCTCTCGGTCCCTTTTGCGGGGACCGGCGAACTGCGCGGGCCGCCGGACGACGCCGAGAGCCGGCGACGCCCTGTGGGGCGAGAACCCACATCCACCAGCCATGAGCCTGATCAAGACGGCACCCAAGAGCTTCGCGCGCTACCCCAAGATCATCGACATCCCGGACCTGGTCGAGATCCAGACCGCCGCTTACCAGGACTTCCTGCAACTCGAGACGCCGCAGGGCTCGCGCAAGAGCGCGGGCCTGGAGTCGCTCCTGCGCGAGGTGTTCCCGATCTACAGCTACGACAAGACGATGTGCCTGGAGTACATCGGCTACGAGC
>CALFYL010000069.1 GCA_937952135.1 uncultured Planctomycetia bacterium
CGAGCTCGCGCATCAAGCGCGTGCAGGGCGCGCTCGTCGAAGACCACGAGCTGCAAGCGGTGGTCGACTTCGTGTGCCAGGACAGCGCGCAGAGCTTCAACCAGGAGCTCGTGCAGGTCGCGACGGGCACCAAGCCGCCGGGCGAAGGCGGCGAGGCGACGGGCTTCGAGGACGCGCTCGCCGATCCGATGTGGGACGACGCGGTGCGCGTGATCCTCAAGTCGAAGCGCGGCTCCGCGAGTTTGCTGCAACGCGCGCTCGGAGTCGGCTACACGCGCGCTTCGCGCCTGCTCGACATGATGGGCGAAGCGGGCATCGTGAGCGACCACAAGGGCAGCAAGGCGCGCGAAGTGATGATGACCCTGGACCAGTGGGAAGAGATGCACGGCCCGTCGCGCACGGGCGGGCCCACGTCAAGCTTGGGAGCGGATGATGACCAGTGATTCGAAGCAACCGTCGGGGCAGCAGGATCCTTCGCAAGCGGACGAGCACGGCGCCGCGGCCGCGCGCAGCGGAGGTTCCGGGCGCGACGCGCTCGGCATCGCGCTGCTGGTGGTGTCGTTCTTCATCGGCGCGGCGGTCGTGATGGCCTACGTCGATCCGAAGGACGAAGCCTCCGGGGTCACGGGCATGGTCATGGCGCTCGTCGACACGCTCGGCATCTCGGCGATGTTCCTGTCGCTCGGCCTGTGTTGGATCGGCATCCGCCTGTTCATGCGCGGCGTCGACGGCAAGCTCGCGCGCGATTTGGGCGGCGTCGTGCTCACTACCTTCACGCTGGCGGTGCTCGTCGGCGCGCTTTCGCCCGAGCTCGGCGGGAGCGTCGGCGATCTGGGCGCGATGGTCACGCGCCAGATGAGCGCCCAGGTCGGCGTCGTGCTCGGAACGGCGATCGGGGCGCTGTTCGGCCTCATCGTGGTGCTGTTGCCCGCCTGGGGCCTCTGGATCCGCCCGGCGGCCATCGCGGCCGGCGAACTTCCGAGAACTTCTGCCCCGCTCGCGCCGCGCGCTTCGGATTCCAGCGGCGTTTCGCAAGCCGAGGCCGAGGGGCTGCTACCCAAGGCGCCGGTTCGCGCTCCGCTTTCGCCGGCGCAGCTCGCCGGACCCGCCGCTTCTCCTTCGAAGACGAAGGACAGCGTCTCGGCCGGTGCTCCGGCGGAAAAGGTTTCGCGCGAGAAGCCCACTCCCGACAACACGAAGCTCTCGCCTTCCAAAGTTGTCGCCCCCAGCCCCTATCCGCCCGATGTAAGGCGCGAGGGTCGCGTGCCGGAAGGTGCGCGGCCGCTCGGCGCCGGCCCGCTCCCCAGCGAGCCGGCGACGGCGCGCCCCGAGGTCCCCCAAGCGATCCCCCAGGCGCGGCCCGCTCCGTCGCCTTCGGCCGCGGCGGCGCCCGCCCACGAGCCAAGCCATGAGCCTCTCTCCGCAGAAGTTCCGCGTGACGCTGCAGCCGTGCGAGCCCGAGACGGCGTCGCTGCCGAGGTCCAGCCTGGCGACGTACGGCCTGTCGGGCGCGCGACCGACGTGCATGGAGGAGTTCCGGCGCCTGTGGTTGACGTGCGCGCCGGGCAGCGTGGTTCCGCGCAGCAGCCTGTCGCCGGAAGTGCGAGCGCCGCTGCAAGTGGTCACGCTGCGCTCGCGGGCCTGAGCGCGGCGGCGAGTGCGGGCGCCGCTGCGGGCGCGAACTCGGATGCGCGCTCGGGCGCGACGGCGCCGATCGCGGAGCGCGAAGCACCCGACGAGCCCGAGACGTTCGCCGACACAGTCGCGCGCGCCGGCGCGTACGCCGAGCCGACCGTCACGCCGCTCGATCGCACGCCGCCGAAGCCGAGTTGGGAGCAGTCGGATCTCTTCGAGGAGCCGGTCGACGCCTACGGCACGCCGCTCTCGCTCGTGGAAGCGCTGCGGCATGCGGACGAAGAAGGCGAGCAAGCGCCCGCGGAGGAACCGGAGGCAGCGGAATCCGTCGCCGCGGAGGTCGAGCCGTCGTGGGGCGACCAGCCGCTCGACGACGAGGTCTTCGAGGAAACCGTGAAGCCGATCGCGGTCGCCGAAGCGGCGCCGCCGATGGCGAGCGAAGGCGACACGGAGGTCGACGAGGAACTCGAGCCCGAGTTCGAAGCGCAGGCCTCGCGCGTCGAAGAGACGCCGATCGCCGCAGAACCTGCATCGGAGAAGGATGCGGAGTCCGTCTCCTCAAGTGATTCGCAAGTCGCGGACGAGCGCGGCGACGATGGCGAAGCTTCGCGCGACGACTTGCGCGCGGAACTGCGCGGCTTCATCGACCTGCGCGGCTCGCGGCCCACCGAGGTGCGGGCGCCCGAGTCGGAAGAGTCCGCCGCGAGCGAGGGTTCGATCGGCGAAGTCCGCGTGCGATCGAGCGTCGAGAGCGTCGTCGAAGCCCCGGACGAGGCCCCGGTCGAGGCCCTCGCGCCGTCCGTGCGCGCCGAGAACGCCGCCGACGAGCACGCCGCTGAGGAACGTCCGAACGAGGCTGGTTCGAACGACACCGTGTCGAACGAAGTTGCGTCGCACGAAAGCTCGTCGAGCCAGGCGGCAGCGGTCGAGTCCGCGTCGAAGCACGCTTCCGCGAAGCCCGCGGTCGTGATCCGCTCGTTGTTCGGCGAGGAAGAGCCGGCGCCGAGCGCTTCCGCCGCGACTTCTGCTTCCGCTCCCGAGGTCGTAGCCGATGCGCCGAGGGAAGACATCGCCGCCGAGTCTGCGACGGATTCCGCGACGGACTCGGGCGCCGCTTCCGGGGGAGATTCCGGGGCCGCCGAGGTCGTGCTCGAGCCCGCCCGCAAGCCGAAACGCAAATCGAAGTCGGCCGCGCGCGGTGAAGCCCTTGCAGCTTCGAGCGCGGCGACAGGCGACTCCGCGGAATCCGCCGCGCAAGCGGACGAGACGGTCGCAGCGTCGAGCGCCGGCTCGGTCGACGCGGCGTCGCCCTCCGAGGATCCGTCCGCCGCGAGCTCCGAGCCGCAGGCGCGTGAACTCGAGGTCGAGCCCGATCGCGACACCGGCGGCGAACCTGGAGACGAACCCCACGTCGAGCTCACGCCGGCCAAGCCGCGCGGACGTTCGCGTCTGACGGTCGACGAGGTCGTGTTCAAGGCCGGCTGCTTGTTCGTCGAACGCCAACGCGTCGCCGTCTCGATGCTGCAGCGCGAGTTCGGCCTCGACTTCGACGCCGCGACGAGCGTGCTCGACCAACTCCAGCGCGCGGGCCTCATCGGCCCGTACCTCGGCGGCCAGCGCCGCGACATCTTGATGACGATGGACGAGTGGCAGGAACTCGTCGCCGTGGAGTGACGCGCGCGACCGCCGCGAAGCTCTCGCCGTGCTCGCGGAGCCGCTGTCGCGGCTCGCCGACTCGTAGATGTCCAATTCGTTTCTGCGGCGCTGCGCGTCGCGAGGGCTGCGCGGATGGAATCCGTGGAGCGGGACTTCTACCTACGAAGCAAGGCCCCTGACCGTGGCTCGGCCCGAGCGCTCTGATGGAGCGTGTGGGGCGCGGTTCGGCCGGCCCGACGGGGCCGTTCGACGCCTTCTCACGGTCCTTCAGCGAGCGCTACTCATGGGCTTCCTTCGTTCTTCGCTTCTCACGCTCGCGACCGTGTTCGGGCTCGCGGTTTCGGTTTCCGCGCAGACGACGTGGCACGTCGACGCGTCGGCGCCGCCGCCCGGTTCGGGCACCCAGAGCGCGCCCTATGCGAGCCTGCAGTTCGCGATCGCGCAGCCCACGACCGTCGACGGCGACACGGTGCTCGCCGCGCCGGGGATCTACGGGGAGAGCGTGCGCTTTCTCGGCAAGCGCCTCGTCCTGAAGAGCTCCGGCGGCGCGGCGGTCACGACGATCGATGCTCTCGGCGCGCCCCAGGCCGTGCGTTTCGTCGACGGCGAGCCGCAGGGCGCGCGCATCCAGGGCTTCACGATCCGCGGCGCGTCGAATCCGAACACGCCCGCGGTCATCGGCGGCGGGGTGTCGTGCGTCGGGAGCCGCGCCGAGATCCGCGACTGCGTGATCGAGCAGTGCGGCGACTTCTGGGACTACTACTTCGGGGCGGGGATCGGCGTGGCGAACGGCGCCGACGTGCGCGTGGTGCGAACCGTCGTGCAAGAGGCCGAAACCTACGCCGTTGGCGGCGGTCTGTACGTGAGCGGCTCGAACGCGATCGTCGAAGACTCGCAGTTCTCGGGTTGCCGAACGAGCCCGTGGGGTCAAGGCGGCGCCGTGTGCGCCCATGGCGCGACGCTCAACCTCGTGCGCACCGTGCTCGAAATGAGCTCGAGCAGCAGAGGCGGCGGACTGTGCGCCACGAACTCGAACGTGCGGCTGGACACCTGCCTGGTGTCGAGCTGCAGCGACAACAGCGGCTACGGCTTTGGCGGGGGAATCTCGGTCGAGGGCGGCTCGCTCGACCTTTCGCGCAGTGTTATCGAGGGTTGTTTCGCGGCCGTGGCAGGTGCGATCGACGCCGGAGGTGCGCTCACGCTTCGCGATTCGCTGCTCCTGGACAATTCCGCGGAGTACGCGGGCGCACTGAACCTCGACGACGCGACGGCGAGCATCGAACGCACCGAGTTCGTCGCCAATTCGGGCTGGTTCAGTTCGCGCGGGGCGGCGCTGCACATCTGGCCGACCGCGAGCGCGAGCTTCGAGGCCTGCCGCTTCTCTGGCAACCAATGCTTCAACCCCGGCGATGTGTTCCGCGCGGACGGCGGCGCGAGCTTTCGCGGCTGCGAGTTCTGGGACAACGAGCTCGGCGAGCAGGGCAGTCTGATCCGCGGGGCGTCGCTCGAGCGCTGCACCTTCGCGCGCAACGAACCCGTGCCCATCACTCCGGGCGCACTTGTGCTTCTCGCCGCGAATTCGACGCTGAGCGAGTGCGTGCTGTGGGAGAACCCGTCGTGCACGCAGGATCTGCCCAGTTGCACGCTCCGCTACTGCGATGTCGAGTTCGCGGTCGCGGGCGTCGGCAACTTCAGCTCGCCGCCGCTCCTGCGCGACGCACCGAACGGGGACTTGCGCCTGCTCGCGGGCTCACCCTGCATCGATGCGGGCGATCCGCTGAGCGCCCCCGATCTCGACGGCACGCGCGCCGACGTCGGCGCGCACTCGTTCTACTCCGACTACGGCGACGCGCCGCTTCGCCACTGCACCGCCAAGATCTCGAGTGCGGGCTGCGCGGCGTACCTGCGCGTCGGATCGGCGCCGCCGAGCGTCTCGAGCGGCCTGTTCGAGATCGTCCTCGAGAACGTCCCGCCGGCGCGCTCCACCCGGATGCTGTGGGGGCTCGCGGCGCAGTCGATTCCGTTCAAGGGCGGCCTGCTGTGCGTCGTCCAGCCCAAGCGCAGCCCCGAGGCGATCAGCGCGCCCGTCGAAGGCCTGCTCGGGTGCGCCGGGCAAGCGCAGTTCCCGTGGAGCAACCTGACGGGCGCGCTCGCGATGCTCACGGCGGGCGACACCCTGCACGCGCAGTTCGTCTACCGCGACACGCCGTCGTCGTTCGGCATGGCGTTCTCCGACGCGCTCACGATCTCGCTCGTGCCGTGAGGCAAGCGCTGCGACGTCAGCGCGCGTCGAAGCTCAGCGGCTCGAACGCCAGCTCGCCGAGGTTGTTGTAGTTGATGGTCAACTCCTCGCCGGCCTCGATGTCGCGCAGCGCGAGATAGTCGATGCACATGCGCTCTTCCCGGAACTCGTAGGCGAGGTTCGGCTCGTACGAGTGGTTGTAGAGCGAGCCGTAGCCCAGAGCGATCGCCGCCTGGTCCTCGCTCGCGCCCCATTCGTAGTAGTAGCGCCCCAGGGTCGTCGCGGCGACGCGTTCGACCTCCGCCGCGTCGACCACGATGACCGGTGCGCGCTCGACGAGCTGGCCCGCGCGAAGGGCGTGCAGGGCGATCACACCGCGCCCCTTCGAGGGCAGCAGGGCGACGGCGAGGGACTTGGACGCGACGACGATGTCGGGGGTGGTTTCGGAGCAGGTGAGCGGCATGCGAACCGCACATTCTGCCGTCCCGCGCGCCACTTTCGCAGCCTGCGCCGATGCGACCCGGGAGGTATCTTGTTCGCCCCCGTGAGTTCCCCGATCGACTCCCTCTCGTTCCGCGCGGCGGCCGAGCGCCTGCGCGGCGTGGTCAAGCGCACCCCGCTGATCCCCTTCGACGTCGGCGACGAACGCATCGAGCTGCGCCTCAAGCTCGAGTGCCTGCAGGAGACCGGGGCCTTCAAGGCGCGCGGCGCGTGGAACCAGATCAGCCAATTGACGGCGGCCGAACGCGCCGCGGGCGTGGTCACGACCAGCTCCGGCAACCACGGCAAGGCGCTGGCTTGGGCGGCGCAGCGCGCGGCCGTGCGCTGCACGGTCGTGATGCCCGCCGACGCGTACCCGAACAAGATCCAGGCGTGCCGCGACTTCGGCGCCGAGGTCGTGCTCGGCGAGACGCGGGGGCTGTGCGAGGAACTGTGCGCGCAGCGCGTGGCCGCGGGCGCGACGCTCGTGCATCCGTACGACGCGCTGCGGACCATCGAAGGCGCCGGCACGGTGGGGGTCGAGATCGCCGAGGACTGGCCCGAGGTCGACGTCGTCATCGCGCCCGTCGGCGGCGGCGGCTTGCTCGCCGGGACCTCGCTCGCCCTGCGCCAGATGCTCGGACCGAAGCTGCTGATCCTAGGCGCCGAGCCCGAAGGCGCGCCGTCGATGAAGCTCAGCCTCGAGCGCGGCGAAGCCGTCACGCTCGAGAGCATCACCACGCGCGTTCAGGGCCTCTGCCCGCCGTATTCGGGCCGCCTGAACACCGAAATCTGCGGGCGCACGGTCGACAGCGTCGTGCTGCTCACCGACGACGAGGTCTACGCGGCGCAAGCGGAGCTCGTGCTGCGCGGCGGCTGGGTCGTCGAGCCCGCGGGCGCGGCGTCGGTCGCGGCGGTGCTCAGCGGCAAGCTGCCGCAGCTCGCGCTCATGGGGCGTTCGATCTCGAGCCCGGCGCGCGTCGTCGCGGTGGTGAGCGGCGGCAACCCCGATCCCGCGCAACTCGAGCGCCTGCGCGCATGAAGCGCGTCGTCCTGGTGCGCACGAACGGGCCGCGCAACGCGGGCTCGGCGATGCGCGCCGCCGCCAACTTCGGCCCGCTGGAGCTCGTGCTCGTCGCGCCGCAGCGGCCGTCGATCCTCGTGCACCCGGACTTCACGATGATGGCGCACGGCGTCGAGAACGTGCGCGACAAGATCCGCGTCGTGCCGAGCCTCGCCGAAGCGCTCGAGGACTGCACGCACTCGGTCGCCTTCACCGCGCGGCCGCGCGACGGTCGCTTGCGGCGCGACTGGCGCGAGCTCGAGGTCGAGTTGCATCCGCTGTGCGACGATCCGCGCGAGCGCGTGGCGCTCGTGTTCGGCTCCGAGGCCGACGGGCTGACCAGCGACGAGCTCGAGAGCTGCAAGATCGCGGCGTACTTGCCGACGTCGGCCGAGCACCAGTCGCTCAACGTCGCCGCGGCGGTGACGATCGTGCTGTACTCGCTCTACAGCGGCGAAGCCGTTCACAAGCGCGAGCGCGGGCCGCGCTTGACGAGCGAACGTCAGTTGGCGTTCCTCCGCGCGCACTTGAAGGAAGTGCTGGGGCGGAAGGTCGCGCTGTCGCTCGCGGCGAGGAAGGACATCGAGAACTCGATCGACCGCGTCTTCACGCGCGTTCCCATCGAGCAGCGCGACGCGCGCGCCTGGCACATGATGATGCGGGCGCTGGGCTCGAAGCTCCAGCCGCGCGACCTCGGGATCGGCGCTCCGCCGGAAGACGAAGCCGCGAGCTAGCTCGCGAGCCGGCGCGCCGCGCGCTCAGCCGTCCTTCGGCGCCGTTTCGGCGGCTTTTTGAGCTTCTTTCGCGGCCTTTTCGGCTTCGCGAGCGGCCCTCTCGGCCTCGCGCTGCGCGCGCTTCGCTTCGCGCTCGCGGTTCTCGGTCTCGATGCGCTCGTCGAAATGCGCCCAGTGCGGCATCTCTTCGTCGTACAGCCACGGGTCGAGCACCGGGCGCACGTCGCGGCCCGCGATCGAGGACGCGTGCTCGAGGAAGTCGGCGATGCGCGCGTTCTTGTGGGCGAACTTCTCGCACCAGGTCTGCAGCGTGCGCAGGAAGGTCTCGTCGCCGACGTCGAGGCGCAGCGCGTGCAACGCGAGCGGGCCGCGCACGTACACGCTCGCGCCGAACATCGAGCGCGCGGTCACCTTGCCCGGAGTATGGCCCTTGCCGTTGCGCAGGCTGCGGTAGGCGCCGTACACGATCTTCTCGAAGTTCTCCGCGCCGCGCGAGCGCTCGGTGTACATCCACGCGAGGTACTCCGCGAAGCCTTCGTTGAGCCAGATGTCGCTCCAGTCGGCGACGCTGACAAGGTCGCCGAACCACTGGTGTGCGTGCTCGTGCGCGATCACCGATTCCAGGCCGGCGCCCAGTCCGTACACGGGCAGCGTCTGGGTCTCGAGCGCCGCCGGCAGCGGCAGATTCGACGCCACGTTGCCGCACGATTCGAACGGGTACGCCCCCGCGATCTCCTCGAGCGTTTCGACGATCTGCGGCGTCTTCGCGAAGGACTTGCGCTGGCTCGCGCGCACCTTCGGCGAGTAGTAGTTGACGTACCTGCGGCCGTCTTCGGCGAGCAGTTCCTCGACCTCGAACTCCGCGATCGCGATCGTGATCAAGTAGGTCGCCATCGGATCGCGCGCGCCCCACACGAAGGTGCGCGTCTCGCCGTTGTCGATCGTCTCCTTCAGCTCGCCGTTCGACACGGCCATCAGCGGCTTCGGCGCGGTGAGGCGCGCGGAGTACAGCGCCTTGTCGCGCGGGTGGTCGTTGCACGGCAGGAAGTTCATCGCGCCGTTCGGCTGGCTGAACACGTAGACCTCGCCGTCCTGGTGTTGCCAGCCGATGATCACGCCGGGCAGGGGAAGCGTGGAGTCCTCGACTCCGATCGGCACGCCGCTGTACTCGATCTCGACCGCGAACTCCGCGCCCTCGGCGATCGGTTGGGCGGGCGTGAGCATGAGCTCCTGTCCGTCGCGTTCGAAGAGCGCGTCCGCGCCGTTCACGCGCGCCGAGCGCACCTCGAGGCCGTGGAAGTCGAGGTTGAAGCGCGAAAGGTCGTGCTCGGCGACCGCGCGGATCCGCGCCGTGGCCGACAGCGGCGCGTCGGCGGCTTCGAAGCGCAGGTCGAGGTCGTAGCTCTGAACGTCGTAGCCCGTGTTGCCGCTGCCGGAGATCAGCGTGTCGCCGCAATCGGCGCCGCCCGGGCGCGGGGCGAGCGCCGCCGCCGATTCGCGCTCGGAAGGCGCGGCGGGTTCGGCGCCGGCGCCGCGTCGGGGCGCGTCCGGACTCGCGCAGCCGGCGAGGAGCGCGAGGAGGCTCGCAACGACGATGGGGGCGCGGAGGGCGGTCGAATCGGTCGGTCGGGGCATGGCGGCGGGAAGACGGCGGGGAGTGGGGGCGCAGAGGCTACCGCAGACTCCGCGGCGCGCGGGCCGGGCGGTGGGGCCTCGAGCGCATTCTGCGTTTCTCTTGCATGGCGCCGGGCGTGGCTTGCGCCCATCATGGCCGGCGACGAAACGCCATGGTCCGACTCAACCGCATCTACACCAAGACCGGCGACAGCGGCGACACCAGCCTCGGCGACGGCACCCGGCTGCCCAAGCACCACGTCCGCATCGCCGCCTACGGCACGGTCGACGAGCTCTCGAGCGTGGTCGGCCTCGCGCTGGCGCACGGCGTCGACGAACGCATGCAGGGCTGGTTGCGCTCGATCCAGAACGACCTGTTCGATGTCGGGGCCGACCTGTGCGTGCCGGGCGAGGCCGGCGACAAGCTGCGCATCACCGCGAACTACGCGCTGCGGCTCGAGAAGCTGCTCGACGACGTCAACGCCGCGATCGCGCCGCTGAAGTCGTTCGTGCTGCCGGGCGGGAAGCCCCTGGCCGCCTGGCTTCACCTCGCGCGCACCACGTGCCGGCGCGCCGAGCGCCTGGTCACCGAACTCGCCGCCCGCGAGGACGAGCGCGGCCGCGTGAACCCGGAAGTGGTCGTGTACCTGAACCGGCTGTCGGACTTGCTCTTCGTGCTCGCGCGCGCGGCGAACGACAACGGCGCGCTCGACGTGCTGTGGCAGCCCGGTCAGAACCGCTGAACGCGCTCAGGCGCTGAATTCGCGGCCGAGCGCCTCGCGCGTGCGCGCGAACTCGCCGGCGAGCCGGCCGAGGAGGTTGCCGACGCCCGCCGGCGCGGGGCGTGAGCGCAGCGGCTCGAGGCACTCGGCGAGGGCTTGCGCGCCGATCGCGCCGCAGTGTTCGAACAGCTCCGAGCCAGCGCTCTCGAGCGCCGTCTCGTCCCCGTCGCGCGCGGCCGCAGCGATGCGTTCGATCAGACTCGAGGAGCTCTCGATCCACGCGTCGAGCTCGCGCAGCACGTCGCGCGGGTCGCGGGCCTCGGCGCGGCGACGGAACTCGGCCAGCTTGGCCGCGTCGAGCGCGCGCGGCGCCGCCTCGCTCGCGACCTCGTCCTTCGGTGCGGCGCTCGATGCGACGGGCGTCGACTCGTCGGGCGTCTTCGTCCAACGCTCGATGATGCGCACGAGCTCCTGGGGATTGAAGGGCTTGGCGATGTAGTCGTCCATGCCCGCGGCGAGGCACTGTTCGCGGTCGCCGGTCATCGCGTTGGCGGTCATCGCCACGATCGGAAGGTGCTTGCCGTTGCTGCCGCGCTCGCGGGCGCGGATCCGGCGCGTGGCTTCGAAGCCGTCGACCTCGGGCATCTGGCAGTCCATGAGCACGAGGTCGAAGCTCGTGCGCTCGAGCGCGTCCAGCGCTTCGCGGCCGTTCGCGGCGATCTGCGCGCGGAAGCCGAGCTTCTCGAGCGTTCGCACGGCGACCTTCTGGTTCACGAGGTTGTCCTCGGCGACCAGGATGTGCACGCGCGAGCGCTCGCGGATCTGCTCGAGCGAGTGCGCGGTGATGATGCGCGTCTTGGTGAGCTTGACCTTCGGCGTGCTGCGGCTGACGACCGCGCTGATGCAGTCGAACAGCTGCGACTGCTTGATCGGCTTGGCCAGGTACGCGGCGTAGCCCGCGAGCTCCATGCGCGCGACGTCGTTGAGGCCCGTGATCGAGGTCAGCATCACGAGCGGGATCGAGGCGAGGTCGGGGCTCGCCTTGATCCGCCGTCCGAGCTCCTCGCCGTCCATTCCGGGCATCTGGTAGTCGACCAGCGCGAGCGAGAAGGGCGCGTTCGCCGCGTGCGCGGCTTCGAGCGCGGCCAGTGCGGCCGGACCGCTGTCGCACTCCTCGTGGCGGCAGCCCCAGGAGGCGAGCACGAGGCGCAGGAACTTGCGGTTGGTCGCGTTGTCGTCGACGACGAGCACGCGCAGCTCGCGGAAGTGCTCGGGCGCGGGCGTCGCCACGGCGGGCGCGCCCTGCTGCTTCTCGAGAGCGAGCGTGAAGTGGAAGGTCGAACCGCGGCCGACCTCGCTCTCCACGTCGATCGTGCCGCCCATGAGCTCGACCAGTTGCTTGCTGATCGCCAGTCCGAGGCCGGTGCCGCCGTACTTGCGCGTGGTCGAGGAGTCGACCTGGCTGAAGGACTTGAACAAGCGGTCGATGCGGTCGGGCGGGATGCCCACGCCGGTGTCGCTGACGGTGACGCGCAGCATGGCGCTGGTCGCGTCTTCGCGCTCGAGCGCCACCGTGAGCACGACCTCGCCCGAGTCGGTGAACTTGATCGCGTTCGAGAGCAGGTTCAGCAGCACCTGGCGCACGCGGCTGGGGTCGCCGCGCACGAGCGAGGGCACGTTCGAGTGGATCAGACTCGCGAGCTCGAGGCCCTTGGACTCCGCGCGGTGCGCGAGCACGTCCATGGTTTCCTCGACCACGCAGCGCATGTCGAAGTCGAGCACTTCGACTTCCAGGCGCCCGGCTTCGATCTTCGAGAAGTCGAGGATGTCGTTGATGATCGTGAGCAGGCCCTCGGCGGAGTGCATCACGGTCTGCGCGAGCTCGCGCTGCTCGCGATCGAGCTGGGTGTCGAGCAGGAGGCTCGTCATGCCGATCACGCCGTTCATCGGCGTGCGGATCTCGTGGCTCATGTTCGCGAGGAACTGGCTCTTCGCCACGGTCGCGGCGAGGGCCTTGTCGGATTCCTCGATCAGTTGGCGGTTGGCGTCGACGAGCTGGCGCGTGCGCTCCTGCACTTCGGCCTCCAGCGTCTCGCGGTGGCTCGCGAGCTCGCGGTCGCGCTCCTGCAACTGGTCGAGCATGCCGTTGAAGCTCGTGACCAGGATGCCGACTTCGTCGCTCGAGCGGCTCGCGGCGCGGATCGAGAAGTCCGAGCCCTGCGACAGGGCGCGCGCGACGTTGGTGAGCTCTTCGATCGGCGCCGACACGAAGCGCTGCAGGCGCGCGGCGACGAAGTAGGTGACTCCGAGGCAGGCGGCGAGCACGCCGAGGAGCACGTAGGCGTACGACGCCATGCGCGCCCGCATCTCATCGAGGCTGGCGCGGATCCACACGCCGCCGGGACGGCCCGAGCTGGTTTCGAAGCTGAGCCACAGCTCCACGCAGTCGTCCGGGTACGCGTGGCCGCTCGAGGTCATCGAATCGGGCGGCGGCGCGACGCCTTCGCGCGCGAAGGTGGCCAGCGTGCGGCCTTCGGAGAACACGCGCGCGGCGAGGACGTCGTCCATCGCGCGAAGCGCTTCGAGCACCTGGTTCGCGACCTCGGCGTCGTCGAAATCGATCGGGGCGCTCGAGTTGATCGCCAGCAGCTCGGCGAGGATCTCGAGGTCGTGCAGTTGCTGCGCCTTGAAGCGCGTGACGTCGTAGATCGCCAGCGAGAGCCCCGCGAGCAACAGGCCGACCGCGCTGGTCAGCATCAGGATCCGCGTGAGCTTGCCGCGGATCGTGGACGTGCGCGCGAAGCCGCTCAAGGCTGCTCCTCGTCGGCGTCTTCGCCGGACTCGGATCGGCCGTCTCCGTCCCGCTTGGCGTCCTTCACGATCTTCGCGAGCTTGAGCAACTGCGAACTGAGCTCGAGCTCCGCGCGCTTGGCCGCGTCGGTGTTGATCTCGAAGCCGATCTTCTTGTCGTTGATCGTGAAGTTGATCGACGCGCCCGCGGCGGCGAAGTCCTTCGACTCGCCGACGATCAGGGGCGGGCGGCGGCCGTAGAACTCGAGGATCCGGTCGAGGCGCGCGGCTTCGGCTTCGGGCACGAACAGCACGTGGCAGCGCTCGAGCTCGGAGACGCTCTTGAAGCGCACGATCTCGATCTCGCGCGCGCCGAAGCGCTTGCCCTTGAAGGCGTCGTCGAGTCCGCGCCCGAACGGATCCGCGCCGACCACGGCGATCTTGAGCGGGCTCGTCGGCGACTCGAAGGAGCTCTCGGGGAACTTCACGTAGCCGAGGAACTTGAGCAGCATCGCGGCCTTGGCGGCGTGCTCGCTGATCTGCGGGGTGTTGGTCGCCGACGCTCCGCCGAGGCAGGCCAGCACCATGAGGGCACGGAGCACCCACGCGCGGAGCAACGCGAACGAAGGGGCGCTGCTCCGTTGGGGGAACGAGGGAGCCGCGCGGCCCTGGGGCAGAGGCGGTGAGGGGATCACGGGGAGCGGAGGGAGTCCGCGGGTAGTTCCTCCTCTCATCGGCCAACGGGTCCGAAAGGCTGTATGCGCGGCTTGCACGGAGCTTCGCACCGGGAAATCCCTTCCGCGTTCGCTGCGCCCGCGAGCGAGGCCGTTTCGAGCCTCGAGCACCCCGAAAAAAAACCGCGAGGTGCTGCGCGGATCGCGCAACACCTCGCGGTGGGGTGGGGACTACGGGCGGCGCCGCGGCGTGCGGCGCCGAAGTCAGCTCACGGCACCATCTGAACTTCGATGGCGTCCGAGAGCATCGTCGTCTTCGGGCTCGGCGGGTCGCGGAACCAGCACTGGAAGTTCGCGAGGTTGCCCGGCGCGAGCGGCAGCAGGCTGTTCGGGCCGCCGAGCGCGCCCGGATTCGCCGAGAGGTAGGCCGAGAAGTCGATCGAGATCAGGCCGTCGCAGCTCGACGCGGTGCCGCCGGTGCCGACGGTGCCCGTGCGCTGCGTGGGCGACTTGATGCAGAGGAAGCTCGAGCTCGTGCCCCAAGCCAGCGCGGAGCGGCCGGTCACGCTGTAGAAGATCAGGCCCTGCTTCTGGCCTTCGAGGAAGGTGCAGGTGACGGTGAAGCCGCTCGTGGCGGAGAGGCTCGGCGTGCCGGTGGCGGACATCGTGGCGTTGCAGCCGTTCGTCGTGGTGCCGGCGGTGCAGTAGCTGACGATCGAGACCGTGCTCGGGCAGGAGCTGTTCAGCGCGCCCGGGGTGCGCGGCTGGAAGGCGTTGGCCGGCTCGTTGAAGTCGAGGTACTCCGGGCACCAGCCGTTCGGCGCGTCGAGCCCGCGGAAGATGCCCGCGGGGAGGAAGGTCGTGTCGGGGCCCTGGACCGGCGCGCCGTCGAAGATCGTGTCCGGCGGCGTGGCCGAGGTGATCCCGCCGTCGGCGAGACCGACGAGGTCGAGGAACGTGCCGAGCGTCGGCAGGACGGTGATGCCGTCGTTGTCCGGGTCGATGTCGGTGCCGAGCAGCGCCTGGATCGCGAGCACGTTGGCGTTGCTGCCCGCGTCGATCAGGTAGAAGGTCTCGGTGCCGTTCTCGAGCGCGTCCTGGTCGGGCGTGCCCGCGTTGGGCCCGAAGATCTGGTAGTCGAGCTGCGTGACGCCGGCGAGGCCGAGCACGAAGTAGCCGTCCGAGGGAATGCTGAAGCCCGTGAGGTCCCAGGCGCGGTCGAGCTGGCCTTGGTTGGTGAGCGAGCCTTCGCCCTCGACCACGCACACGACGAAGTTGTCGAGCGAGGCGTTCGGCGGCCCCTTGAGCTCGATGAACTCGAAGAAGTCGGTGCCCGAGTGGGAGACGTAGAGCTCGTTGAACACGACCTGGGCCTGACCGAGGGCGGACAGAGCCACGGCGGAGATACCGCCGAGCGCGCAACGAAGGAGAGAGTGCTTCATAGTTTGGCTTTCCTGATTCCTGGCCGGATACATGGCCTGATACCTGGAGCGACGCGACGTCGGTTGGTTCGGGGGACCCGCGGCGCTCGGAGGGTCGAGTTCACTCCAGGACGCCGCGCCGACTCCTGAGCGTCGCAGCAGGTCCTGAAGACGTAGCAAACTATCCGACCCTCTCCGGAACCCGCTATGGGCCGCCAGGGAAAGATCTCTCAAAGACCCGCGGCGGCGCGCGCGCCGCGCTTTCGAGCGTAGCCGCGCGCCCGCCAAGGACTTGCGCCCCTGCGGAAGGCCCGTGCGC
Source organism: uncultured Planctomycetia bacterium (assembly GCA_937952135.1). Classification (GTDB taxonomy): domain Bacteria; phylum Planctomycetota; class UBA1135; order UBA1135; genus WYBT01. Next base: position 15,351 of record CALFYL010000069.1, read on the forward strand.
CCTCGCCGCAGGCCCGTGCGCCTTTCCGCAGGCCGGTTCAGCGCCCCCCGAGCGCGTCCGGCTCACTCGACGCGCACGGAAACGCTCGCGGCTCGGGCCTTCTCGCCCTGCCAGCGCACCGTCGCCTCGCCGGCGCCGCGCACGATCCAGCGCGCCCGCACCTCGGAGCGGCCGCCGATCCCGCGCTCCGAGCGCAGCGTCGCGGGCTCGCGCTCCGCGAAGTCGAGCCGCTCGGGCCGGAAGCGGTCGGTGCGGAAGCCGCCCGCGAGCACCTCCAGGCCCTTGCCTTCGATCGAGAACACGTCGGGGCGCCCGATGTGCTTCTGCATCGCGCGCGCGGTGCGCGTCGGGATCATCCGCTCGTTGCGGAACTCGACGTCGATGGCGCGCAGGCCGCCGCCGAGGTCGGTCACCGTCGGCGCCGCGATCGAGACCTTGGGCAGCGCCTCCGCGTGGCGGATGGCGAACAGCGCGTTGCGGTGCGTCATCTCCTCGATGAGGAACGACGGCGGCACGCGCCCCACGTCCTTCGTGAAGCCGCCGATCTCGACCTCGCCGTAGAGCGGGTGCGTGTGCTTGCGCCAGTCGGTGAAGCCCGCGCCCATCAAGAGCTTGTCGTCGAAGGTGTGGCTCGCGCCGCGGCCGCGGTTCGCGTCGGCGCGGTCGCCGAACATCTGCTCGCTGCTCCACAGCTCGTTGGTGAACGAGATCACGCCGAGTCCCTCGTACGCGTACGTCACCGAGCCGCCGAACACCGAGTACAGATCCTTCCAGATGATCATGTAGCGGTAGTAGGGCAGCATCGCTTCGCCGTCGCGGCCCAGCTCGTCGTACACGGCGACGTCCTCGCGCGGGTACTCGCCGAAGGCCTCGAAGCCCGGGCCGCGCAGGATCATCCCTCCGGAGTTGTGGAAGCTCTGCACGCCCGCGAGGTTCGGATGCTCGATCCAGAAGCGCGCGATGCAGCGCGTCTCGGGCCAATACAGCGGATAGGGTCCCGCTCCGCCTTGGACCCAATCGGGTTGCCAGCCCGAAGGCCAGGCGCGGTTCATGTCGTAGCCGCCGACGGAATCCTCGTTGAGCCGTCCGTCGCCGTCGTTGTCGATGCCTTCCGAGCCCAGCATCGTCCAGTCGCCGCGGATGCCGCGGTCGTTCGCCGGAACCGGCTCGAGCAGGCGCGGGTCGTCGGGGTTGAGCCGCATCGAGCCCTGGCCCGGCGTGTACTTCCGCATCTGCGTGATCGAGCCGTCGCCGTCGAGATCGTCGGGGCCGTCCTCGTCGTACAACCCGTCGCCGTCGTCGTCGAGCGGCTGGCGGCCGGAGCGCGAACTGCTGGCGTTGTGCGCATCGCGGAACCACGACGCGCGCCCGTCGGGGTTGAGCATCGGGCACAGATAGAAGGTCGAATCGTCGACGAGCTGCGTCACGCGCGGCACGTGGCCGTAGTTCTCCATCAAGTACCACGCGATGTACACGACCGCCTCCGAGCCCTGCACTTCGTTGCCGTGGATGTTGCCGTCGACCCACATCGCGGGCTTGGTGTCGTGCGCGCCGGTCGCGGAGTTGCTCAGCGTGTACACGCGCATCTCGCGGCCTTCGATCGAGCGGCCGATGACCTGCATCGAGAAGAACTGCGGATAGGCCGCCACGAGCGTGTCGAGGTGCGCGTGGATCTCGTCGTAGTCGTAGAGCCGGTTCCACGCGATCTCGACGCGCGGCTTCGCTCCGGCGGCGCGTCCTGAGAAACCGTGGCTCGCTTGCGCGGCCGAGACGCCCGGAAAACTGAGCGCCGCGAGCAGCGTGGGGAGGACGAACTTCAGCGTGCGGGCCTTCATTGGGCCACCTCGGCGACGCGCGCGTCGCGGCCGGCGTGTTGGGTCGAGAGTTTGAGCGAGATTGCGTCGGCGCGCGGGGCGCGCACCAGCCAGCGAGCCTCGTAGCGTCCGCCGCTGCCGTCGAGCGAGCGGATCAGCTTCACGCGCTCGCCGGCGACCAGCTCCGCGTCGCCCGCGAGCTCGAGGTCGAGCCGCGCCGGCCTCACGGTGTCCGTCCGCATCGCCGATGCGCTCAGGAACGGCAGGCGCGACGGGTTCGCGACCGCCGCGCGCACTTCGAACAGCCCGCCGCCGAGCGGCTTCGCCGTGAGCTCGCTGATCTTCAGTCGCGCGAGATCCGCGCCGAGCGTGCGCACGAACTCGAACTGCTTGCGGGCGAGCTCGCCGCTCGACGCCGCGGGCGGTTCGGTGCGCGCGAAGGGCGCGAAACCGCCGATCTCGCACGCGCCGAGTTCGGGGTGCTCGAACGCGCGCCAGGCGACGAAGCGCCACGCCTCGCCGTCGTTCGCGTCGATCCAGCGCAGGCGCTTCGCATCGTCGCTCGGCTCGCGCTTCTCCTTCTTGTCGCCCTTCTCCGCGTCGCCCTTTTCGGGTTGGTCGGGCTTCGCGCCTTGGTCAGGCTTGGAATCGGCTTTCGCCTCGTCCGTCTGGCCGCCCTCCTTCGGTTCCTGTCTTGCAGGCGTCTCGAGAGGAATGTCCCAAGCGTTGATCGCGAGCGACCACAGCCCGCGGTGCGAGTAGGCCCACGTCTGCCAGGTTCCGGCGTCGCCGCCGCGGCCCTTGTGCTTCGCGCCCGTGAGCTCGGCGTAGCGCTTGCCGAACTCGGCGAGCAGCGCCGCGTCCGCCTCGACGACGCCCGGCGTCGGCACGCGCTTCTGCATCGCATCCGCGGCGACGGCCTTCGGCTTGTCGACGAGGTTGTCGTAGGAACCGTACGTCACCACGAGCGCGATCTGCGGCCGCTGGATCACGAACTCGCACAGCGCGCGCGTCTCGGGCTCGTCGGTGGGGAAGGCGCCGGCCTCGGGCGTGTGTTCCTTGTACTCCGCGGGGAAGTTGCGGTTCACGCAAGCGTCGAGCTCGTCGTCCTCGGCCACGCGCTCGTCGCCGTCGAGGTCGCGGCCCTCGGGCCACACGCGCCACAGGCCCGTCTCGCCCTTCGTCTTGTCGGCTTTGACGAGCGCGCGCGCATCGAGCGGATCGGCGATCCACTCGCCGCGCGGATCGGCGACGCGCAAGAGCGTGATGAAGCCGTCTCCGTCGACGTCGCTCGCCGGATCCTCGCCGCTGCGGCCGTCGCGGTCGTTGTCGATGCCGACGCCGGTCGCCTCGCGCTCGTGCCGCGGCGTCGCGAAACGGCGCTCGTGCGCGTCGGGGTTCGCGCAAGGAACGACGTAGATCGTGGTCGACGCGAGAAGCGCCGCGATCTCCGGTTCGGCGGCGCGTTGCACCCATTGCTCGGCGTGGTGCAGGGCGAGCGAGCTCGTCCAAGCCTGCGACCCGTCGATGTTGGCGACGACGAGGATCGCGGGTTGCTCGTTCGCCTTCGCGGCGTCGCCCGCGAGGCGCAGCGCGAAGATCTCGCGGCCGCCGCGCGACGTGCCGACGGGCACGTACGTCGCCGCGCCGCTCAGTTGGCGCGCGCGTTGGAGGAGCTCCGCGTGCGGCATCGCGCTCACTGCGGGCAGCGCGGGCTTCGCTTCGTCCGCCGCCGGCGCCGCGGCGGGTTGCGGCGCCGGTTGCGAAGCGGGTCGCGGATTCTGGGTGTTCGGAGCTTGGATTCGAGCGGCGGCGGACGGCGCGATCAGGAGCGCGAACGCTCCGACCGCGGCCAGGGCGGGGGTGTGCATGGGGCTCGCTTCGGGGGGTGGGGGCGCCTTGCGTGGGACGGCGCGGCCCGATGCTACTGCGCCCGCCGTCCGCGGGCGCGCCCTTGCGCGAGGAGTTACGAAGCGAGCTGCTTCTCGACTCGCTTGCGGAACAGCTCGTAGCGCAGCCGCGCGCTCGCGCTGTTCTCCACCAGCCACTCGGCGTTCATGAAGGCGGTCGGCGACACCTCCTTGCGGAAGCGCTCGAGGTGCGGGCGAACCTTCGCGAACAAGATCAGCCCCTCGCCCGTGCCCTCCGCCAGCAGGTCCGGGTTCACGACGCCGTGGCGCGCGAAGCCGTAGGCCATCTCGAAGTAGCTCGAGACCTGGCGGAACGCGGCGTTGTCGGGGTGCGAGGGCTGCGTGATGGCGACGAAGTCCTCGTAGCTGCGGGGCAGGAACTTGAACAGGGACTCGCGGGATTGGCGCATGACCGCCTCGCGGCGCAGGTCGTACAGCTCGAGCACGATCTGCGCGTCGTGGTGATCGGGGACCTGCTTGATGCGGGCCTTCGACTTGGACTTCGACTTCGAATCGGACTTGGACTTCTTGGTGTGCTTCATGGGGCGAGAGGGTAACGCGGGGAGCGCTTCACTTGCTCGCGTTCGATGCTGCGAGGCGCGCCGCGAGGTCGGCGATTTCGGCGCTCTTCCAGCGGCTTTCGGGCTTGCTCGCTTCCGCGGCGAGGGCTTCGCGGAGCTTCGCGGTGTCGCTTCCCGCGGCGCACACGGCGGCTGCGACGAAGGCCGCGTCGCCGGCCGGCCACGGCGCGAGCAGGTCGAGCAGCATCGCGTGCTTCGCCTCCCAGGGGGAGGATGCGAGCGAACGCAGCGCCTCCGCGCGCACGGCGAGCGAGGGATCGCCGACGAAACGCCTCGCGAGCTCGGTCGCGAGCTCGCCGCGCGAGAGCAGCGAGCGCAGCGCGACCAGGCGCAGGTCCTCGTTTTCGTGCGAGAGGTGCTCGCGCACGTACATGCGGCCGCGCGTGCCCGCGCCCGCCAGCAGCCACAGCGCGCGCGCTTGCCAGCGCGGGTTGCGCGCCTTCGCCACACCTTGCAGTTGCTCGAAGATCGACTCGCCTTCCGCTTCGAGCAGCTCGAACGCGCTCGCGCGCACGTTGACCGCCGGATTGAGCAGCGCCGAGAGCTGGCCGTTCAACACCGTGAGCCGAAGTTGCGGAAGCGCGTGGCGACGCCCTGACGGTCCCAGGCGCAGGAGCCCGCCGCCGCCCGCCGCGCCTGCGTCGGCGATGAACACGGCGCCGTCGATTCCGACCGCGACGTCGACCGGACGGAAGCTCGCGTTCGGCGTCTCACCGCTCCCTTTCGGCGCGAGGAACACGCGCCGCTCGAAGTCCACGCCGGCGCCGCGCTTCGCGGCTGCGACCTGCCACACCACGCCCGCGCCGGCGTCGGTCACGAGCAGCAGGCCGTCGAGCTCGGGGATGAAGTTGCTCTCGTACACGACGAGCCCGCGCGGGTCGCCGACCTCGAAGCGGAGGCTGTCGCCCGTCGCACCGTGCGCCGCGTGCAGCGCGTGCAGTTCGCCTTCGCTCTCGCGCGCCGTCGCGAACACTTGTCCGAAGGAGTCGAGTGCGAGCTCGTGGGCTCGCCCCGAGCGCGTCGCGAAGCGCGAAAGCCCTTGGCCGTCCCAGTCGAGGCTGTGCGCGCCGAAGCTCGCGCGCGCGGAGTCGGAGGCGCTCGACGCGAGCCAGCACCGTCCGTCCGGACCGCCCACCGGCCCTCCGACATGCGCCACAGCCGGCTCGCGCGCCCAGTGGGCTTCCGTGTCGGCGGCGCCGTCGCCGTCGGAATCCGCCAGCGCGACGATGCGCCCGTCGACGCTCGCGAACACGCGTTCGCCGAGCACCGCGAGCCCACTCGCGCTCTTCGCATCGCTCCAGCGCCGGTACTCCTTGACCGAATCGCTCGCGCCGTCGCCATCGGTGTCTTCGAGGATCGACACGCGCACTCCGTCGCCGACGCGGAGCGCCCACACCCGGCCGCGGATGTCGGTGTCGATCGCCACCACGCCGCTCGCTTGCTCGGCGCCGGCCCAGGTGCGAACCGCAAGCCCGGGCAGCGTCTCGAAACCCTCCTGTGGCGCCTCGGGAACTTGGGCAAGCAATGCGAACGAGAGGGGAACCAAGTAGAGCATCGTCGCCCCATGCTAAGTGCGCACCGTGACCGGCTGGACACCTCGTGCCCCCGGAAAATCTGGTGTACCTTTGGGGGCATGGTTGTCCGGGACTTGGCGCGAGGTTTCCTGCTCGTCGGCGCAGCGTGCGGTTCGGCCGCGGAGTGCGGCGCGGCGGCCATGGGGTTGCGGCAGTCACCGCAGAACGTGCTGCTGATCGTGCTCGACGACGTCGGCACGGATCTGATCGGCGCCTACGAAGCGCTCGAGACCGCGCAGGGCCGCCCGCCGGGATTGCAGGCGTCGACGCCGGCGATCGACCAGCTCCTCGCCGCGCAGGGGGTCACCTTCTCGCGCGCCTGGACGGCGCCGAAGTGCTCGCCGACGCGCGCGCAGATCCTCACCGGACTCCATCCGTTCCACAGCGGCATCGGAGCGATCGTGCGCGCGGAACCCTTCGTCGGTGCGCGAAACCCGGGGCTCTACCCCGAGGCCGTGTTGCTGCCGCAGTGCCTGCGCGGCGCCTCGACGCCCTACACGTCCGCCGCCGTCGGCAAGTGGCACCTCGGCGACATCGTGCAGCTCGAGGCCGACGCCGGGCACGCGCTCGGCTTTCCGCACGGCCAGTGGTTCGAGTTCTACGCAGGCTCTCGCTTCAACCTCGAGCCGGCCTACGCCGGCGCCTCCGCGAATCCCTACTTCAGCTGGCGCAAGGTGTACGCGAACTCGCTGGGCGCGCCGACGCCGTGCGGGCCGACCGGACTTCCGTGCGAGGTGCAGGTGGTCGCGCCGCCGTCGCGCAACTACGCGACGGCCGACACCGCGGAGGACGCGCTCGCGCTGATCCCCACGCTGCCGGAACCGTGGTTCCTCTACGTTTCGTTCAACGCCGTTCACGCCCCGTACCACGTGCCGCCGGCCGATCTGCCGATGGCGCCGTGCCTGCCCGGCGCCGGCGCGTCGCTTCCGTGCGCGCTCCAGGTCTCGAACAGCGCCGTAAGCCGCGCGCGCTGCATGATGAGCTCGCTCGACCAGCAGGTCGGGCGTCTGATCTGCGCGTCGGATCCGGCGGACACGACCTTCATCCTGATCGGCGACAACGGTTCCCCGCAGCAGGCCACCGCGCCGCCGCACGACCCGTTGCACGCGAAGGGCACGATGTACGAGGGCGGCGTTCGCGTGCCGCTCATCGTCCGCTCGCCGCTCATTCCGCCGGCGCGCCGCGGCGCGGTCGAAGCGAAGCTGGTGTGCTCGGTGGATCTGTACCCGACCGTGCTCGAGATCGGCGGCGTGCCGCTCTCGGCGAACACCGCGACCGACGGCGTGTCGCTCGTGCCGTACCTCGTGTCCGACAACGCGCCGACGCTGCGCTGGATGAGCTACACCGAGGGCTTCTTCCCGAACTTCCGGCCCACTTCGGCCGGCGTGCCGCCCGCGGGGTACGTGTGCCACTACCAGAACCAGGCGCTCCGCGACGGGCGGTTCAAGTTGATCCGCCGCACCCGGCGCGACCATCAGAACAACGCGCTGATCCTGGTGAGCGAGGAGTTCTACGACCTCGGGCAAGGCGGTCCGCCCGACACTAGCGTCACTCCGCCGGCGCCGACGCCCGACTGGTTCGAGGCGAACGACTTGCTCGCGAGCGGCGCGCCGCTGACGGGCGAGCCGCGCGAAGCGTACGGACGCTTGGGCCGTGCACTGACGGCGCGCTATCCGACGCTGGTTCGCTGAGCAGCGGGCCGTGACCGTCTGTGCCGCCACGGTCGCGCTCGCCCTCGGAGTTGGCGCTGCACAGGGCCCGTCGTCGCCCTCGCCGCAGAACGTCTTGCTCGTCGTGCTCGACGACGTGGGCGTGGATCTGATCGGCGCGTACGAGCAGCACTTCCGCTCACGGGGCCGCGCGCCCAACCTGGCGGCCGAGACGCCGGCGATCGACTCGATGTTGTGCGCGCAGGGCGTGTCGTTCACGAACGCGTGGAACTCGCCGATGTGCTCGCCGTCGCGCGCGCAGATGCTGACCGGCATGCACGGACTGCGCACCGGCGTCGGCTCGGTGCTCCGGCCGGTTCCGCTCGGCGGCATCGCCAATCCCGGGCTGGCGCTGTCGCACGCGGTGCTCCCCGAAGCGCTGGCCACGGCGCCGGGCGGCTACGCGGCGGCCGCGGTGGGCAAGTGGCACCTCGCGGACATCGATCAACTCGCGATCGATCTCGCGCACCCGCTCGGAGCGCCGAACGGCCGTTGGTTCGACACGTACGCAGGCTCGATCTTCAACCTCGAGCGCGCCTTCAACGCGGCGCCCGGCGGAAACGCGTACTTCGCGTGGCGCAAGCTGCTCACGAGTCCCATCGTGTTCGGCACGGATCCGTGCGGCGGCCTGTATCCGTGCGTCGTCGACAGCATCGCGCCGCCGGTGACGCGTTATGCGACGGCCGACACGACGGAGGACGCGCTCGCGCTCATGGCGCGACTGCCCGAGCCGTGGTTCCTTCACATCGGGTACAACGCCGCGCACGCGCCCTTCCACGACGCGCCGTCGAATCTGAGCAAGCCCGCGTGCGAGGCGTATCCTGCGCCGCTGACGCCCTGCGAGAGCGTGGACGCGCCGAACGCCGCCCTTCGCGCGCGGTGCATGCTGCGCGTGCTCGACGAGCAAATCGGCCGGCTGCTGTGCGCGCACGATCCCGAGACCACGACGGTGATCCTGATCGCGGACAACGGCACCGACGGGGAAGCGAGCTTGTTTCCGTTCACGGATCCGCACGCGAAGGGCAGCCTGTACCAAGGCGGGGTCCAGGTTCCGCTCGTGGTCCGCGGGCCGGGCGTGAGCGACGCCGTGCGCGGCACGTTCAACGACCGGCTCGTGTGCGGCACGGACATCTTCGCGACCGTGTGCGAGATCGCCGGAGTCAGCGCCGCCGCGCCCGATTCGATCTCGCTCGTGCCGTACTTGCGCGGGACCGCCGCCGGGCCCTTGCGCACGCGCGTCTACGCCGAGGGTTTCTTCCCGAACTTCACGCCGACGAGCGCGGGCGCCGGCCCGCCGCCGGGCTACGTGTGCGGCGTGCACAACCAGACCCTCCGAGACGAGCGCTTCAAGCTGCTCCGCCGTTCGCGACGCGTGTCGTCGACGGCGATCGTGGTCGAGGAGGAGTTCTACGACCTCGCGCAAGGCGGCCCGCTCGACCTGAGCACCACGCCGCCACAGCCGACGCCGGATTGGTTCGAGCAGAACGACCTGCTCGCCTCGGGTTTGCCGCTGAGCTTCGAAGCGCGCGGCGCCTACCAGCGGCTGCGCGACCACCTCGCGCACAACTTCCCTTCGCTCGTGCAGTGAGCGTGCCGGGCTTCGCCGGCGCCGCGGCGAACCGTCAGGGTTGGATCACGAAGCTCAGCGCGTTCGTCAGGTTCGTCGTGAACGAGGCGTTCGGGTCGCGCGACCAGTACTGCGACCACACCGTCGCGCCCGCCACGAGGCGCGGGTCGACGCCCGCGGCGATGCGCACGTTGAAGTCGAAGGCGTAGTTGCCCGAGCAATCGTTCGGCGGCGGCGAACCGCCCGAGTTCTGAGCCGGCGTGCGCGTGGTCGGCGCCTTCACGCACAGGAACCCGCCTTGGAACGCCAGCGCGGTCGCGCCGTCGACGCCGTAGAACAGCACGCCGGCCTTGTTGTTGATCACGTTGCTCGCCGAGATCACGAAGCCCGAGCCCGCGTTCGCGTCCGCGACGCCGGTGTAGCCGATCGAAGGCGTGCAACCCTGGCTGTTGACCTTCGCCGTGCAATACACCGTGACCGCCGGCGGCGTGTAGGTCACCGTGAGCTGCGGCCGCCACTGCGCGAGGCTCTCGCGCGATTCGAACTGCTTCACCGACTTCTGGCCGCTCTGCTCGGGCCCGATCAGGATCCAGCCGAAGGAACTCGCGGGGGTGTCCACCCAGCCCTGCACGTCGGCGACCATCTGCGGCGTCGAACCCCAGGTGTAGTAGCCGACTCCGTTCACGCTCGCGAGCGCGCTCGACGTCGCCGCGAAGTCGCCGCCGGGGGAGTTCCAGAACTGGTTGTTCCAGAAGGTGTGCAGCCAGGTCACGTCGCCGACCACCGCGTCGCCGCCGTTGCCGCTGAAGCCCGTCGTCGTGCCTTCGTTCCAGCCGGTCGTGACGCGGTGCAGGCGGAAGTCCTTCGCGGTGGCCTGGGTCTGCGACATGTAGAGCCGCAGTTGCACGCTCGTGACCGTCGAACCGGCCGGGATCGCGCTCGTGTCGAAGGCCACCAGGCCGCGGCGCACGGGCCACGAGGTCAGCGTGCCCGCGCGGCCGGCATAGAACGAGATGTTGCCTCCGTTGGCGCGGTTGCCCACGCCGTCGTTGAAGAGCGTCGCGTCCTTCGACGAGGTGAGGACCGCGACATCGGCGCGGGCCGGGGCCGCGAGGGCGCCCAAGAACACGGCGAGGAGGGCGAGCGAGGGCTTGGCGGTGCGGAGCATGGAGTTCACGGGCGTTGGCGGAGGGCGGCGGATGAGCGAACGGCGAGTACGAGTGCGGACAGACGGTGGACGCAGGCCCTGGATTCTAACCGGTGCGCGCGAACCGCCCAGCGGTCCGAGGGCGTAGGTCGAGCGCGAGACTCGGCGCGTTTCGGGCGCTGCTCCGTGACTTCGACGCGCGGCGGAATCGTCGCGCGGGCCTCCGTCGCCGCGGAGGCGTCACGCCGTCATTCGAGGCCGAGCTCGGCCACGCCGTCTTCGTCGAAACCCAGGTAGTGCCCGAGCTCGTGGAGCAGCGTGACCTCGATCTGTTCCTCGACCTGGGCGCGGTCCTCGCAGACGCGCTCCAGATTGCGCTGGAACAAGTGGATCGTCGGCGGGAGCTCGGCGGCGCCCTCGTCGACCGCCTCCAGCCGCGAGGCGCCGGTGAAAAGGCCCAGGAGGTCCGGCGGAGTCGCACTCGGATCGTCGCCGAGGATCGCGGGGCTCGGCATCGGATCGACGATCACGGCGACCTGCTCGAGCGCCGCCTTGAAGGGCGCCGGGAGCCGCGCGATCGCGGCCTGCAGCGCAGCGTCGAAGTCGGATTCCGACAGCCGCGGCGGCGGGTTCACGTTCGCCGGGTCGAGCTTTTGCGCCTCGCGCAGCAAGCGATCGGCGTGGCCGAGGTCGCCGTCGACATCGGCGACCAGCGCGAGCTTGAGGAGCAGCGCCGCGTTCGGCGCCAAGGCCCGCGCGCGCTCGAGCTTCTCGCGCGCTTCGTCGATGCGCCAGTGGCGCAGCGCGATCTCGGCGCGCACGCACAGCAGCTCCGGGTCCTCTTGCTCATCTTCGAGCTCCGCCGCGCGTTCGGCCGCCGCCTCCGCCGCGTCCAAGTCGTCCAAGTCGAGCGCCGCCGTCGCGCGCAGGATCCAGGTCTCGCCGAGCGCTTCGTCGACGGGCCTCGAGAGCTCCAGCGCGCGCTGCGGATCGCCCTCGTCGAGCGCGGACCAGGCCTTGTCGAGCTGTTCGTAGTCGTGTTCGTGGGTCATTGCGGTTCGCTTGCGCGCGGGCCGGAGGCCGGCGAACCCGCTGCCGGAGCGACGCCGATGTAGTTGGGTCGCGGGCGCACGGGCGCCGCGTTGAGGTCGCGCAGGCGGCCGAATTCGATGCGCTCGAGCTTCCACGCGGGATCGAACCACAGCGCGAAACCGTGCGTGTTCTCGTTGAGGTCGTCGAAGTCGAAGGCCGCATCGACGTGCTGGGTGATCGGGGCGCTCACGCCGAAGCCCCAGCCCTTGCTGTGTTGCCACGCGTAGCCGAGCGCGACGGCGCCTTGGGGTTGCTCCCACACGAAGTACGGCGCGCCGAGGCGCTGCACGCATTCGGCGAGCGAGGCGCCCGGCGCGAGCGAGCTCGTCGCGGCGCGCGGAATGGGCCGCAGGAAGCGCGACTTCTCCAAGCGCAGTTGAACGCACGCCGGAGTGCTGGCGAGGAGCGCGAGCACGCACGCCGAGCGCGCGAACTGCGGCGCTCGTGCGCCACGGGGGAACACGCGGCGCGCGCGCATCACTCGACGTCGTGCTCGTCCGACCAGGGCAGCTCGTACACGGCCTTGTCGGCTTCGATCGTGCTGCCCGCGCACTGCAGCGTGCCGGCGGCGTTGAAGAACAGCCACACGCGGTCTTGCTGGATGTCGGAGTTGTAGAGGCCGACGACGATCAGCGCGAGGCCGGTGCGCTTCTGAACCGAGTGGTCGTAGCGCCAGGCCGCGTTGAGACCGAGCTGCACGACTTCGTTCGGCGCGCCGAGGGCCGCGAGGACGTCGGCCTGCGTGCTCTGGCCGGGCGTCAACGCCGACAACTTGGCCGCGTTGAGCGGACGGTTGACCGAGTTGCGTCCGAGGAAGCAGGCGGGGACGAGCAGCGTCGCGATCAGAACGGCGGCGAGCGAGCGGAGCGCGTGGTGGAGCATCGCGGCGAGTATACGTTCGAGGCCGCGCTTCCCAGCCCGTGCCGCGCGCGCGTGCGCAACACGTACCATCCCGCTACCGTCCGTTCGCGAGCACGAGCGCGAGCACGAGCACGAGCGCCACCTGCGCGCCGCCCGAGTGGCCGGCCCGCGCGCCGACTCTCCGTCTTCCGACCTGCACCACGATCCGTTCATGTTCCATTTCGAAGCGCTCCGCGCCTTCGCACGTCCGATTCGCCGCCGCACGCTGCTTCTCGCCGCGCCCTTCGCGCTCCTCGCGGCCTGCGCGGGTGCGCCGACGCGCGAGCGGCCCTCCGCCGTCATCGAGCTCGTCGTGCTCCACACGAACGACCTGCACGGGCAAGTGCATCCGCGGCTCGCGACGTGGGTCGACCGCCAGAAGCCGCCGCTCGTGGGCGGACTCCCGCGCGTCGCGGCCTTCATCCAGCGCACGCGCCGCGAGGAGGCCGAGCGCGGCCGCGCGGTGCTCGTCCTCGACGGAGGCGATTGGTACCAGGGCACGCCCGAGGGCATCGTCGACACGGGGCTCGACTACGTGCGCGCGGTCGCGGCCTGCGGCTACGACGCGGCCTCGCTCGGCAACCACGAGTTCGACCACGGCTTCGACAACCTCGCGCGGCTGCTCGACAAGGCCCGGCCGCCCGCGGTGTGCGCGAACTTGCGCGAGCGTTCGAGCGGCGAGCGAGTCGACTGGGTCGATCCGTGGCGCATCGTCGACGTCGGCGGGTTGCGCGTCGCGCTCGTGGGCTTGCTCACGCCGACCACGCCTTCGATCACGCACCCCGACGCGCGGCGCTTCGAGTTCGCCGATCCGGCCGAGGAACTGACGCGCGTCAAGCGCGAGCTCGAGGGCGAGGTCGATTGGATCCTGCCGCTCGGCCACATCGGCGTCGAGGAGGCCGTCGCCGTCGCCAAGGCGCACCCGGACCTGCCGTTGATCGTCACCGGTCACTCGCACACGTTCCTGCGCGAGGGTCGCCTCGAAGGCGGGACGTTGATCGTTCAGGCGGGCGCGAAGGCGAGCGCCGTCGGGCGCGTGGATCTGGTGATCGACGGGCCGTCGGCGCGCGTCACGTCGTCGCGCGCGCAACTCGTCGATCTGCTCGAACCCGCGGCCGAGGCCGACAAGGTCGAGCTCGTCGAGCGTTTGTGCGCGGATCTCGCCAAACGCGCCGACGCGGCCATGCGCGAGGTCGTGGGGGAGCTCTCGGCGCCGCTGACGACCTCGGGCAAGCCCTACTCGACCGTCGCGGGCTCGTGGATGGCCGACTTGATCCGCGCGCGCACGAACGCCGATGTGGCCTTCCACAACCGCGGCGGCGTGCGCGCCGAGATCGACGCCGGGCCCGTCACGCGCCGCGAAGTGTTCGAGATGTCACCCTTCGACAACAACCTCGCGCTCCTGCGGCTGCGCGGCGCGGAGCTCGAGAGCCTCGTGCGCGCCGCCGTCGAGGGCACGGCGCACTCGGGTCTCGACTACTCGGGCTGCGTCGTGCGCGTGCGCGAAGGGCGCGAGAAGGCGAGCATCCGGCTGTACTTCGAGTCGCTCGAGATCGGCGGCAAGGCGCTCGACCGCGAAGCGCTGTACACGGTCGCCACGAATTCGTTCCTGGCGGGCGGCGGCGACGGTTTCGAGGTGCTGGCGCGCTGCGAGGAGCGCGCGGAGGATCCGCTGCTCTTGCGCGAACTCGCGGAGCTCGAGCTGCGGCGCGGCGCGCCGGTCGCGCCGCCCACGGACGCGCGCATCGTCGCCGTCGGGAGCACGCCGTGAAGTGCGCCTTGAAGCAGGTCGTTCGAATCGCGGCCGTCGGCTGGCTCTGCGCCGCCGCGTTCGCGTCGCGCGGGCTCGATGCGTTCGACGACGCCAAAGCCAAGCTCGCTTCGAGCGATGGGCGCCAGCGTCGAGCGGCGGTCGGAGAGCTCGCGCGCCTCGCGAGCGAGGACGCGTGGAGGCTCGTGGTCGGGGCGCTCGACGACAGCGACGCGCAGGTCGCCGACGAGGCGCAGCTCCAGATCGCGAAGCTCGACGACGCTGGCGTGCGCAAGCTGCTGCTGGGGAAGGAGGGCCTCGAGGCGAAGAACGCGCTCGTGCGCGAACGCGTCGCGGAGTCCTTCGGTCGGCGCGCCACGCGACCGCCGATGGAAGTGCTCGCGGCGCCGCTCGACGACCGCGATGCGCCGGTTCGCCGCGCCGCGGCGTGGAGCATCGAGCGGCTGGTGCGGGCCTCGCGCTTCGAAGGCGCGTGGGACGCCTCGATGATCGAGATGTCGGCGCTCGAAGCGGCCCTGTTCGCCCAGGCCGGCCGCGAGAAGGACGCCGAGACTCATGCGGCGCTGATGGTCGCGCACCAGCTGCTGCTCGGCACGCCGCGGCGTCGAGACCTCGACGCGCTTCTCGCGAGCAAGTCCGCGGCGGCGCGGAGCGCGGCGGCGATCGTGCTGCACCTCGCGCCGACCGACGAGTCGCTCGAGCTCGTGACCAAGCTCTCGACCGACCCCGTCCTCGGCGTGCGCATCAACTGCGCGCGGGCGCTGGCGGCGCTGGGGTCGAAGGGCGCCGCGGCCGCGCTGGTCGGGATGCTCGAGCGCGAGAGCGAGCTGCGCGCGAAGTGGCTCTACGTGGAGCACCTGCGCGCGCTTTCGGGCCTTCAGCACCGCCTCGACCCGCGGCCGTGGCGCGACTGGGCCGAGAGCCTGCCCGAGGGGGCGCTCGAGGCGCCGCAGCCGCACGCGGCGAAGGACGACGAGGCGGCGAGCTCGGCCTTCGTGGGTCTGCCGATCCTCTCCGAGCGCGTGGCGCTCCTGATCGACCTCTCCGGCTCGATGTGGGAGAAGCGCGCCGACGGCCGCACGCGCAAGCAGCGCGTCGACGAGGAACTGGCGCGCGCCCTGCGCTCGCTGGCGCCGCAGGTGAAATTCAACGTCGTCGTCTACACCTCCAAGCCCGTGGCCTGGAAGGAGCGCCTCACCCCGGCCTCGCCGAAGGCGATCGAAGAGGCGCTGGCGTTCTTCGAGAAGCGCAAGGACCAGGGCAAGGGCGACTTCTGGGGGGCGTTGGAATTCGCCCTCGCGGACCCCGAGGTCGACACCGTGATCGTGCTCAGCGACGGCGCGCCCAGCGGCGGGCAGCGCTGGAATCTCGAGCTGCTCAAGGCGCTCTTCGCCGAGCGCACTCGCTTCCGGCCGGTGGTGCTCGAGGCGGTCCTCGCGGACGCTTCGAACCGGCTCCGCGACCACTGGATCGACATGTGTGGCTCGAGCGGCGGACGGGTCGTAGAAGTCAAGCTCGATTGAGGTAAGGGCCAGGTTTGGCGGGGGCTGCTAGACTTTGGGTCTCCCCCAAATGAACGTCCCTAGACCGCACGCACTCCGTCGTCGGTGGACCCATGGAACTCCTGCTGCACTAGCCCTCGTCGCCGCCCTGGCCCTCTCCGCTTGCGGCGAAGGGTCCCCAGCGAAGAGCTCGCAATCCGGTTTCAGCGCGGAGGTGTCCGCGGCGGATTGGAACGCAGTCGGAGCTTCTGGATCTCGCGCGAACTCTCCTCCGTCCGCGGACGCGCCGCGGCGGTTCGCCTTTTCGCGAGTCGACGTCCCACCGCCGCCATGGGACGTGGAGAACCGCAAGCGACTTTCGCCCGAGGCCGACGGCTGGCCGAGCGAGGTGTTCCACGACCGCGCGAAGCCGCGCTTCGACGCACTCTTGAAGCGCGCATTCGGAGTCGCGGGCGAACTTCCGCCGCTGAGTGAACTGCTCGACGAGAGCTTCGAAGGCGCGAGCGAGTTGCGGCCGGAGCTCGTGGACGCGGGGCGATCGAGCGCGTGCCGCGTGCTGCGTCCCGCGCGCATCGAACGCGAGTTGAAACCGCCGGGAGAGCTCGACGCGCTGTTCGAAGGACTCCGCGCTCCCGCAAAGGGCGCGGCGTCGCGGTTGGAGTCGTTGTTCGAGTCCGTGGACGCCATCGACGGCGGCTACCGAACGAAGGTGCGCTGGTTCGCGTGCACGGACGCGCCGTCGGGCCCGGTGCAGCAAGAAGCGCGTTGGCTCGTCTCGTGGCGCGACCGCGGGGCCGCCGCGCCGCCGAGCGTGCGCGCGATCGAGCTCGTCGAGTACACCGAATCGCTCGCGCCGCGCACGCTCTTCGCCGACCACACCGCGCGCTGGCTGGCCGAGGCGCCTGCCGTTGTCGAAGACCTTCGGCCGGGACTCAGCGAGCGCTACTTCCGCAATGACGCCCTGACGGGGAACGCGCTGCTCGGCGGGCAAGGTGTGGCGGTCGGCGACGTGGACGGCGACGGACTCGAGGACGTGTACGTGCCGATGCACGGCGGCGTGCCGAACCGTTTGCTGCTGGCGAATCCCGACGGAACCGTGCGCGACGCGACGTCGCAGGCACGGCTCGGGCTGCTCGACAACACGCGCAGCGCGCTGATCGTCGACCTCGACGGCGACCGCGTGCGCGACATCGTGCTGGCCGTCGGAAGCCGGCTGATCGTCGCCTACAACGACGGACAGGGCGTCTTTCGAGAGCAGCTCGTGCTGCGGGCGCCGGGCGCCGAGGAGTTCTTCTCGGTCGTCGCCGCCGACGCGGACGGCGACGGCGACTTGGACCTCTACGGCTGCCGCTACGTGCAAGGCGGGATGATCGCGGGCGTGCCGACGCCGTACCACGACGCGAGCAACGGCGCGACCAACGTGTACTGGCGCAACGACGGCCGCGGGCGCTTCGTCGACGCCACGGCGGAGGTCGGTTTGGACCAGAACAACACGCGCTTCAGCCTCGCGGCGCTGTGGGAGGACTTCGACGAGGACGGGGACCTCGACCTTTACGTCACGAACGACTTCGGCCGGAACAATCTGTACCGCAACGAGGGCGGGCGCTTCGCCGACGTCGCGACGCAGGCCGGCGCCGAGGACGCGGCGGCGGGCATGGGCGTGACCGTCGCCGACTTCGACCTCGACGGCCGGCTCGATGTCTACGTGTCGAACATGTACTCGGATGCCGGGCTGAGGATGGCGAGCCAGCGCGAGCGCTTCCTCGACGGCAAGCATCCCGAGAAGCACGCGCACTACTTGCGCCACGCGCGCGGAAACACGCTGCTGCGCGGCCTCGGCCAGGGGACCTTCGAGGATTCGACGGAGCGCCTGGGCGTCGGACCCGCGGGGTGGGCCTGGGGCGCGTTGTTCGTCGACTTCGACGCCGACGGCTACGAAGACTTGTTCTCGCCCAACGGGTTCCTCACGTGCCCGGGCAGCTACGACGTC
Organism: uncultured Planctomycetia bacterium; assembly: GCA_937952135.1. Taxonomy (GTDB): domain Bacteria; phylum Planctomycetota; class UBA1135; order UBA1135; genus WYBT01. The sequence continues at coordinate 32,908 of CALFYL010000069.1, forward strand.
GAGAGCTTCTTCTGGCGTCGCGTCATCAGCCAGTCGCCGCAGGACACGCGCACGACCGAGGGCTACCGGCACGCGTGGGCTTCGATGCAGCGCATGACGATGGAGGACGACGCGTCCTACAACGGCCGCGAGCGCGACACGGCGTTCCTCAACCTCGGCGGCGCGAGCTTCGCCGACGTGTCCTTCGTCGCGGGGCTCGACGCGCTCAGCGACTCGCGCGCCGTCGCGCGCATCGACTGGGACGAGGACGGCCGGCTCGATCTGCTCGTCAAGTCGCGCACCGGGCCGCGGCTGCGCTTTCTGCGCAACCAAGGCGCTCCGGCGGGGCCGACGCTGGCGCTCGAACTGGTCGGAACCACCTGCAACGTCGACGCGATCGGCGCGCGCGTGACGGTGGAGCTCGACGGGCGCACGCTGCGCAAGACGGTCTACGCCGGCGAGGGCTACCTCGCGCAGTCGTCGCGCCGTCTGCACTTCGGGCTCGGCGACCAAACGCTCGCCAGGCGCGTCACGGTGCGCTGGCCGAACGGCGTCGTCTCGCAGTTCGAGAACCTCGCCGCCGGCGCTCGCTACCGGCTCGTCGAGGGCGAGCCGCAAGCCGCGCGCATCGAGTTCCGCAAGCTCGACGTGTTCGAGCGCAACGCACCCTCGCCGGTGGCGCCGCTCGACGGTCCGCTCGTGCGCGTTCCGCTCGCCGAGCGCATGCCGATGGCGCCGTACTCGTTCACGATGCTCGACGGCTCGCTGCGCAAGGTGCGAGAGTTCGGCGGCCAGCCGCTCGTGGTCACCCTGTGGTCCGCGAAGGGCCGCGGCTGCGTCGAGCAACTGCAGGAACTCGCGGCGCTGGCGCGCGAGCGCAAGCGCGGCTTCCACTGGCTGGTCGCGACGCTCGACCAGGGCGCCGAGCTGCTCGAGGCGCGGCGGCTCGCGAGCTCGCTCGGCATCGCGGATCGCACCGCGCTGCTCGACCCGCACGCCTTGAAGCTGATGGAGCTGCAGTTCTTGTTCGTGATCGGCCGCTCCTACCAGGTTCCGTTGCCGACCACCCTCGTGCTCGACGCGCAGGGCCAGTGGTGCCTCGCGTACCTCGGAGGCACGGACCGCGCGCAGCTCGCGCGCGACCTCGACCTCGTCGCGCAGCTCGAGCTGAATTCGCGCGGCACGAACAAACTCACCGGCGGACGCTGGTTCGCGCGCGGCGCTCGCGATTTCGCGTTTCTCGCGGGAGTTTGCCGCGATCTGGGCGCGAACGAGCTGGCGCAGTTCTATGCGGAGATTGCGGCGGGGCAGCCCAAGTAGCCACAATCTTCGCCCCCATGCCTCCGCAACTCCTGGAAATGTCGCGCGCCTCCGAGGCGCTTCCGAACGGCAAGCTCCGTTACGCCTCGGCGGACGGCGTCGCGCTGCTCACGCTCACGAATCCGCCGGCGAACGGCTACTCGTTCGAGATGATGAGCGACCTCGATGCGGGCATCGTGCGCGCGCGTTTCGACGACAGCGTGCAGGTGATCGTGATCGCGGGCGCGGGGGACAAGTTCTTCTGCGCGGGCGCGGACATCCACTACCTCGGCAGCCTGACGCCGACGAAGAAGTACTACTTCTGCCTGCACGCGAACGAGACGCTGCAGCGCCTCGAGCGCACGCCGAAGCTCGTCATCGCGGCGCTGTCGGGGCACTGCGTCGGCGGCGGGCTCGAGATCGCGCTCGCCTGCGACTTCCGCGTCGCGCGGCGCGGCTCGGGCAAGTGCGGCCTGCCGGAGGTGAACCTCGGCGTGCTGCCGGGCACCGGCGGAACGCAGCGCCTCGCGCGGCTCGTCGGGCGTGCGCGAGCGATCGAGTTGATGGCCAGCGGGCGCACCTTCGACTACGACGAAGCGGAGAAGCTCGGCATCGTGACGCACGTGCGCGCGGAGCCGGACGACGCGAGCTTTCTCGCGGCCCTCGGCGAGTTCGCGGCGAGCTTCACGACGCCCGGCAAGGCCGCGATGAGCGTCGGACACATCAAGGCGGCGGTGCACGGCGGGATCGACCTGCCGCTCGACGCCGGGCTCTCGCTCGAGCGCGAACTGCAGGCGAAGCTGTTTGCGTCGGCGGACGCGCGCGAGGGCATCGCCGCGTACGTCGAGAAGCGCATCCCGAGCTTCGAGGGACGCTGAGCGCGATGCGAGCGCTGCGCATCCACGCGCACGGCGGGCCCGAGGTGCTCGCCGTGGACGAAGTGCCGCGTCCGAGCCCGAGGGACGGCGAGCTTCTGATCAAGGTGCTCGCGGCTTCGATCAACCACCTCGACCTGTGGGTGCGGCGCGGAATGCCCGGTTTTCCGGTGCCCTTCCCGCGCACGCTGGGGTGCGACGGCGTCGGCGAGATCGCGGAGCTCGGCGCGGGCGTGAGCGGTTTGCGCGTCGGCCAACGCGTCGTGCTCGAGCCGGGCTACAGCTCCGGGAAGAGCCCCGAGGATCTGCGCGGCGACGACCATCAAGCGCCCGACTACGGCATCCGCGGAGAGCACACCGATGGCTTTCACGCCGAATACGTCGTGCTTCCGTCGCGCTACGTGTTCCCGTTGCCCGAGGGCGTCGATCCGGTGCAGGGCGCGGCGGCGCCGCTCGTGTTCCTCACGGCGTGGGGGATGCTGGTGACGCGCGCGAAGCTGCAGGCGGGCGAGAGCGTGCTCGTGCTCGGCGGCGCCAGCGGCGTCGGATCGGCCGGGATCCAGATCGCGAAGTCGCTCGGCGCGCGCGTGATCGCGACCGGCGGTTCGGAGCGCAAGCTCGAGATCGCTCGCGCGCTCGGCGCCGACGCGGCGGTCGATCACTCGCGCGAGGGCTGGGACAAAGAGGTCAAGAAGCTCACCGACGGACGCGGCTGCGACGTCGTGTTCGAGCACGTCGGGCCCGCGACCTGGGACCTGTCGATGCGCTGCCTCGCGCGCCTCGGGCGGCTCGTGACCTGCGGCGGCACGACGGGTGCGAAGGTCTCGCTGCTCTTGCCGCACATGTTCATCAAGCACCTCTCGGTCCTCGGCTCGACGATGGGGCCGCGCAGCGCGCTGCCGAAGATCTTCGAGCACATCGCCGCGGGCCGCTACAAGCCCGTCGTCGACCGCGTGCTTCCGCTCGCCGAGGCGCGCACCGCCCACGAACTCCTCGAAGCGCGCCAGGTCGCGGGCAAGATCGTGCTCGTTCCCTGAAGTTTGCGCGAAACTCCCGCGCAGCGTTTCTTTCACCGCCAGCCCTTTTGCACCGTTTTCGAATCCGATGAAGACCGCTGAACAGATCGTTTCCGCCGCCGTGATCGGCGCCGGCGCCATGGGCCATGGAATCGCCCACGCGCTCGCGCTCGCCGGCATCGACACGACGCTCGTCGACCTCGACGCCGCCGCGCTCGAAAAGGGCCTCGCCGCGGTGAAGAAGAACCTCGACGCGGGCGTGGAGAAGCAAAAGGTCACGGCGCAAGCGCGCGACGCGGCGCTGGCGAAGCTCAAGGGCTCGCGCGAGCTCGAAAACGCCGTGCGCGGCGTCGACGTGGTCATCGAAGCCGTGCCGGAGAAGCTCGAACTCAAGCAGCGCATCTTCACCACGCTCGACAGCGTGTGCGCCGCCGATGCGCTGCTCGCGACGAACACTTCGTCGCTGCCGATCACGAAGATCGCGAACGCCTGCAAGCGCCCCGAGCGCGTCGTGGGCATGCACTTCTTCAATCCGGTGCACATCATGAAGCTGGTCGAGGTCGTGCGCGCCGCGCAGACCAGCGAACAGGCCGCGCGACTCGCGCTCGCGTTGAGCGCGCGCATCGGCAAAGAAGGCATCGACGTGAAGGACTCGCCGGGCTTCGCCTCCAGCCGCTTGGGACTGGTGATCGGCCTCGAGGCGATGCGCATGTGCGAAGCCGGCGTCGCCAGCGCCGAGGACATCGACAAGGCGATGACGCTGGGCTACGGCTTCCCGATGGGGCCGCTCAAGCTCACCGACCTCGTCGGTCTCGACGTGCGGCTCGCGATCGCCGAACACCTGACGCGCGAGCTCGGGGCGCGCTTCGAGCCGCCGCAGATCCTGCGCGACAAGGTCGCCCGCGGAGAACTCGGCAAGAAGTCGGGCCGGGGTTTCTACGATTGGAAGCCGTGAGCACGGCATTTCGCCGCACGAGGAGCAAGTCATGACCGAAGTCGATTGGGGCAGCGAGGCGAACGAAGCGCCGAAGGCCAAGAAGCGCATTCCGACCTGGGCCTGGTTCTGCGGCGGCGGGTGCCTGCTGGCGATCGTCGCGGCAGCCATCGCAGCCTTCGCGTTGTTCCGGGCCGGCGCCTCGATGATGGACCAGGAGAAGCAGAGCGCGGCATTGGGTGAGGTGATCGCCTTCGATCCGCTTCCCGAAGGCACGCAGATCGTCGGCGTCGGAATGTTGTCCGGCCTTGCACCCGGAATCGATGACCAATGGATGGTCATGGTGCCGGGATCGGACTCCGTCCTGCAGGTGACCAAGTACTCTGGCGACACGGCGGAAGAGATCCGCGAGAACATCAAGAGCGGCGAACTCGGGGCGAGTGGGGCCAAGCAGTTCGGTGTCGGCATCCACGAGTACGCGCACGGCGAGCAGGACATTCAGGGCCGCACCCTCCCGTGGCTGCGCTTCCAGACCTACGAGAAGAGCGCTGACCCCGCCCCAACGAACACGAAGGACGACGAAGAGTCGAAGGGCGGCAGCGATCCGTTCAAAGTGATGCGGGAAGCGAGCAAACAGCGACTCCTGTTGCTCGACGTCACGGCGGAGACGCACGAGGGCGCGTTGATTCTTCAGTTCCAACGCGTGGGCGCCGGGCCGCCGATCGAGGCAGCTGAACTCGCCGAAGTCTTGCGCCCCTTCCACATCGGACCCAACCGGTGAGCGAGGTCGCCGCGCAAGTTCCCGGCGGCGCGCTGCCGGCTGCGAACGAGCACGAGCGCACTCGCGTGGTGCTCGGCGCCGCCCTGGTGCTCGCGTTGCTCGCCGGAACCGTGTGGTGGATGGCGACCTCGCGCGCGGCGAGCCTCGACGCAACGACGACCTACGCGGCCTGGTTCGAGCCGCGCGATTTGCCGTTCGGCTTGCGCGCCGTGCAAGCGGAGAAGCTTGCGCGCGGCGATGTGCTGCTGCGCTTCGAGCGCGAAGGCCTCGACCCCGAGCCGCCGCGCGCGACGCCCGTCGAGACCGAGAAGCCCGCGGAAGGCGGCGAAAGGCCGCGCTTCGACTGGAGCAAGGTCGACTGGGGCGTTCCCGGCGAGCCGCCGCGCGAGGTCGTGATCGCGAGCTTGCCGGTGACCCACGCGAAGGCGGATCTCGACGCGCTCTTCAAGGGCGGCGAGGAGTTTCGCGGCGACTTCGGCGCGCTGCAGTTCGGCGGCGGCAAGCGCATCCTCCGGCGCGGAGTCGTCGCCTGGGGAGAGCTCGACTGCCCGTGGGCGCACGAGCGCGAGTTCGAAAGCGGCGGAACCTTCCGCGACGTCGTGCGCGTCAACCTCAGCCGCGGCCGCGATCCGCGCGTGCTGATCGCTCGCTTCGGCCGCGGCAAGGCCGCCTCCATCGAGCCGGTCGAAGCGCTTCTCGCCGCGCTTCCCGCGAAGTAACCGGCGCTCTCGTTTCCCGCCTTTTCCCGGAGTTTCGCATGATCCTCAGCACCACACCGACCCTCGAAGGCCGCCCGATCCGCGAGTACAAGGGCATCGTCACAGGCGAAGCGATCCTCGGCGCCAATGTCTTCAAGGACTTGTTCGCGGGGATCCGCGACATCGTCGGCGGACGCTCGGCGACCTACGAGCGCGAGCTCGCCAGCGCGCGCCAGATCGCGCTCGACGAACTCGCTCAGCGCGCGCGCGAAGTCGGTGCGAACGCGGTCGTCGGCGTCGACCTCGACTTCGAAGTGCTCGGCGCCCAGAACGGCATGCTGATGGTCAGCGCGAGCGGCACCGCGGTCCTGATCTGAACCGCTACGGCTCGCGCTCGCCTGTGGGCGCGAGCACTTCGGCGATGTGCACGACGCGCGCGCTGGACCCCGCGCGCTTCAATCCCGCTTCCCACTGCATCTGGCAACCCGGGTTCGCGGTGACGAGCACGTCCGCACCGCAGGCCGCGAAAGCGCGCGCTTTCGAGGCGAAAACGGCCTCGCTGTCGCCGGGTCGCAGCAGCGAGTAGATGCCCGCCGAACCGCAGCACGACTCCGCGCCGTCCATCTCGACGCGCGCCGCTCCGGGCACGCGGTCGAGCAGCGCACGCGGCTGCGAGCGGATCTGCTGGCCGTGGCACAGGTGGCACGGATCGTCGTAGGCGAGCTTCCCGAGCGCGCCGGCCGCGGCGGGTTTCCAATCGTCCGGCGCGTGGGCGCCGACGAACTCGGTGAAGTCGACGACGCGTTTCGAGAAACGCTGCGCGCGTTCCTTCCAAGCCGGGTCGTCCTCGAGCAAGTGGGAGTACGCCTTCATGTGCGCGCCGCACCCCGCGCTGTTCACGACGACGGGGGAGTCCCCGAGGCGTTCGAAGTGCTCGATCGTGCCGCGTGCGAGCTCGCGTGCGCCTTCGAGCTCGCCGTTGTGCGCGTGCAGCGCGCCGCAACACACGTGACCCTGCGCGGTGCGCGACTCGAAGCCGATGTCGCTGAGTGTCGCGACCGTCGCGCGGTTCACGCGGCCGAACAGCTCGGGCATCACGCAGCCTTCGAGCACCGCGACTTCGCCGCGCTTCGAACCGCGCGCGGGTGTGGTCGGAGGAAGCAAGCGGCGCTCGCGAGCCGGCGGCGCGGCGCTCATCGAGAGCAGCGCGGCCTTGCGCGGACCGGCGAAGCTCGCCGCGAGTTTCAACAGTCCTGTGTGTTGAGCGAACCGCAGCGCGCCGATCGAAAGCGAGAGCCAGAAGCGGCTCGGCAGCACGACCTGAAAGCCGAACCAACGCGCAAAGCGCTCGAGCGCGCCGCGCGGCGCGGCCTGCGCCGCTCCAGCCCGCGCGGTCTCCATCATCTCGCCGAAGCGCACGCCCGCGGGGCAGACGCTCTCGCAGTGGCGGCAAACGAGGCAGAAATCGAGCTCTTCGCGGTAGGTCGCGTCGCGCGCGTCGAGCTTGCCCTCGGCGACGGCGCGCATGAGGTAGATGCGGCCGCGCGGGCTCGAGGGTTCCGAGCCGGTGAGCTGGTAGGTCGGGCAGGTGCGCAGGCACAGTCCGCAGTGGATGCAGTCGAGGCTCTTCGCGTAGTCGACGAGCGCGCTCCTCTCCATCACAGGCCTCCCACGAAGCGGCCGCGCGCAAACACGCCGCCGGGATCGAGCTTGTGCTTCAGCTCGCGCATGAGATCGAGACCCGCGACGTCGTCGGCGAAGGGATCGAGGCCCGCGAGCGCCGCGAGGGGAGCGTTGCGCACGTGGAGCGCGCCGCCGTGGCGAAGCGCGATGGCGCGCGCGTGCTTCGCGAGCTCGGCGAGCTGTCCGGCGTCGGTCTCCGCCGGCGCGGCGCAGTCGAATCGCGCTTCGAAGGGCTGGAACACGACGCGGCGCTCGAGCCCGCGGTCGTCGAGCGCGCGCACGAGCTCGACGGCCATCGCAGCGGCGTTCGCGGGCGGGCACGTGGCCGAGAACGAAGCGCGCTCCGGGCCGACGAAGCTCGTCTTGTCGCGGAATCCCGCGGCGAATTCGGCGGCCCCGCGCCCTTCCTTGACCGTCGCGGGCGTCCAGCACTTCGCGAGCGCCGTCCTCTCGGCCTCGACGGCGGCGCGCTTGCCGAACAGGCGCGCGATGAGCGCCCAGCTCTCGCCCTTGGGCGGCGAATCGACGCTCGTGAGCGCGATCGAAACGTGGCGCAGCGGCAGCGCGAAGGCGGCGCGCGCGCGTTCGAGGGTGCGGGGCAAGTCCGTGCCGTGAGCGATGAAGACCACCTCGTGCTCGGGCGCCGGGAAGAGCCGCAGCGAGACCTCGGTGATCACGCACAGCGTTCCATGCGAGCCCGCGTACAGCCGGTGAAGGTCGAAGCCCGTGACGTTCTTCACGAGCTGGCCGCCGGTGCGCGCGATCGTTCCGTCGCCGAGCACGACTTGCATCCCGAGCACGTGGTCGCGCACGGGACCGAAGCGCAGGCGGTCGAGCCCGGACTGACCCGCGGCGACGACGCCGCCGATCGTGCAGCGCTCGGGGTGGGGGACGTCGGGCGTGAGCCGGTGGCCGCCGCGTTCGACGCGCGCGGCGAGCTCCGCCATCGTCTCGCCGGCGCGCACGCAGATCGTTCCGTCGGCGGGTTCGTGCGAGACGGCGCCGACGAGCCGCCGGGTGGAGAGCAGGAAGTCGACGCGCTCCGGAGCGCCGCACCAGCCGAGCTTCGAGCTCAGGCCGATCGGAATCACGCGCAACGAATCGCGCGTCGCGAGCTTCAAGAGCTCCGAGACTTCGTCGGTCGAAGCGGGACACGCGAGCGGAACCTCGCCGAGGTCGAAGCGCGGCCGCTGCGCCGCGACGTTCCCGGCGCCCACGATCGCGCCGAGCGATTGGGAGAGCGTCGCGGTGCTCACGGGGCCGGCCTCAGGGCGCCGCGCATCTCGCGGCAGGCGTGCACGGGGATCAATTTGCCCGGATTCATGCGCCGCTCGGGGTCCCACGCATCGCGCACCGTGCACATCGCGCGCAGGCTCGCGCCGTCGAAAACCTGCGTCATCGCGGCCTGTTTCTCGAGCCCGACGCCGTGTTCGCCCGTCAGCGAGCCGCCAGCCTTCACGACGAGCTCCATGATCTCGTCGCCCGCCTCGAGCACGCGCTTCACCTCGTCGGGATCGCGCCGGTCGTAGCTGATGTTCGGGTGCAGGTTGCCATCTCCGGCGTGGAACACGTTCGAGAGCTTGAGCCCGCGCTCGCGTGCGATCTTCGTTGTGCCGAGCACGAGCTCGCGCAGCTTCGTGCGCGGCACGACGACGTCGGCGACGTACAGGTCCGGCGCGATGCGGCCCATGGCGCCGAACGCGCCCTTGCGGCCGGCCCACAGCTTCTTGCGTTCGTTTGCGTTGCGCGCGCGGCGCACGTCGATGGCCCCGCGGCGCTTCACGACGGCCAGGATTTCGTCCAAGCTCGACGAGACTTCCGCTTCGCTGCCTTCGCACTCGATGAGCAGCACCGCTTCGGCGTCCTTGGGGTAGCCCGCGGCGAAGATGCTCGCCTCCACGGCTTCGATCGTGAGCCGGTCGAGGATCTCGAGCGCCACCGGCTCGTGCCCGGCCGCGATCACGTCGCTCACCGAATCGCACGCGCCGTCGAGGTCCTTGAAGATCGCGAGCACGGTCTCGACCACCGGCTGGATCGGCATCAGGCGCACGACGATCTCGGTCGCGACGCCGAACATGCCTTCGCTGCCGACGAACAGTCCGACGAGGTCGTAGCCGAGCGGGTCGACGTGCGCCGCGCTCAGGTCGAGCACGCTCCCGTCGTGGCGCACGATCACGAGCCCGAGCACGTGGCGGTTCGTCGAGCCGTACTTGAAGCAGTGCGGGCCGCCGGAGTTCTCGCCGACGTTGCCGCCGAGCGTGCACGCGTGCTGGCTCGAGGGATCCGGCGCGTAGAAGAGCCCGTGCTTCTCCGCGGCGAAGCTCAGGTCGACGTTCACCAGCCCGGCTTGCACGCGCGCGCGGCGGTTGGCGACATCGAGCTCGAGGATGTCGCGCATGCGGGCCAGGCCGACGATCGCAGCGTCCTTGACCGGTGTGGCGCCGCCCGAGAGCCCCGTGCCCGCGCCGCGGCCGACCACCGCCACTCCCGCGCGGTGCAACACAGCCATCGCGCGCGCGCACTCTTCGGTCGTGCGCGGGAGGACGACGCACGCCGGCCGCTGTTGCAGGAGCGCGAGGCCGTCGCACTCGTACGCGAGCAGGCGCGTGGGATCGGTCAGCAGCCCCGCGTCGCCCGTGATGGCGCGCAACTCGTCGAGAACCTGGTCGTCCACTCGTGGCTCCGCGCCGACTTCAGAAGTCGATGCGCGACAGCTTCCACCAGCCGAGCGCGAGCACGCCGACGATGAACAGCAAGGTCGTCCCGACGGACAACGCGGCGTTGAAGCGCCACGGCGCATCCCAGGCGAACACGCCGTCGTAGCTCTCGGCTTGCTCGCGGCGCGACGCCGTGCTCTGGATCGTCCAGCCCGCCGCGAAGACTCTCGCGGTGTGCTCGTTCTCCGCCGCCTCGGCCCATTTCGCCTCGGCGTCGTAGTCGATGATCAGGATCGCATCGTCGATCTGCGAGACCCACTTGCGCCTCAAGCGCTCTTCGTCGCCGCGCTTCTCGCGCCACTCGAAGCGGTTCGCGCTCACCTCCGAGATCGTCACGAGCCTCCCGTCGGCGTTCAGCTCCTTCTTGAGCTGCTTGACGAGGTCGCTGCGCTTGCCGACGCGCTCGACGCTGTCGCGTTTGAAGCGCCAAGTCGCCTCGCCGCCGCCTTCGGGGTGCGGTGCGATCCACGTCACGCCCTCCTTGTGGAACGCGCTGCGCGGCTCCCGCCGGAATCCCTCCGGCGCCGCCGCGATCGACAGGCCGAGGTCGTCGTCGGCGAACTCCGGCGGTTCGCGCTCGATGCGCTTGCGAAGCGACGCCGCGATGCGCCGGCCGTCGCCGCCCTTGGGCATCGTGAAGTGGTAGACGTCGACGAACGCGCGCAGCGCGCGGGTGCGCCAATCCCGCTCGGTCGGCTGTCCGCCGGCCGCGACCCGCGCCTCGTCCTTGAGCTCGCCGACCGAGTTGCGCTCGTACCACGTGTGCATGCCGCAGTTGATCGGCATGAACACGATCGTCAGCAGGATGGCGGCGATCGAGCTGCGCGTGAACACGCCGATCGCGCACGAGAGCGCGTGGAAGATCGCGAACCCGTAGATCAGCGTGGGAACGCTCCACAGCAGGCCGAGATCGACGTAGTCGGACGTGATCCACAGCGCCAGGAACATGCCGCCGACGAGCAGGCTCGAGAGCAGTCCGACGAAGACGAGGCCCGCGACGTAGCGGGAGAGCAGCAGCGCGAGGCGCGACACGGGCTTGGAGAACACGACGTCCGCGGCGCCGCGTTCGAGCATCTGCGGCACGAAGAAGGCGATGGCGGCGATGCCGAACAGGGTCCCGTATTGGTCCGCGAGCGTGAGCACGGCCGACACGAGCTGCTCGAGCAAATCCGCGCGCAGCTTCGCCATCTCGCCCTCGGGGACGACCTTCATCTCCGGCGCCGCGGAGCGCAGCCACTCGGAGTAGTCCCAGTGCCAGTAGCGCGCGACCCAGATCCCGTCCTCGCGGAAGCCGACGAGCAACAGGAACAGCGCGGGCAGCAGGAACAGCACCGCAAGCACGCGGAAGCCGAGGTTGTCGACGACCTGGTAGTACGCATCGCGCAGCAGCGAGCGGAGGATCGTGGCGTTCATTGCGCGCCTCCCTGGCCCTGCGACTTCACGAGCTGGATGAAGGCTTGCTCGAGGTTCAGGCGCCGCGCGAGGATCCCGCGGATCGAAACGCCCGCGCCGCGCAGCACGTCGACGCAGCGGTCGAGCTCGGCGTCGTTCAGTTGCAGCTCGAAGCCGGTCGCGTGCGCCTCGAAGCCGGCGCCGAGATCGCCGAGCAGCACGCGCAGATTCGCGGGGACGGGCGCGAGCTCGAAGCTGTAGCGGCCGTTGCGCGGCGTAAGCTCGCCGATCGAACCCTCGCGGACGATCTTGCCCCTGACCATGATCACGACGCGGTCGCACACGAGCTCGACCTCCTGGAGGAGGTGCGAGTTGATGAACACCGTCGAACCCTTGTCCTTGAGGTTCTGCACGATCTGCCGCACCGCCGCGCGCCCGACCGGGTCGACGCCGTCGGTCGGCTCGTCGAGGATGATCACCTCGGGGTCGTGGATCATCGCCTGCGCGAGCCCGATGCGCTGGGTCATGCCCTTCGAGTACTCGCGGATCTTGCGCTTCGCCGAGTCTCGCATGCCGACGAGCTCGAGCACCTCGGGCACGCGCCGCGCGAGGTACGGCTTGTCGCAGCCGCACATCTCGCCGAACAGCTGCAGCATCTGCACGCCGGTCAGATACGCCGGCAGCCGATGGCCCTCGGGCAGGTAACCGACCCTGCGCCGCACGTGGGCGTCGCCGACCGTCTTGCCGAGCAGTTGCGCGTCGCCGGAGGTCGTCCGCGCGAGCCCGAGGAGCATCTTCACGAGCGTCGTCTTGCCGGCGCCGTTGGGCCCGAGCAGGCCGAACACCTGGCCGCGTGCGACCTCGAGCGTGACGTTGTCGACGGCTTTGAAGCCGCCGGCGCCGAACAGGCCGCGGCCGTAGACCTTCGAGAGGCCTCGGACCGCGATCGCGGGTTGGGTGCTGAGCATCGCGCAGAGAGTAACGCCTGCGGGCCGCCGACGATCAGCGCGCGGTCAGCGCCACGCGCGCCGCGCCGATCCAGCCGGCCGAGGGGCCGAGCGTCGCGCCGAGCAGCTTGATCGCCGGCGCGCGGCCGCCGTAGCTGCGCTCCTCCAGGCCTTCGCGGATGCCGCCCTCGAGGACGTCGAGCGCCGCCGAGAAGCCGCCCCCGAAGACGAACACGCGCAGGTCGAGCAGGCACACGACCGGACCGAGCCCGCGGCCCAGATCGCGTCCGATCTCGCGCATCAGCGCCGACTCGGCGAGGGATCCGCTCCGCGCGCGAGCCGTGAGCATCACCAAGTCCCCGGGCGCGTCGGGCGGGAGGTTCGCGGCGAGGGCGCGGCGCTTGGCGGCGGTCGCGGAGGCGAGGGTTTCGACGCAGCCGCGCTTGCCGCAGCCGCACGGCGGACCGTCGGGATCGACGACGATGTGCCCGACCTCGCCCGCCATGCCCGCGCCGGCGTAGAGCTCGCCATTCAGGATCAAACCGCCGCCGACGCCGGTGCCGAGCGTGATGAGCAACTCGTCGCGCTCGCCGCGGCCCGCACCGAGCCACAGCTCGCCGACCGCCGCCGCGTTCGCGTCGTTTTCGACGTGCACGTTCTCGGGCGCGAGTCCGGTGCGCCGAGCGAGCTCGCGCTTCACCGCGAGGTCCACGAACCCCGGCAGATTCGGGCTCGCGATCAAGTGTCCGCGCGCGCGGTCGAGCAGGCCCGGCACGCCGATGCCGAGCCGATCGCCGCCGCCGAGCTCCTTGAAGATGTCCGCGAGCGTGTCGAGCACCGCCTGCGGCCCGCGAGCGAAGCCTGGCTCGTAGGTGCGCTCGTCGAGCAGCTCGCCGTCGTGAGTGACGACGCCGGCCTTGATCGAAGTGCCGCCGAGATCGATGCCGACCTGGCGCCGCGCCGCGCCGCTCGCATCGAGAGCCTTGGTTTCCCGCGTTTCCACGTTGCTCCTGTCGCCGCCCATGTCGCGGGGAGCGTAGCAGGGGCGCGCCTGCCCGTCTCGCTACGATGCGCCGCCATGAGCGCGACCCCACACTCGACCCCAGACTCGTCCCCGAATTCGTCGCCGGATTCGCCGCAGGACTCGCGGGGCTCGACCGCCGCTTCGAGCCGAGCCAGCCGCCGGGTCGCGTGGGCTTTCGGCGGCCTGCTCGCCGCGCTGTTCGCGGGCGTGGTCGCGTTCACGGTCTGGCGCGCCGTGCGCAACGAGGGCCGCGCCGTGCGCGTGGCGCAGGCGCGCGCGGAGTTGGCGCCGGCGCAAGAGGCGTTGGAGCGTGCGGCGGACGCGGGCGCGGAGCTCGAGCCGCAGGCGGCGCCGGTGTACGACATCGACCGCACGATGCGGGTCTTGAGCGAGCTCGACGCCGCCGCGCAGAACTCGCGCTCGGTCCGCGAGTACGTCGACCGCATCGCGCGCCAGGACTACGCGAACGTTGCGCCGCAGGCCTTGGAGGTGCGCGCGCGCATGCTCGAGCTGCTCTCGCAGCTCGCGGGGCAGCTCGACGCGCTCGACGACCACGACAAGACCTGGTCGACGTACCGCACCGTGCTCGAAGCGCTCAAGGCCGCGAACTCGGTCGTGATCGGGATTCCCGGCGTCTTGAGCACCCAGCCGAGCCTGGAGCAGCGCAACGCGGCGACGGCGGAATTGCAGAAGGCGCTCGGCGCCCGCGAGGATCTGCTCGCGCGCATCCGGCCCATCGAGGCCCAGTTGATCGGGCTGGTGAACGAATCCGCGCCCGTGTTCCGCGCGCTGCTGTCGGAGTGGGAGCAGTTGTGCCTCACGCGCGACGCGGCCTACCTCGCCGCGGCGCGGCTCGACTACGAGTCGAGCGCGCGGCACGCACGCGCCGCGATCGCGAGCGCTCCGCTCGAGACCGAGGCGCACCTGCTCGTGGCGCTCGCACACATCGAAGGCGGCGTCGAGCTGCCGCCGGAATTCGGCGACGTCGGCAGCTACCTCGACGGATTCATCCAAGCGCACCCCGAGCAAGCGGCGCCGGCCCTGCTGCTGCGCGGCGTCTGGCGCGCGCGCTCCGGCGCGCTCGAGCTCGCGCGCGGCGATCTCGAGCTCGCTTCGACGCGTTATCCGCAGCAATCCGAGCGTTTGCGCGAGCAGTTCGACCCGTACCGCTCGCGCGCGTACTTGCGCCAGACTTCGGCGGGCCGCGCGATCACCGGCATGTACGAAGCGAGCATGCTCGGCGCGGGCTGGTTCAGCCCGGAGCTGCAGCTCGCGCGCACCTACTTCGACTCAGGCGACCGCGAGGGCGCCAAGCGCCAGATGCGCGAGCACTTCCACCGCCGTCGGTCGGACGGGCAGTGGAACCTGCTGCTCTACGACCTCGACTTCTGCGAAGGCATCCTGCGCGAGGACTTCGAGCAGCTCTTCCCGCAGGTTTCCTACCTCGATCTCGAGATCTCGCGGCCGATGTTCGGCGACGACGTGGCGGTGAAGATCGTGAACCGCAGCGACGTGACGCTGCGCAACGCCGCGCTCGTGCTGTGCATGCGCTTCGTCGACATGCACCCCGACGACTACGTGACGTACGCGGTGCAGCCGACGCAGCCGGTGTTGCCGGCGCGCACGGCGACCAGCTACGACTCCTTCGACGTGAAGGTGCCGTGGGGCGGCGCGACGAAGACCGTGGACCAGCTGATCGAGCCGGTCCGCGCGATCCTGCTCACGGACGATGCGGTGATCCGCGTCGAGACGATCCGCTACAAGAACGATCGGATCCAGCGCTACTCGACGGACACGAGCGCTGCCGCCGTCACGTTGCCGGCGCGCGTCGAGCAGGCGCTCGAGCGAGTGCGCGCTTCGCCGCAGTCGATGACGATCCGCACGTCGGGCCTGTTGTCGCAGGACCTGCGCATCGAGCTGCCGCGCGACTTCCTCCAGATCGGACCGCTGTTCCGGCTCGAATTCGGCGGGAAGCGCTTCGACGAGGTCGAGGACGCGGGTTCGGTGCGCCACGTGGTCGAGGAGGACCGCGTCGCGCTCACCTTCGACGGCGCCGGGCTCCAACTCGCGCTCTCGAAACCCGACGAACTCCGGCTCGTGGCGCGCAGCCTCTCCCGCACGCTCGCGATCGTGTTCACGCGCGGC
>CALFYL010000070.1 GCA_937952135.1 uncultured Planctomycetia bacterium
CGGCCAACGTCTAACGCGACGTACCGAGCCAGAGCAAATTCTCCCCGCTAATCGCGCCGCGCGCGGCAACGCCGTTGCGTTCTGCGATTAGCGGGGAGAATTTGCTCTGGCTCGGTACATCGCGATCGGCGCGATCTGCAGCAGCACGAGCGCCGGCGTCGCGGTCAGATAGAAGCGCTCCCAATCGAGCGGGAGCCAGAGAATCGTCCCCGCGACGAAGATCAGCGCGAAGGCGAGCAGGACTTGCGCTCGTGCGTCGCGTTGGAACGCGCGGTAGCCGACGAGCGCGAGTCCGATCAACGCCGCTGCGCCGCTCACCAAACCGAGCGCGAAGTTCCACTTCGGAAGCGAGCGCGCGAAGAGGTCGAGGCGCTCGGGGAGGGTTCGCGCGACGGCCACTCCGGTGCGCGGCGCGTGCTCGTCTTGGAAGAACGTCATGAGCACGTCCCAGCGCGCGAGGATGTCGCGCACGCCCTCGACGGGCGCGCTCCACAGCCGCGGATTGAGCGCGTAGAAGATCGCGATCGTAAGCGCGGCCGCGAGCGCGAGGGCGGCGGCGCAGCGGCGCAGGTCGACACGCTCGCGCAGCACCGCCAACGCGCACCACGCGGCGGTCGCGATGCAGAGCAGGCCGCCGTTCAGCTTGCTCGCGACGCTCAGTCCGCACGCGACGCCGAGCAGCGCGCCCCACGCCAGGCCCGGCCGCGGCGTGCGCAGCGCGACCAGCAAGCCCGCCAGGCACAGCGGCAGCATGAAGTGGTCGGTGCGGATGTAGTTCGAGGTGCTCTGCACGAGCGGCGTCGCGAACCACAGCGCGAACGCGGCGGCGCCCGCGAGCCAACCAGGCAAGCCAGGCGCGAGAGTCCGCGCGCAGTAGAAGAGCAGCACGGCGGACAGCGCCGTGAGCACGAGCACCGTGCGGCGCGCAGCCCCTTCAGCCGGGACGAGTTGCAGCCACGCGTCGCGTTGGCGCTGCGGGGCCGGCTTGTAGAAGAGCTGGAACGAGTACGGCGAGGCTTCGCGATGCCCGGCGACGTGCAGCACCGCGCCCCACACGAGCTTGGGCAGGCACGGGTTCATGTAGCCGAAGGTCGTGCGCTGCACGCCTTGCTTCCACGGATTGTCGGAGCGCTCGGCCGGCGGGTCGAGTTCGGCGCCCGCGGGCGCTTCGCCGAGCGCGAACTGGCGCCAGTGAAGGATCGAGATCGCGATCCACTCCGGTTCGTCGCTCGCGAGCCGGCCTTCGTAGCGTTTTTCGCGCGTGAGGTGCGCTGCGGCGAGCGCGAGGCCGAGGAGCAGGACGGCGAGCAGCACCTCGCGCAGCGCGGAGCGACGGGACGCGTTCACGGCCCGCGAGTGTAGCCCGCCGCCCGCGCCGGCACTCTCGCGCGGGTCGATCGCGCGACAACGTAGACTGGAGCGATGCACGTCGTTCGGCCTCTGCTGTTCGTGTTCGCCCTGTTCGCTGCGGCCTGTTCGCGCGCCGAGCGGCCGGCGAACCTGCTCGTGGTGCTGCTCGACACGACGCGCGCCGACCACCTCTCGTGCTACGGCTACCCCAAGCGCACGACGCCGACGCTCGACGCGCTCGCCGCCCGGGGCGCGCGCTTCGAATCGATCTACGCGCAGTCCTCGCTCACGCCGGTTTCCGCGGCGACGATCCTCTCGGGCGCCTATCCCTTCCGCCACGGCGTCCGCAGCTTGTTCGTGGTCGGCGGCGAAACGATGTCGAGCGATGTGGCGAGCTTGCCCGAGCTGCTCGCGGGGAGCGGCCGGCGCACCGCGGCCTTCGTCAGCGCCAAGCCGATGGGGGCGCAGTACGGGCTCGCGCGCGGGTTCGAGAGCTACGACGACGACCTCACCGCGGTCAATGCGAAGTACGGCGTCGCGCGCCAGACCGACGCGCCGCAGCGGCCGGCGGACGACACCACCGACCTCGCGCTCGCCTGGCTCGACGCGAACGGCCGCCAGCCCTTCGCGCTGTTCACGCACTTCTTCGACGCGCACGACCCTTCGTTCACGCCGCCCCGCGAGTACCTCGCGTCGCGCGTGAGCTTCCCGCTGCCCGATCCGCTCCCGCGCTGCGGCCCGGCGCAGCGCATCCCCGCGCTCGCCGATCCCGCGAACCTCGTCGCGCTCTACGACGCCGAGCTCGAGTTCATGGACGCGCAGCTCGCGCGGCTGCTCGACAAGCTCGCGCAACTCGGCGAGCTCGAGCGCACGCTCGTCGTCGTCGTCGCCGACCACGGCGAAGCCTTCGGAGAGCACAACTTCTTCACGCACGGAATCCTCTACCAGGAGCAACTGCGCGTGCCGCTCGTGCTCGCGGGCCCCGGCGTTCCCGCGGGCCGCGTGGTCCAGCCGCGCGGCCGGCTGGTGGATTTGCTGCCGACCCTCGCCGAGCTCCTCGATCTCCCTTCACCGCGCGCGCGGCTCGACGGTCAATCGTTGGTAGCGACCCTCGAGGATTCGGCCGCCGCGGGCCGCGACGTGTATTCCGAGGTGCGCCACGCGGCCGAGGATCGCCTGCGCCGGGATCCGCAGATGTACGCGCTGCGCGTGAAGGACTGGAAGTACATCCACCGGCCGGTGAACGGGGCGCACGAGCTCTACGACCTGTCGAAGGACCCGCGCGAACTCACGAACCTGTACACGCCCGAACATCCGATGGGGCGCGCCCTGGCGCACCAACTCGGCAAGCTCGGCGCGCTCGGCGGTGAGGCGCCGACGCTCGAGGGCCTGAGCGAGGCGGACCTCAAGACGCTGCGCGAACTCGGCTACCTGTGAGCCCGCGCGCCGCCGCCGGCGCTCCCTACGGACAGACCACGTACTCGAGCGCGTTCGAGAGCTGCGACGGGCTCGGCGAACCGGGATCGCGGCCCCACCACTGGCAGTTGATCGTGCTGCCGGCGATCGAGAGCGCGGGGTGCGGAGATCCGCCGAGGGCGCCGCGCGCGAACGCGTTCATGTCGATCGCGAACACGCCGCTGCAGTCGTCCACGCCCAGGGGGCTGCCGCCCGACTGCGTGACACGCGTGCGGGCGATCGGCGGCGCGACGCAGACCGTTCCGCCGAAAAAGGGCGTGCTCGTGCGGCCATTCACTCCATAGAAGAGCACGCCGGTCTTCTGGTTGAGGACCTGCAGCGCCTTGACGGTGAAGCCGTTCGGTGCGCTTTCGCTGGCCTGGCCGAGGAAGCCGATGCTCGGGCTGCAGCCGAGCGAATTCACCTTCGAGGTGCAGTGCGTCACCGGCGTCGTGCACTCGCATTCGTCGGGGATCGAGTTGCCGTTCACGTCGAGCGACGCACCGGCGGCGATGTCGCACGAATCGGGCGCGCCGTTGGCGTTGCAATCGACGATCGGATCGAGGTTTTCGATGCGATAGAGCTCGCCGTCCTGCATGTCGCAGATGTACAGCTCTCCGCGCGCATCCTCGCCGAACGCGCTGATGCGCGAGATCGCGTGTCCGCCGCCCGGCGCGAGCTGGGCGGTGCGGTCGACGACCGGGCCGAGCTGCCCCGTGTTGCGGTCGAAGCGCGCGCCGTAGACCCGGCCCGTGCAGTAGTCGCCGAAGAGGTACTCGCCGTAGAGCGCGGGAATCTGGCAGCCGCGGTACACGAAGCCGCCCGTGATCGAGCAACCCGTGGAGTGCGAGTACTCGAACGCCGGCGGCACGAGCGTGGGATCGGTGCACGAGCACCCCGAGTAGCCGGTGCACAGCGTGCCCTCGAGGCAACGCCAGCCGTAGTTGAGTCCGCCGCCGCTGCCCGCGAGCTCGATGTCGAGCTCTTCCCGGGTGTTCTCGCCGACGTCGCCCATGTAGAGGTCGCCCGTGTGCGCGTCGAAGCTGAATTGCCACACGTGGCGCAGGCCGAAGTCCCAGATCTCGTTGCGCGTCGTCGCGCTGCCGAAGAACGGGTTGTCGGCCGGAACGTGCGGCGCGGGAAGGTCGACGTCGAGGCGCAGCATCTTCCCGAGCAAGGTCGTGAGGTCCTGGCCGTTCGGGCCGCCGATCGTCGGATCCCAGCCGCCGTCGCCGAGCGCGACGTACAGCTTGCCGTCGGGTCCGAAGCGCAGGCAGCCGCCGTTGTGGTCGTCCTGCGGCTGCGCGATCGGCCCGAGGATCAAGGTCGCCGAGTTCGGGTCGGCGAGGTTCGGGGATCCGGCGGGGATGCGGTAGCGCTCGACCACCGTGTGCCCGTTCGTGTTCGTGTAGTTGACGAAGAAGAACCCGTTCTGCTGGAAGGCGGGGTGAAAGGCCATCCCGAGCAGACCCTGGTCGTAGCTCGCCGACGTGAGCTTCGAGCTCAGGTTGATCAACTTCGGCCCCTGCAGCACACCGTTGATCAGGATGCGGATCGCGCCCGTGCGCTCGATGACGAACAGGCGCTGCGTATCGCCGGGCGCCGCGGCGACGCCGCACGGCTCGATCAGCCCGCCGGTGACGCGGACGGCCCGCACGTTCTGCGCAGAGGCGAGAGTCGAAGTGAGAGCGAGCCCGAGCGCGAAAGTCAGGGCGGGGTGCAAAGACGTCATGGTGCGGTGTGTGAGCTGTCCCGAAGTTGCGCGAGCGACCTCCCAGTCTACGGCGGCTGGCGAGTTCGCGGAGTTCGCTCCGCCTATCAAGACCTTTCGAAAACGCACTGAGTTCCGCGTCGCGGTGCTCAGTTTCTTCGCAGGAGAGCCTGGTAGTGCACCGAAAAACGCGCGAGCGGGCCCGCTTCGAGCTTGCGCTCCAGAGCGACGAAGGCGGGGAGCAGCGCGCGCGGCAAGAAGTCCGGCAGGAACGTGAAATGCTGAATTTCCCTCAATTCCAGGCCGGGAGTCGCCCTCCAGCGCGCCGGCGGCAGCCAGCGCTCCGTGCCTTCGTCGATGCGCGAGAGGATCGGGAACACGTACCCCATGTAGAAACGGAACAAAGGGTTGAGGGTGTTCGTCTCCTGCACGACCAGCGTCCCGCCGGGCTTGAGCACGCGCGCGATCTCCGCGCACGCGCGGTCCTGCTCGCCAGGGCCGGTCATGTGGTGGAGCACGCCGATCGTGTAGACGAAGTCGAAGCTCCCGTCGGCGAAGGGCAGTGCGACGCCGCTCGCGACCGCCGAACGTACCGCGGGCGCCGCCGCCGAAGGGCCCGCCGCTGCGCCGCCCGCGCGCAGCAAATCGAGCGCGGGATCGACGCCGACGACGCGCCAGCCGCGCTTGCGAAGTTCCTGCGCCTGCGCGCCGAGTCCGCAGCCGAGGTCGAGGCCGAGCGCGCCGTTCGGCGGCGGCAGGACCTCCGCGAGCCGACCCGTGCGACGCTGCAGCAGCAGCTCCCACACGTGCGGTTTGAACTGTGCGCCGTAGTCGTGCGCGATCTCGTCGAAGTGTTCGCGCGCCGGCCGCGCGCCGAGGCCGCGTTGCGCGCGCAGTTCGACGACCAGGAACACCACGCCGACGAGCAGGCACACGCCGGTGGTCAGCGCGCGAAAGAGCGTGACCGCGGCGATGGCGTCGACGAGCGCGAGGCCGTGCTGCTCGAGCAACACGATCTGCGCGCTTCCGGCGGCGCCGACCCCGGCGGGCATGAGCGTGAGCGCGCCGAACACCGTTCCGCCCGCGTAGCTCGCCACGGCCGCGCTCGGCGCGAGTTCGACGCCCAAGCCCCAGGCCGACAAACCCAGGCCCACCGTCACCGGCGCCCACACGACCAGCGACAGGGCGAGCGTCACGAGCATCGAGCGCGCCGAGAACAGCTCGTCGAGCACGTGGCGCGGCGTGTCGAGGCGCGCGGCGACGGTGCGAGCGGCGAGGGTCGCGAGCGCGGCGAGGGCGAGCAACGCGACGAGCACGCCGCGCATCCACCACTGCGGGACGAAGAGCAACGCGAAGGCGCACAGCACGCCGAAGTCGAAGAGGCGCTCGAGCGCGAGGCACAGCAGCGTGCGACGCAGCGGCGCCTTCGTGCGCCGCCGCAGGAAGACGCAGCGGATCGCCTCGCCGACATAGGCCGGTGTCGCCGCGCCCGGCAGCGACGCGAGGTACACCACGAGGCTGTCGCGCGCGGGAACCGCGGTCGCGGCGCGGCGCAGCAGGAATTGCCAGCGCACGAAGCGCGTCGCCACGAACACGAACGTCAGCACGAGCAGGCCCGCGACCGCCAGCGGCTTCGCGTCGGCCAGCGTGCCGAGCGCCGCCGGGCCGTCGGTCGCGCGCACCCATGCGGCGGCGATGAGCGCGCCGAGCAGCACGCTCGCCGCCGTGGCGAGCTTCAGTCGGCGCGCGCTCGGCATCAGCGGTTCCAGCGCTTGCGCACGTCGCGCAGATTCAAGATCGCGGGCCCGTCTCGACGCGGCTGCGCGCCGAGAAACAAGCGCCCGCGGTCGATCTCGTAGAGCGCGGCGCCCGGCGGATGGGGCAGCGGCGCCGCCGCGTGCGCGCGCCACACCTCGCGGTCGCGGACGTAGAGCGCAAAGCCGTCCTGGACTCCGAGCTGCTGCGCGCCGACCGGTGCGGGCTCGTCCTCGCGCTGCAGCACGTAGTTGGGCGCTTCGTTCGGTCCCACGCGCAGGGCGTAGCGATTCCAAATGTACGGCGATCCGCCGTAGCTCGCATCGGGCACCTCTCGCGAAAGTCCCGACGGAAACAGGTGCCGCAGCGCGCTCGCCGCGGCGAGCGACTCGGGCGCCGAGCGCTCGTAGCCTTCCACGCGCGCCAGCAGGCTCGCGCCGACGCGCCGCGCGTGAACCACGGGCGTCGCCGAGGCGGGCCACGACCACCAGGTCGCGAGCGCGAGGCCCGCGGCGGTCGCGGCGAGCGCCCACTTGCGGCTCGACTCCGCCGCCGCCGGCCCCGAGCGCCAGAACGCCGCGAGCGGCAGCAACATCGCGGGCACGAAGTGGTGCAGCGAAACGTAGGCCTGCACGTAGAAGAAGGCGAAGTAGCCGAGCGCGACGAGGGCCAGCGCGCGCGATGGCGCGTCGAAGCGGCGCCACGCGAGCAGCGCGAGTCCCGGGACGATCCCGCACGGGACGAGGGCGAAGAGCGCGCGGCGTACGTCGGTCGCCTGCAGGTACGAGAACCGCGCGATCAGGCTCTCGTACTCGTCGCCCGGGCGCGGCTGGCCGAGCCACTCGAGCAGCGTCGGCGCGAGGCGCGCGAGCACGCCGCAGGCCGCGAGCGTGACGAGCATCGTCGCGACGCCTCGCAGCGGCCGCGGTCGGACGAACAGCGCCGCCGCGACGCTCCACAGGCCCAGCAGCATGAGCCCGCTCGGAAGCGAGGCGTACGAGAGCGCGGTGAACAGCGCGGTCCACGCGCGTTCGCCGCGCAGCGAAGCGGCGACGGCGCCGAGCACGCACGCGACCGTGAGCGTGTCCTGCGTCGCCGGCAAGGCGATGTCCGCCGAGTACGGGTCGTAGCTCGCGCTGAACGCCATCACGAGCATGTACACGGCGAGCGCGGCCCAGATCAGCCACGCTTCGACGGCGCGCAACGCTCCGCGCGCGTGCTCGACGAAGGCCGCGACGCCGCCGAAGACTCCGGCGAGGTAGAGCGCGGCGCTCACGCGCGCAGCGCCTTCGCTTTCGCCGAAAAGGCGCAGGAACCACGCGCCGGGAAACGCGAACAGCATGCTCGTCAGGCCCGGAAACCCGCGGATGGCGCCGGCCTCCTCGGGCCAGAACGGCGTGGGCTGCACGAGCAGCAGGCGGATCGATTCGAAGGCGTGGACGCCGTCGCCGTTGAAGCTCTCCCAGTGGATTTTCGGGCCCAACGCCGCGAGCAACAGCCACGGAATCGCGAGTGTCGGCGCGAGCGACTGCGCGAGTCGCGGGGGCCACGGCAACGTCGCTCCGCCGCGAATCCGCGCGAAGAGCCACGCGAAGCACGCGAGTGCGAGAACTGCGACGGCTGCCCCGAAGCTCGCGCCGCGCGCGACTTGCGGCGCCGCGAGTCCGAGCAGGCCGGCCGCCGCACTCACGAGGACGAGGTTGAGTGCGAGGGCGCTCGCGAGCCAGCGCCCGAGGCCGGTCGCCGCCCCGAAGGCGGCCGCGAGCGCGAGACCCGGCGCCGAGAACAGCGAACAGGCGCTGAGGGCCACCAGCGGCGTCCACACCCAGGCCTCGAGCAGCGAGGCGCCGGGCCAGTAAGGCGCGGCGGATTCGGCGCGCGGCCACTGCGCGCCGATTCGGTCGAGTGCGCCGGGATCGAGCAGCGCTGGCGCGAAGCTGGCCGCGCACACCAAGCCAAAACGCAGCGCGCGAGCTGCGTCGAGGCGGTGCGTGGCGCTTTCGATCGAAGGTTGGCCGTGGGACGCCATGGACGCGAGCGCGAAGGGGGGATGGTAGCGTTGGGGGATCGGGGCGTTCGACTCGCGCCGGTCGACGCAGGCTCTCACGTCCTTGCAGTCTACCGGGCAGTGCACGGTCCGCTGTGCCCGCGGCTCGAGCGACTCTGCGGCGCACTTCCATCCGGTCCGTGCTGGCTGTCGTGCTCGGCGAGCTTCCCCCAGTGTCCCCCCGCGCTCCTCTTCTCTCGCGAACGCCGCTCGCGGCGTGGCTGGTCGCCCTGGCGGCGGCCTTGTTGCACTTGGCGCCGCTCTGGCGCGCCGAGGCGACCGTCGCCGCGGACCACGAGTTCACCGGTTGTCTGGCGACTTCGCCCGACGTGATGCAATACCGCGTGTGGGAGCGGCGCACGGAGCACACAGGTCCGCTCACCGACAACCGCTTCACCACCGAGCCGCATCGCGCCTACTTGCCGGTGGTTTTCTACTGGGGAGTCGGCGCGATCGCGCGCGCCATCGATCGGCCGCCGGAGTTCGTGTACGAGTGGCTCGGCGCGCCGTTCGCGTTCGTGCTGACGCTCCTGCTGTTCCACTGTGCGCGGCGTTTCCTGGGCGCCACGCCCGCGAGTTGGTGCGTGTTCCTCGCCACGCTGCTCGGCGGCGGGCTCGGCGGACACCTCAAGTTGCTCGCGGAGCGGCGCTGGCTCGGCCCCGACCTCTCGCCGCGGCTCGGCGCCTGGCTGGAGGCTCACCCGGTCTGGGAGTCGTACCGCAGCCACTACGCGATCAAGGTGCTGTTCGACACGCACTTCCTGGTGGCGTGGGTGTTCACGATTCTCGCGTTGCTCGCGTTCCACGCAGCCGTGCGGCGCGCGAGCGCGCGGCGAGTCTCGGTGGCGGCTGTGCTCTGTTGCGCGATCACGGTGCTGCATCCCTACGAGGGGCCGCTGTTGCTCTTGATCCAGGCGGCGACCCTGGGTCTGGCGCACCTGCGCGGAGTGGCGACGCGCGACGTTCGCCGCGCGTCGCTCGCCTGCGCCGTGGCGACGAGCTCGGTCCTCGCGGCCGTCGCGTGGGTTCAGTTGCGCTCGGGGCTCCCGCTCCCCGGCTGGCGTCCGCCGGAGGTCGCGGCCGTGAGTGTGCTCCTCGCGTATCCGCTCGTTGCAGGGCTCGCGCTCTTCGGGCTCGTCGCGTACTGGCGCCGCGCGAGTCTCGACGAGGTGTTCCTGCTCGGCTGGGCCGCGGGTTGTCTCGCGATGACGCTTTCGGGCCCGTTGTATCCCTACGCCGATCGCGGCCCGACCACGGCGCAGGTCCCGCTGTTTCTCGTGGCGGGCGGGATCTACTTCGCGAGTCGCACGCGAGTGCCGTGGCCGCACGCGCTGCTCGCGACGCTGGTGCTCGGGGCGACGCCCGCGCGCGAGCTTCACCACCGCTGGCGCGTTGCGTCGTTCAACGAGTACCGGCCGGCGATCTTCCTCTCGGCGGAGCAGCGCGCGCTCGTCGACGCGCTGCGAGCGGCTTCCGACGACCGTTCGGTGCTGCTCGCCCAGCCTCACGACTATCGCTGGCTGGCGCCCGAGTTTCCGGGGCTGAGCTACGACGCGCACTTCTTCCTCACCGTCGACTTCGAGCGCAAGCGCGTCGAGGTGGACGGGTTCTTCGCCTCCGACGACCTCGACGCCGTCGCGCGGTTCCTCGACGAGCGCGCGATCGACTTCGTTTACGTCGCGCGCGACTCGAAGCCCGAGCGCCTCGAGCAACTTTCCGGCTGGCGTTCGCTCGCGAGCGCGCACGGCGGCGTCCTGTACGCAAGAGAACGAGCCCGTGGGCGTCGCTGAGCCCCAGAGGCCGCGCTTCGGCGTGGCTCTCGCCCTGCTCTGCACGATCGCGCTCCTGCTGCGCGCGTGGTCGCCCGCAAGTCTGGGCGTCGATCACTTCGACGAGGGCGTTTACGCCTTCAGCGCTTCCGCGGTCGCCGATCCCGCCGCCGAAACGGGCCTGTACCCCGAGCAGGAGAAGTTCTCGCCGCCGCTGTACTTCGCAATCGGCGGCCTGGTGGCACGGATCGCCGGCGCGAGCGTCGACCTCGCGCTCGTGGGTCTCAACGCTCTGCTCGGCGCCGCCACGGTAGCGCTGCTCGCCTGGGTCGGCCGGCGGTGGTTCGGTGCGGCCGCGGGACTCGCGGCGGCGACGCTGCTCGCGTTCAGCGAATACCACATCGCGCTGTCGCGCTCGGCGCTCACCGATGGGGCGTTCGCGCTCGCGCACCTCGGCGCGGTGTACGTGCTCGTCGAAGCGGTCCGCGGCGGCCGCTGGCGCGACGCGTTCGCCGCCGGCGTGTGCGTCGGACTCGCATGGAACACGAAGTACCACGGCTGGCTCGCGCTCGTGAGCGTCGCGGCGGGCTGCTTTCCGCTGATCGTCTCGCGAGCTCGCGCCGGCGCCGACTGGCGTCGTCCGATGCTCGTCGGGCTCGTGGCGGGCGGAGTCGCGGCGCTCCTCTATGCGCCTTGGGCGGCGTTCATCGAAGCGCAGCCGGGGGGCTACGCGGAACTGGCCCAATACCAGAGCACGATGCTCCGCGGGGCGTGGATCGAGAACCTCGGACGCCACGTGTCGCAGCAGGCGTTCTTCGAAGGTCCGTTCAGCGCGGCGTCGCTGCCGCTCGCCCTCGCGGCTGCGGCGAGCGCAACGGCGCAACGCGCTCGCACGCTCGTTTCGCTCGTCGCACTCGCCCTTCTCGGCGGGTTCGCGCTCACCCTCGGCGCATCCAGCGGCGCCTTTGTCCTCGCCGGTCTGGCGCTCTTGCCGCTCTGGCGGCGCGCACGAGCGCTGGAGCTTCCCGCCCTCGCGCTGCTCGCGTGGCTCGCGCTGTGGTCGGCTCTGACGCCGCTGTACCAGCCCTATGCGCGCTTGCTGCTGCCGCTGTCGATCGCGGCGATGCTTGCGGCCGGCGTCGCGCTCCAAGCGTTCGTCGAACGTCTTTCGCGGGACTCGGGGGCCGGCGCGCGAGGAGCGCCGCTCGCCGCGCTCGCTTCCGTCGTCGCCGCGCTCACGTTCGTCGTCGCGCACGTTCGAGACGATCCGAGCGATCCGTGGCGCGCGTCGCGAGGCATGCAGAGCCTGGCGTCGGAGCTGGCCTCGGCGCTTCCCCACGGCGCGCGCGTCTTCGTGCTCGGCGAGCCTCCGCTCGCGTGGTACCTGACGCGCGAAGGCGTCGATGCGGCCGGCGTGGTGAAGGGGCCCGACTGCCTCGCGCGGCTGGAACGCGACGCGCGCGAGACCTTCGTCGTGTGCGGCATCTATCCGCGGCGCACGGGGGCCGAGTCGCGCCTCGTCGAAGGCGCGGGCGTGCGTCTCGAGCGCGTCGCGGAGTTCGCTCTCGAGGTCAAGGACCTGCGTTTGCTCGACGATTTCGCGCCCTACGCCGCCGCGCGCTTCCGGCGCGAGCCCGGCGACGACTACCGCGTGCGGCTGTACCGCTACCGACCGGCGGCGCGCTGACGAGCACGCGTTCCCCAGAGGTCGTCCGGACCCCTTGACGGGCTAGGGGAGCGCGACTAGCCTTCCCCTAGACCCGCGAGGGGAGTCGCCCTCGCACGAGGCTCCGATTCATGGCCAAGGCGAACGACAACGAAAAGCAGGTGCTGCTCCCGGGCACGCTGGAATTGCTGGTGCTGAAGGTCCTCACGCGAGGCGCGCAGCACGGCTACGGCATCGTGCGCGAGATCCAGCGCCGCTCCGCCGAGGCGCTCGTGGTCGAGGAAGGCTCGCTGTATCCGGCGCTGCACCGCATGGAGCGGCGCGGATGGATCGAAGCGGAGTGGGGCGCGTCGGATTCGAACCGGCGCGCGAAGTTCTACTCGCTGACGCGCCAGGGCCGGCGCGAGCTCGCGGCGCAGACCGAGAACTGGCGGCGCATGACGAGCGCCGTCGAGGGCGTGCTCGCACCGGAGGGCGCGTGAGGACGTCGCTGCTCGCGCGGCTCTCGCCGTTCGGCGGTCGCGGGCCCGATTGGCGCAGCCCGCGCGCCATCGACGCCGACGTCGAGGAGGAATTGCGCTTCCACATCGAGGAGGCGACGGCGGAAGGCATGCGAGAAGGACTCTCGCGCGAGGCGGCGCGTGCGGCGGCGCTCGCACGCTTCGGGAATCTCGAGGCGATCCGAGAGCAATGCGTGGCGATTCGAACCCAGGGAGGTGCGGCGATGATCAAAGCGTTGATCGGCTTGGTCGTGGGGTTGTTCGCGGTTGCCGTGGTGCTGCTCGTGCGGCTGAACACCGCGCAGGCGGCGCGTGCACAGGCTCTGGAGGCGCATGCGCTGGCCCTCGCGCAAACGGCGCGCGCGGAAGCACGGGCGCGCGAGCTCGCGGAGAAGGCGCAGGCCGCGGAGAGCGCGTCGAACGAGCGAGACGCGAGCACGTGGCTCGCGCGCTTCCGAGTCGAGCCCGACAACTGGCGGCTCGCCTGGGCGGTGTCGCAGGAACTCGTCGCCGCGCTGAGCGCCGACGAGGCGGCGGCGGTGATGCTCGAGGTCTTCCCTCAGCTTTCCGTGCCGCAGCGCGAGCAGGCGCTCAAGCCCTTCGTCCTTCACGGCGGTCATCCGCGGGCGCTCGACGTGCTCGATCTCGCGTTCCGCGATCCCGCCGCAAGCGTTCGCGAGCGCGCGCGCAGCTACTTGCGCGAGTACGCGTTCGTGATGTTCGAGGACGGCGATCCGCGCTACGACGTGTGGCGCGATGCGACCGCGGAGGCGTCGCTCGTCGACGTGATCGAGCGCGGGTTGCTGGACCTCGGTCGGCGGTTGCGCGCGCTCGACACGGAGGCGCTCGCGCGCGAGCTCGTGGAGCTCGAGGGGCTCAACTTCGGAGCGGCGCAGAAGGAAGGTGTCGACGTAGCGGCCCTGCTGCGGAGCGCCGGGCTGGCGGACGTGCAGGCGCGCCTCGAGCAGGAGGCCGCGAAGTTCGACGTGAGGGTGCGCTCCGACGCACAAGCTGCAAACACGCGCGCATCCAAGACTCTCGAGACGTGGCTGCAATGAACACCTTCGCGCGCCTCGCGGGAGCTCTTCGAATCGGGTCGGTCGCACTCGCCGGGGGACTGGCGCCGAGCGCGTTCGCGCAGACGCCGCTCCCCAAGCTGCCCAGAGCCGAAGCGACGAAGTTGCGCGAGGCCCTCACCTCCGCGTTCGCCGGCGACGAGAAGTCCGTGAAGCAACTCGCGACTTCGGCGAAAGCGTGGAGCGCGAAGTACGACTACGACTCGCTGCTCGAGGCGCTGCGGGAAGGGCCGTTGTTGCCGAAGGGCGAGCCGAAACCTCGCGGCAAGGGCAAGAACGCGGAGCCCTTCGAGCAGTTCGGGAGCGTGACCACGGGCTTCACCTTCGCGGTGGGCAAGGACTCGTTCCGCTACGCGGTCGACATTCCGAAGCGGTACGACCCTTCGAAGCCCGCGCCGCTTCTGCTCGATCCAGGGCACGGCGGCGGCGCGAAGCACGATCCGAAAGGCAAGGCGGAGTTTCTCGGCTACTTTCGCCACCGCGCCGAAGCGGGGGGACTCGACGGCGCGCTCGTCGTGCGCACCGAAATCATCGAGCAGATCGGCGCGGACGGCCTGAAGGGCGCGCGCCTCGAGGACGAAGTCAGCGCCGTGTTCGACGCGTGCTTCAAGGACCTCGCGTCGCGCTTCGCCATCGATCTGGACCGCGTGTGGGTGTCCGGGATCTCGCAGACGGGCTTTTGGTCCTGGCAGCTCGGAATCACGCGGCCCGACCGCTTCGCGGGGATCGCGCCGATGGGCGCGGTGACTTGGTCGACGAACGGCTACTTGCCGAACCTCTCGAACCTCTCGGTGTGGATCGCTCACGGCGACCAAGACCCGATTTGCGCGGTGGAGCAGCCGCGCAAGACGTCGAAGGAACTCGCGGAGCTCGGCGTGCGCGTGCTCTACAAGGAGATCGCCGGCGGCAAGCACGACTACAGCACGTGGCAGCACCTGGGCGAGGGACTCGCGTGGCTCGCGGAGCGCCCGCGCGATCCGTACCCGAAGAAGCTCGCGCGCAACCTGCAGACGCTCACGCAGCCGTGGACCTACTGGATTCGCGTGGACGACCTCGCGAAGAGCGGCGCGGGCAAGGCGGGACAGAAGCCGACCGCGAGCCTGAGCGCCGAGATCGTCGATCAGGAGGTGCGCATCGTGTCCGAGGGCGTCGACAAGCTCACGCTGTGCCTCTCGCGCGAGTTGTTGGACCTCTCCAAGCCGGTGAAGGTCGTCTGCAACGGCGCGACGAAGCTCGAGCGCGTGCTGGAGCGCGACTTCGCGAAGACGCTGGAGATCGCGCTCGAGAAGTGCGACTGGCGCGGCGCCTTCGAGTGCGCTGTCGAGCTGAAGCCCTGACCCAGCGTCAGTGCCCGCAGTACTTCGGGCGCTCGAGCAAGTGGGGAACGATCGCGTCGGCCGCGGCGGAGTGGCTGTCGACGTAGCCGAGTTTCTTCAGCTCCGCGAGCATCGCCGCGTCGTACTCGTACACCGCTTTGATCGGTCCCGACGCGCGGTCGAAGAAGAGCTTGTCGAGCTCGCACTGCGCGCGCATCAGCCCGAGCAAGCGCTCGGCGACCTCCGGGCGCTCGGCGGCGACGTCGACCGTCTCGTTCGGATCGCTGTCCAAGTCGTAGAGCCGCGCCTCGCCGCGGTCGTTGTCCCACACGAGCCGCCAGCCGCCGTCGCGCACCGACCACAGCCGCGACTCGCGCCCGATCTGCGACAACGCGTGGCTGAAGGACGGGGCGGAGGGCAGCGTTTCGCCGCGCATCACCGGCACGAGGCTGCGGCCCTGAAGCGGAAGCTCCTCGGGCGATTCCGCGCGCGCCGCGCCCAACAACTCGAGCGCCGTCGGCATCGCGTCGATCGTGCGCACGATCTCGGTCACCCGGCGCGGCTCGAGGCCCGGCGCGCGCACCATGAGCAGCACGCGCAGGTTCTCCTCGTGCAGCACGCTGCCGTGGCCCGCGATGCCGTGCTCGCCGAAGCCCTCGCCGTGGTCGCTCACGAACACGACGACCGTGTTCTCGCGCAACTTCGCCGAGTTGAGCCGGTCGAGCAGGCGCTTCAGCTCGAAGTCCGAGTGCCGGATCTCCGCGTCGTAGAGATCGCGCCAGAACTGCATGCGTTCGGGCTCGAGCGACTCGACGCCGAACTGCACCTGATGCCGGTGAAGCCGCTGGCCGCGGACCCTCTGGGTGGCCTCGTCTGCGTGGCGAAGCGGCGCGCAGTGCTCCATGTGTCGCAGCAAGAGCCGGACGGCGGCCGCATCGAGAGGCTCGTCAACGTCCAGTCGCTCGAGCGCCGCATTCACGCGCGCGTGCTCCTCGGCGTCGTTCCACTCCGGCCGATAGCGCTTCACGTACTCCTCGGGCGGCTGGTACGGCCCGTGGATCTCGTAGGTGTGGAAGAACAGGAAGAAGGGCTGCTCGCCGACTTCGTCGAGCCACTTCAACGTGCGGTCGACGTTGGGGCGCAGACGGCTCGGCTCGAGCAGGTTCGAGGCGTGCTCCGTGGGCAGGTCGCCTTCGTTGAGCGGATACGTGCGGAAGCCCTGACCGAGTCCGAACTGCGGCTTCGCGAAGCCGCCGTCGGTGAAGGCCGCGGTCCAATAGCCCTGTTCCTCGAGCACCTCGGCGAGCGTGGTCACGCGCTCGTTCATCTGGCCGGGGTTGTTGAAGGTCGTGACGCCGTGCACGCTCGGATAGAGCGACGTCATCAGCGAGATCAAGCTGGGCGCGGTCCACGGCGCGGCGCTCTGCGCGTTCTCGAAGAGCACCGACTGCTCCGCCCAGCGGTCGAGGTTCGGGCTCGTGTCGCGGCCGTAGCCGTAGCAGCCGAGGTGGTCGGGCCGCAGCGTGTCGAGCACGATGAACACGAGGTTCGGCGGCTTCGGGCCGCTCGGCGAGCACGTCGATGCGCCGAGCGCGAGCCCCAGCACGGCCGCGGCGAGCGCGCGCGAAGTTCGAGGGCGGCGAACGGGGACGTTGGGCGGCGGAAACGACGGCATCTCCCCAAATCATACGGGGCCTGCGCGCTCGACCGGCGAACGCCGCGATCCTCATCGTTCCTTGAAACCGGATTGGCGCCGGGCTTTTGGGCGCGAGTTCGTCTTGCTGCGCCTCGCGCGCTCGACTCGCTCCACGCTCTCCACTCTCGACTCGCCGGACACGCTCCGGCCGTGGCCGCATCGAACGCGCTTGGGTACCCTTCGCCCAGCTCCCCGCCCAGCCCCCGACCCGCCTTGCGGATCGCCCTCCCGTGACCTCGAGCCCCCAACCGCCCCGCGCCGCCGCCGTTCGCACGAGCGACGGACAGCTCGTCCTCGACCAGTCCTACCCGAAGTTCGAGGCCAACATCCCGGTCAAGGACATCGCCGGCGGGAGCTACCTCACGCGCTTCGCGCGCACGAAGGAGGACCTGCTCGCGATCCAGCGCCTGCGCTTCGAGGTCTTCAACCTCGAGCTCGCCGAGGGACTCGACGAGTCGTTCCTCACCGGGCTCGACCAGGATCGCTACGACCTCAACTGCCACCACATCCTCGTGACGTTGCAGGAGACCGGGCAGGTCGTCGGGACCTACCGCGTCCAGACGCAGCCGATGGCGCAGGCCGGCGCAGGCTGGTACACGGCGAGCGAGTACGACCTCTCCGAGCTGCCCGAGTGGCTGCTCGATTCCGCGGTCGAAACCGGCCGCGCGTGCGTCGCGCGCGAGCACCGCAACGGCCGCGTGCTCAACCATCTGTGGCGCGCGCTCGCGGCGTACCTCACGTGGAACCACAAGCGCTACATCTTCGGTTGCTGCTCGCTCACGTCGCAGGATCCGCACCTCGCCAAGGCGACCTACGACTTCCTGCGCGCGGGCAACTTCCTGCGCACGGACCTGATCGTGAGGCCGCTGCCGGACTTCCTGTGCTTCGACGAGAGCTTCAACGCCGACATCAACACCTCGGTGAAGCTGCCGCCCCTGTTCGCGAGCTACCTCAAGCTCGGGGCGAAGATCGTCGGCGAGCCCGCGATCGACCGCGCCTTCAAGACGATCGACTTCATCGCGCTGATCGACATCGGCGACCTCGACCCGCACACCTACCGCACGTTCTTCGAGCGGTAGCCGGAGCGCGTCGGCGCGGAATTTCGGCGCCGTTCGAGCGTTTCTCCGGCCTTTTCGGGGCCGCGGAGGGTGCGCGCGAGATTTGGGTGGGGCTTCGGACGCCGTCCGGGTTCGAATACGGGGCTGCACGCCCATGACCCAAACCTCTTCCGACCGCTCGTTCGGCGCCCTGGCGCTGCCTCCCGCCACGCTCGCGAACCTGGAGCAGCTCGGCTACGTCGCGATGACGCCGATCCAGGCCGCGAGTCTGCCGCTCGCGCTCGCGGGCCACGACCTCATCGCGCAAGCGAAGACCGGCAGCGGAAAGACCGCGGCCTTCGGGCTCACGCTGCTCCGAAACCTCGACGCCAGCGACCTGCGCGTGCAAGCGCTCGTGCTGTGTCCGACGCGCGAGCTCGCCGAGCAAGTCACGCAGGAGCTGCGGCGCCTCGCGCGCACCGAGGAGAACCTCAAGATCCTCACGCTGTGCGGCGGAACACCCGCGCGCGCGCAGATGACGAGCCTCGAGTACGGCGCGCACGTCGTGGTCGGGACGCCGGGGCGGTTGCTCGACTTGATCCGGCGCGCGGGGCTCGAGCTCGAGGCGCTGAAGACGCTGGTGCTCGACGAAGCCGATCGCATGCTCGACATGGGCTTCTACGACGACGTCGTCGCGGTCGCGGGCCGTTGCCCGCCGAAGCGCCAGACCCTGCTTTTCTCCGCGACGTATCCCGAGAGCATCGCGGACTTGAGCCGGCAACTCCTGCGCGCGCCGAAGGAAGTCAAGCTGCTCGAGCAGCACGCGCCGACGAAGATCCGCCAGGTGTTCTACGAAGTCGCCGAACCGGAGCGCTCGAACGCGGTGGCCGTGCTGCTCGAGCACTACCGGCCGGTCAGCACGCTCGCGTTCTGCAACACGCGCCAGCAGTGCCGCGACCTGCTCGAGCGGCTGCAGGCGCGCGGCTTCGTCGCGCTGGCGCTGCACGGCGAGCTCGAGCAGATCGAGCGCGACCAGGTGCTCGCGCAGTTCGCGAACCGCAGTTGTTCCGTGCTCGTCGCAACCGACGTCGCCGCGCGCGGCCTCGACATTGCGCAGCTCGAAGCCGTGATCAACGTCGACGTGTCGCCCGATCCTCAGGTGCACCTGCACCGCATCGGCCGCACGGGGCGCGTCGATTCCGAGGGCTGGGCGCTGACGCTCGCCAGCCGCCGCGAGCGGGTTTTCGTCGAGCGAATCCAGGAGGCGCACGGCGTCGAGTTCGAATGGAAGAGCCTCGCCGCGTGTCCCGCGACCAGCCGCGAGCGGCTGCTGCCGCCGATGGCGACGCTCCAGATCCTCGGCGGCCGGCGCGACAAGATGCGCCCGGGCGACGTGCTCGGCGCACTGACCGGATCGGCGGGTTTCACGGCTGCGCAAGTCGGGAAGATCCACGTCAACGACCACTCCGTGTACGTCGCCGTCGAGCGCGCGATCGCGGGCCTCGCGGTGCAGCGCCTCTCGGCGGGCAAGGTCAAGGGCAAGACGGTCAAGGTGCGCCTGCTCGGAGCGTGAGGGCGCCCGTCGCGCACGGAGCTTCGCGGTCGCTAGTCTCTCGCCGCACGTGGTCCTCCCCTCGAACTCTCGAACCTCGCGCGTCCGCTCGCCGCGAGGCGCCGCGTGAGACGCGCCGTGAAACGGATTCGCGCTCTCGCGCGCGGCGGGTGGCTGATCGCCCTGACCGCCGGGATGTACGTCCTCTGGCTCGCGGCGCACCTGTGCCTGTGGTTCGCGCCGGCGGCGCAAGCTCGCTGGCGGCGCGGCATGTTCCGCGTCTGGGGCCGCCAGGTTTGTCGCGCACTCGGCGTCCGGCTGACGGTCGTGGGCGAGCCGCCGACCGCGGGCGAGCTGGTGGTCTCGAACCACCTCAGCTACCTCGACATCCCGCTGCTCGCGAGCCGGCTGCCGACGGTGTTCGTGTCCAAGGCCGAAGTCGCGGGCTGGCCGATGATCGGGCTCGGCGCGCGCGCCATGGGCACGATCTTCTTGGTGCGCGAGCGCAAACGCGAGCTCCCCGAGATCAACCGCCAGATCGAGCGCGCGCTCGCCCGGGGCGACGGAGTGGTGGTGTTTCCCGAGGGCACGAGCACCAAAGGCGAGTCGGTCCTGCCGTTCCGGCCCTCGCTGCTCGCCCCGGCGGCCGAGGCCGGGTTGCCCGTGCGCTGCGCGGTTTTGCGCTACGAAACGCTCCCCGGCGATCCGCCGGCTTCGACGAGCGTCTGCTGGTGGGGCGACATGGATTTCGCGCCGCACATCTCGGAACTCTTGCGCCTCGAGTGCATCGAAGCTCGTCTCGAGTTCCTGCCCGAGACCTACAGCGACCCGGACCGCAAACGGCTGGCCGAAAAGTTGTGGGGGGCCGTGAACTCTCGCTTTCGACCGATACCATGAACTCTCGCATGCCCAGGAACGCCCAGACCCGGCGCGGGGCCGCCGTCACGGCGCGCTCGCTGACCGAGCGCAACATCGCCATCCTCGCCCAAGGGCGTGACCTGCTCGCCAGGCTCACGGACGACGAGTACGTCGCCGTCGCGCCGAGCGGTTTGCGCGGCGGGGTCGGGCCGCACCTGCGCCACGTGCTCGACCACTACGAGCTGTTCCTCGCCGGCTGCGAGGGGCAGGTCGTCGACTACGACGTCCGCAAGCGCGAAACCGCGGTCGAAAGCGATCGCGGCGCGGCGCTGGCGAAGTTCGGCGAGATCGTCGCGGGCCTGCTCGGGCTCGCCGACGCCGACGTTTCGCGCGCGCTGCTCGTGAAGGTCGATTCGGGGGAGGCGGGCGAGCGCTTCGAAGGCGCTTCGAGCATCGGCCGCGAGCTGCAGTTCCTCGTGTCGCACACGGTGCACCACTACGCGGTCATCGCGGTGATGCTGCGCGCGCGCGGCATCGATCCCGGTCGTGACTTTGGCGTCGCTCCGTCGACGCTCAAGCATGAGGCGGGGACCCAGGCGTGTGCACGCTGACCTGGATCGCGCTCGAGCGCGGCTACGAGCTCCACTTCAACCGCGACGAGAAGCGCACTCGCGCGGTCGGCCGGCCGCCCCAGCGCTTCGAACGCGGCGGGCGGGCGTGGCTCGCGCCGACGGATCCTGACGGCGGCGGCTCGTGGATCGGCGTGAACGACGCCGGAGTCACGCTCGCGCTGCTCAACGGGTATCGGCGCGTCGACGAGGCGCCGCGCGCGTGGCGCAGCCGCGGCTTGCTGTTGCAGGACCTCCTCGAGCTCGAGCACGCCGAGCAACTCGCCCCGCGGATGCGGGCGCTCGAGCTCGGCGAGTACCGCTCGTTCACGCTGCTCGCGCTCGACCGCGAAGCGCGCGCGGTCGCGGCGTCCTGGGACGGCGCGCGGCTCGAGTTCCAGGTGCGCGAGCCGGCCGGGGCGCCGCTGTGCTCGTCGTCGCTCGACCCGACGGGGGCGACGAAGGCGCGCCAGGAGCTGTTCGACGCGTTGCGGCGCGAGCGCGGCGTCGTCGACGCCGAGCTTCTGCGCGAGTTCCACGCGAGCCACGCGCCCGAGCGCGGACCGTTGAGTCCGTGCATGCACCGCGCCGACGCGCAGACGCAGAGTTT
This sequence comes from uncultured Planctomycetia bacterium, assembly GCA_937952135.1. Taxonomy (GTDB): domain Bacteria; phylum Planctomycetota; class UBA1135; order UBA1135; genus WYBT01. The sequence continues at coordinate 21,007 of CALFYL010000070.1, forward strand.
CACGCTCACGCGCGTCGACGGCGACGTCGCGGAGCTCGAGTACACCCCCGGCGCGCCGTGCCTGGGGCTCGCGCCGATCGCGCTGGCGCTTCCGCTTCGACGCGCGGCCTCGGCGCCGCACTGACGGCTCTCCACGGCGCGCGATGGAACTGGTCGAGTCCCTCGTCCAACGCATCGTCGAGCTGCCGCTGTGGGCGGCGTGGGTCGTGATCGTCGTCGCGACGTTCGTCAGCGAGGACCTGACCTGTGTCGCGGCGGGGCTCGCGGCCGCGACGGGCAACATCGGCGCCTACGACGCGATCGGGGCCGCGGGACTCGGCATCTGGATCGGCGACCTCGGGCTCTACGCGGCGGGCAAGTTCATCGGCAAGCCCGCGCTGCGCCGCGCGCCGTTCAAGTGGTTCATCCACGACGAGGACGTGCACGCGAGCTCCGACTGGTTCGCGCAACGCGGCTCGATCGTGATCCTGCTCGGCCGCTTCGTGCCCGGCACGCGCCTGCCGACGTACTTCGCGGCGGGGTTGCTCGAGACGGGCTTCTGGAGCTTCGCGGCGTGGGCGCTGCTCGCGGTCTTGATCTGGGCGCCGCTCCTCGGCGGAGGCGCGATGCTCATCGGCCGCCAGATCCTGCCCTGGATCGAGACCTACGAGAGCTGGGCGCTGGCGTGGCTTTTCCTCGCGGTTTTCGCCTACTTCAGCGCGGTGAAGTTCCTCATCCCGGCCTTCACCTGGCGCGGGCGGCGCATGATCGTCTCGCGCTGGCGGCGCATGACGCAGTGGGAGTTCTGGCCGCCCTGGCTGTTCTATCCGCCGGTGGTCGCGCACGTCGCGTGGCTCGCGATCCGGCACCGGAGCCTGAGCGTGCTGACCGCCGTGAACCCCGGCATTCCGGCGGGCGGCTTCATCGGCGAGTCGAAGCAGCAGATCGTCGAGAGCCTCGGCGACAGCGAGTTCGTCGTGCGCTCGCGGCTCTTGAGCGCGTCGCAGCCGCTCGAGCTGCGCCTCGCCGAGCTGCGCGAGTTCCTCGAAGCCCACGCGCTCGACTACCCGATCGTGCTCAAGCCCGACGCCGGCCAGCGCGGCTCGGGCGTCGCGGTCGTGCGCGACAGCGCCGAGGCGCGCGAGTACCTGGGCAGCATCCGCGTCGACTGCGTCGTGCAGGAATACGCGCCCGGCGACGAGTACGGCGTCTTCTACTATCGCTACCCCGACGCCGAGCGCGGGCGCATCTTCTCGATCACGCGCAAGGTCTTCCCGACCGTGCGCGGCGACGGCGCGCGCACGCTCGAGGATCTGATCCTCGCCGACCCGCGCGCGGTCTGCATGGCGAAGTTCTACTTGAAGCAGAACGCCGAGCGCCTGCACTACGTCCCGCGCCCCGGCGAGGCGGTGCAACTCGTCGAGATCGGCAACCACTGCCGCGGCGCGATCTTCCTCGACGGCGCCGCGCTCATCACACCCGAGCTCGAAGCCGCCATCGAACGCATCTCGCGCCGCTTCGAGGGCTTCTACTTCGGCCGCTACGACATCCGCGTGCGCTCCGAGGACGACCTGCGCGCCGGCAGGGGCCTCAAGGTGATCGAGCTCAACGGCGCCACCGCCGAAGCGACGCACATCTACGATCCGCGCTATTCGCTCTTCGACGCCTACCGCGTCCTTCGCGAGCAGTGGTCGATCCTCTTCGCCATCGCCGCCGCCAACCGCTCCCGCGGTGCGCCGACCACTCCGATCGGCGACCTGCTGCACGCGCTCACCGCCTACCGCCGGGCGGCGAAGTCGCATCCCGCTTAGACGCGGTGCGCCACGGGGCGAGCCTCCGCGCCTGACATGCGCTCGCTATCCTCTTCGCCCAACGAAATGGGCGCGGCATGAGCACGAATCGGGTGGCGGTGGTCGAGCGGGCGCTCGACGAGGCGGTCAGGGGCGCGCGGGCGGCGGGGGCGAGGCTCCGGCCCGAGGATGCGCTGCGGCTGGGCAGCGGGCTCACGGCGCGCAAGGCGGTCGAGCTGTTCGAGGATCAGGTGTTGTCGCGCGCGCTGGACGTCACTTCGCGCGAGCTCAAGCGCACGAACCAGAGCTTCTACACGATCGGCAGCGCGGGCCACGAGAACAACGCGGTGGTCGGAGCGCTGCTGCGCATCGACGATCCGTGCTTCCTGCACTACCGCTCGGGCGGCTTGATGATGGCGCGCGCCCGGCAGTTGCCCGGCTCGACGCCGAGCTTCGACACGCTGCTGAGCTTTTGCGCCTCGAGCGAGGATCCGGCGAGCGGCGGGCGGCACAAGGTGTGGGGGAGCCGCGCGCTGTGGGTTCCGCCGCAGACGAGCACGATCGCGTCGCACCTGCCCAAGGCGGTGGGGCTTGCGATCTCGATCGCGCGCGCGAAGCGGCTCGGCGTCGTGAACGATCTGCGCGGCGATTCGATCGTGTGCTGCTCCTTCGGCGACGCGTCCGCGAACCACGCGACGGCGCTCGCGGGCTTCACGTTCGCGCGCTACGCGGCGCGGCAGGGAGCGCCGTGCCCGATCCTGTTTGTGTGCGAGGACAACGGCATCGGCATCAGCGTGGCGACGCCGAACAACTGGATCGCGGAGACCTTCTCGAACCAGCCGAACCTCGCGTATTTTCGCGCGGCGGGCGAGCTCGACGAGGTGTTCGACTCGGGTCGCGCCGCGATCGAGCACTGCCGCGCGACGCGCCGGCCGACGTTCCTGCACCTCGAGACCGTGCGCCTGTGGGGCCACGCGGGCTCGGACGTCGAGACGAACTACCACTCGCTCGAGCAGATCGAGCGCATCGAAGCGCGCGATCCGCTGCTGCGAAACGCGAAGTACTTGATCGAGCGTGGCGCGGCGACGCCGGAGCAGCTCGAAGCGCTCCTTCGCGACACGCGGGCGCGCGTGAGCGCGGCGTCGCTCGAAACGTCGCGGCGCCCCAAGCTCACGTCGCGCGAGGCGGTGGTCGAGCCGATGGCGCCGTACGACGCCGCGAAGGTGCGCGAGTTCGCGGGCCACGGCGTCGACGACGCGAAGCGGCGCGCGCTGTTCGGAAAGCTGCCCGAAGAGCAGACGAGCGCGACGAAACGCACGCTGGGCGCGCACGTGAACGCCGCGCTGCACGACGAATTCCTGCGCTTTCCCGAGCTGATGCTGTTCGGCGAGGACGTGGGCCGAAAAGGCGGCGTGTACAGCGTGACGGCGGGCCTGCAGAAGCAATTCGGGCTCGCGCGCGTGTTCGACACGCTGCTCGACGAGACCTCGATCCTCGGGCTCGCCCAGGGCGCGGCGCACATCGGGCTGTTGCCGATGCCCGAGATCCAGTACCTCGCGTACCTGCACAACGCGCTCGATCAGTTGCGCGGCGAAGCGTGCTCGCTGCGCTACTTCTCGAACGGCCAGTTCGCGAACCCGATGGTCGTGCGCGTGCAAGGTCTCGCCTACCAGAAGGGCTTCGGCGGGCATTTCCACAACGACAACTCGATCGGCGCGCTGCGCGACATCCCCGGGCTCATGCTCGCGGTCGCCTCGCGCGGCGACGACGCCGTGCGGCTCTTGCGCGGCGCGGTGGCGACGGCGCGCGCGTGCCAGCGGGTCGTCGTCGTGCTCGAAGCGATCGCGCTGTACCACGAGCGCGATCTGTACGAGGACGGCGACGGGCTGTGGCTGAGTGACTACCCGCCTCCGAGAAGCAACGGAAGCGACGCGCTGCTTCCCGGCGAGGTCGGCGTGCACAACGCGGCGAACTCCGACGTGTTGATCGTGAGCTACGCGAACGGCCTGCGGCTCTCGCTGCGCGCGGCGCGCGTGCTGGAGCGCGAACATGGCCTCAAAGCGCGCGTCGTCGACCTGCGCTGGCTGAATCCGCTGCCGATGGAGGCGCTCGAACGCCACGCGCGCGAGTGCAAGGGCGTGCTCGTCGCCGACGAGTGCCGTGCCACGGCGGGAGGCATCGCGGATGCGGCGATCGCCGGCCTCTACGAACGCGGCGTGCGCACGCCGATGGCGAGCGTGCGCGCGGCCGACAGCTACGTGCCGCTGGGCGGCGCGACGGACTTCGTGCTGATGCAGGAACGCGAGATCGTCGACGCCGCGCGGAGGCTCGCTTGAAGCGCATCGCGTTGTTTTGTCCGGGCCGCGGCTCGTACACCGAGAAGCAGCTCCGTTCGCTGCCCGAAAACGAGCCGTGGGTGGCGCGCGCCGACGAGTTGCGCGCCGAGTACGGCTTGCCGGCGCTGAGCGAGCTCGACCGCGCACAGAAGTTCTCCGCGGCGCTGCACCTGCGCCCCGCGAACGTGTCGCTGCTGATCTGGCTGGTCACGATGCTCGACAGCCGCGCGGCGCTCGCCGAGAACGAGTGCGTCGCCATCGGCGGAAATTCGATGGGTTGGTACACGGCGCTCGCCGTGAGCGGCGCGCTGTCCTTCGACGACGGTTTCCGGCTGGTGCAGGAGATGGCGTTGCTGCAAGAGCAGCACGTCGGCGGCGGCCAGATCCTGTACCCGACGATCGACGACGAGTGGCGCGTCGACCCGCGGCGCGTCGAGCTCGTGCGCGCGGCGCTCGAGAGCTCCGGCGGCCAGGCGCTGCGCTCGATCGAGCTCGGCGGCTTCGCGGTGCTCGCGGGGTCCGAGGCGGGCGTCGCGCACCTGTTGAGCGTGCTCCCGCAGGCGAAGCTCGGCGCCAACACCTACCCGTTCCGCTTGATGCAGCACGGCGCCTACCACACGCCGTTCGTGCGACCTGTCTCCGACAGGGCTCGCGAATCTCTCGCGCGGCTCGACTTCCGCGCGCCGAAGATCGCGCTCGTCGACGGGCGCGGCGTGCGCTTCACGCCCTGGTCCGCCGATGTCCCGGCGCTGGTCGAGTACACGCTCGGCGCGCAGGTCGTCGAGCCCTACGACTTCACGCTTTCGGTGCGCGTCGCGCTGCGCGAGTACGCGCCCGAGCTGATCGTCCTGCCCGGCCCGGGCAACACCCTCGGCGGGATCTGCGGGCAGATCCTCTGCGCCGAAGGCTGGCGCGGTCTGCGCGCGAAGCCCGATTTCGAGGCGTTGCAGCGCGGCGAAACGCCCCTGGTGCGCTCCATGCGGCGCTGATGAGGTAACGTCGATCGGGGACGCCCTGTAGCGCGCGGCCCCGATCCGATCCCCGCCCCTTCCCCGACACCTGATATGAAGCTCCCCTCCCAACCGTTCGTGCTGCTACTCGCCCTCGTCGCCACCTCCAGCGCCTCGTGCGTCGTCCACGTCGACAGCGACAGTGGCGCGGTCGAGTCCTCGTGGTTCTCCGACGGCGACACCGTCCGCGGCTCGGGCGTCGCGGCGAGCCAGCTCCGCGAAGTGGGGGAGTTCCGCGACGTGTCGGTGAGCGGCTCGGCCGACGTTCGCATCACGATCGGCCCCGAGCGCAGCGTGCGCGTGACCGCCGACGACAACTTGATCGAGAAGGTCGTCACCCGCGTCGAGGACGGTTCGCTCGAGATCGGGCACGAGCGCGGCAGCTACCGCCACCGCGTCAAGCTCTCGGTCGAGATCACCACTCCCACCCTCGACGGCGTGTCGATCGCGGGCTCGGGCGACGCGCACGTCGCCGGGCTGAACACCACCCATTTCACGGCCTCGGTCGTCGGTTCGGGCTCGATCCGCGCCTCGGGGCGTTGCGACGAGCTCTCCGCCAGCATCGCCGGCTCCGGCGACCTGCGCCTCGAGGACGTTGTCGCGCGCACCGCGACCGTGCGCATCGCAGGCTCGGGCGACGCGCGGGTGCACGCTCACGAGAAGCTCGAAGCGGACATTTCGGGCTCCGGCGACGTGCGTTACCGCGGCCAGCCCGCCGTGACCCGGCACGTGTCCGGTTCCGGCTCCGTGCGGCACGACTGAGACGAGTTGCGCGGCAGGCGGCGGCGTTGCTGCGCCGACGCCATCGGCGAGCGTAGGATCCGCCGCCCGACAGAGCCTTCGAGTTGAATCCTGCCCATCGCCACAGCGTGCTGCGCGACCCCGTCCACGGGGACGTGCTGCTGACCCACGAAGAGCTCGCGTTGCTCGACACGCGCGAGATGCAGCGCCTGCGCGGCGTGAAGCAGCTCGGCTCGGC
>CALFYL010000071.1 GCA_937952135.1 uncultured Planctomycetia bacterium
AGGCCGCGCAGCTTCTCGGTGATGTCGGCGTCCGACTGCGCGCCTTCGAAGTTCGCCAGCTCCTTCTCGATGATGTGCACGATGAACTCCTCGTGCGACGCGTAGCCGGCCTTCTCCGCGATCTGCTTGCAGCGGGCGATGAGGGCGGGGTCGAGCTTGATCTTGTTGGCGTTTCCGAACATGGCGGTATTCCTCGCGATTGGCCTTGAGTTTTCCGAGAGAGACGGGGGTCGGGATGGAAGTCGTGTCGAGGTGGATCGGGGGTCGGGATCGAAGCGGCGTGCGTCACTCCAGGACCGGGTGACCCTTCATGCCCGGGCCCGGCGCGATGCCGTACTGGCGCAGCACCTCGACGGTGAGGTCTTCGAGCCTGTGGGCGCCGCCCGCGACCTTGCGGTTCGACATGAGCGTGCCGGCGACGACCTCGGGCGCCATCAAGTGACTGCCGTTGAAGGTGCCGCCGCGGTCGTTGTCGGACAGCACGTAGTCGGGGATGCGTCCGAGCGAAGCCTCGTCCGAATTGTCGTAGTCCGAATTGTAGCCCACCAGGATGTCGGGGGCTTCCGAGCGGCGCTCCTCGGCGTAGACGTCGATCGCGAGGTCCGCGCGGAGCACGACCTGCTTGCCGTTCGTCGGGTCCCGCAGCGCCTCGAGCTTCGCCTTGATCTCGCGAAGGAGAGCCTCGGCCTCCTTCGGATCGACGATGCCCGCCTCGTTGTCGGGCGTGTTCGGGTCGTCGAGCTCGCGGCCCTTGAGGTTCAGGTACAGCCCGTTGAAACCGATGCCGTAGGCGCGCGTCTTCGACCAGTCGACCTTCCCGTCGACGGTGAAGATCGAGACCTTGTCGTGCTCGGGATCGTCCTCGGGCTTCTCCTTCGTGACGCCTTCCTTGAGCACGAGGTAGCCGTTCTCGAGGAGCCACGTGTTCAAGCTCACGCGGCGGCGGTACGGCGCGAAACCGTGGTCGCTCATCACGATCAGCGTCGAATCGCCGATCGCGGCGCGCACGCGGCCGAGCACCGGATCCATCTCCATGTACAGGTCGGCGATGACGTCCTTCCACGTGCTGCCGGCGCGCTTGGACCACCAGGACGAATCGCGCGAGGCGATCTCGGCATCGTGGTGCGGGTGCTCTTCGTCGCCGTGGCGCCACATCATGTGGCCGCACAAGTCGACGCCGGAGAAGTAGAAGAACAGGAAGCCGCCGTCCTTGTTCGTCATGTAGCGCTCGAGCGCGAAGTCGAGCATGCGCTCGCCCTCGCTCTGCACGAGCTGCGCCTGCTGCATGAACTCCTCGACGCTGACGACGCCTGCTTTGAGCGCGTTCACGTCCTCGGGCATGCCCTGCGTGTAGAAGGGCCCGATGCCCGTGGCGAGGTCGGCGACTTCCGCGCTGGCGTCGGCGGGCTCGGACACGCCCATCGCCGGCGCGGCGGGGTCGATGTTGACGGGCGAGGCGTAGATCTCGACGCGGCCTTCGTCGATCGAGCGCACGTAGAAGCGCACGATGCCGTAAACGTCCATCGCGCCCATCAAGGGCATCTCGAACTTCACGCTGACGAAGTCGCTCCACTCGCCGGGCTCGAGCACGAGCACGCGGCCGGAGGCGCTGAGAATTGCGGCGTTCGCGTCGCGGTCGAGCGTGATGCGCAGCGGCGCGCTCGTCGCGGGATCGCCTTCCTTCAGCGCATTCGGCGGACCGGGGATGCGCGTGTCGATCACGCCGTCGAACTCTCGCACGGACTCCACGCGCGCCTCGCCGTCGACCGCGCTCACCGACGGATCGGTGGTGTAGATCGTGCACTTGCCGTAGGCCGAGTCCATCGCGGGCGTCATCATCCCGCTGAAGGACCAGCCCTTCGATTTGACGACCGGGAAGTTCGCCGGCATGCGCCAGATGTCCGCCGCGACGCCGTTGCGCTCGAGCAGCGTCCAGAACGCGTCGCCGCTGCGGTTCGAGTTCATCTCGCCGGGGAGCTCGAACTTCCAGTCGCTCCACAGCGGGATCTTCGTGCCGTGCTCCTGCACCGTCGTCGAGCCGGTCGGCACGCGCGTCGTCAGGTCGCGGTGGAGGAAGTCGAAGATGCCGTGGCCGCCCGGATCGCGACCCGTGATGAAGTTCGACCAGGCGACCGGCGACTGCGGCGGCGTCGAAGTGCCGAGCGGGTGGATGCCCTGCTCGCGCGCCAGCTGCGCGAAGTTGCGCATGCGGTCCGGGTGCTTCGCGATCGTCTCGGCGAGGATCTCCGGATCGAGGCCGTCGATGCCGAGCACGACCACGCGCGGGTGGGTCGTCGCCGCGGAGTCGAACGTGACGCTCGAGCCGCCGGCGAAGCCATTGGAGGAACGGCTGGGATCCACCGAGCGCCGCGGCAGGCCGATCAGCACGGCCGCGAACAGCGTCGCGAGCGCGACGGACGACACGATTTCGCGCGGCTTCACGGCTGCGAGGCCTCCGCCGGCACGCGCCGTACGCCAGGCGCGGGGGGCAGAGCGGTTCCAACGCGCGGAGCGCGGCGGGCGACGGGGATCGGTGTGCAGGGCATCGCGGGGCTCGAGGGGGAGTCGATTCCAGACCTATCGGCCCGCTCCCGGGCGCGCTGGAGCAGGACCCAGGCCTAGCCCAGCATTCTACCCCGGTCCTCCGTCCCCACGACCGCGCTTTGGAGCGACCGAACCCCTCCGTGGAGGCAGCGGGA
>CALFYL010000072.1 GCA_937952135.1 uncultured Planctomycetia bacterium
AGCAAGTCTTCTTCGAGTGCGCCGCACGCCTCGCGCGGGAGCGCCGCCTCTCGCGGATCGTGTTCGTCGCTCGCGCGTGAACGTCGGGCGCGGTTGATGAACGGAGCGCTGCTGCGCACCGTGCGCCGAACACTGCGTGGGCGCTGTGAGCCGCGCCCCAACGACGCGCATTCCGTGCGCACATTCGCTCGCCCGCACCTGCGGCCCCACTTCGCGAGCCGCGGCGAGGCCCCTCGTTGGACCATAGACGGGAATCGCACCGACACAACCTCGACCGGGCGCAACGGTCTGACATCTCTTCGAGTTGGGCGCGGCGTCCGCTAGCGCGCGTGCTTTTCGTCGACTTCCTGAACCACCTCAGCCGAGCGCTCGGTCTTTCAGGAGCGACGTCAGTTCCACCGGCGAACGCGCGAGCCCTGCACTCCAACGGGTGACTCCACGTCAGCCGAGCCCCACCCCCTCTCGCCGAGCGCTGATCGCGAGGCTGGGGCGCACCGCACTCACTTCATTGGCGCTCGCGTTCCGCACCCCCAACTGAAGGCACTCCACATGAATCACATCGCGACCGCCGCGCTCTTCTGCGCGGTACTGGGTTCATTGCACTCCTCGGCATCCGGCCAGACCTACGACTCCAGTCAGTGGGTTCCTTTCAGCGTCCACGGCGGTGTCCAGCCCGTGAATGGCTGGTGGTTCCTGGCCTTCGAGCCGGGCAAGACGCACGGCGAGGGAATCACGCACGCCATGCAGTGGCATGACGCGGCGACGCTGTACACGTGCAATCACATCCAGCTTCCCGAGTGCTGGGCGTACAAACCGGCGCCGTTCTGTACGGACACCTACTTCACCGAGCACGTGATCACACCGGTAGAGACGGAGCAGGTTGCATCCGCATTCGCTTCGGTGCGCGCCTGGGATGCGCCGAACTCCGGAACTGTCGCGATCACGACCGTTGGCGCCGTGCACAAGCCGTTTGCCTCGATCGAGGGCGATGGATCCCTGATCCGGATCTACCGCAACGACCTCAAGATCTTCGAGCGAGCGCTCGCGAAGGACGACACGACCGGGTTCAACATCAACGAGAGCATCGTCGTGAATGCCGGCGACCGACTGTGGTTCCACAACGACCCCGGACTCACTTCGATCGATGACGCCGTGGTCTTCCTGCCGCACCTCACGCTAACGACGGGGCCGGGGTACGACCCGACGCAGCAGACGCACGGCTCGATCGCGGAGTTCAGCTCCAGCTCCCAGACAAACGGGTGGACCTACGAGGCCTTCGACCGCGTCACGGGCGCTTACACCCAGATGACCGACAAAGGCATCGACGCCTACGGCCGCTTTTGGAAGTTCGGGACTACCTGCAAGGTCTGGGCGGCGAGACAACAACCCAGCGACACGCACGAAGCTGTTCGCGTTTGGACCGCGCCGCAGGACGGATTCGCGTTCGTGAAGAGTCTCACCCCGCTCACCAAAGTCATCGCGGGGGATCCTGTCGCTGCCAGTCTGAGGCGAATTCACCAGAACGACGTCTCGATCCTTTGGGACGGAACCGTCTCAGACGGGGCCGACACTCCCTTCGGCTCGGTCGTCCACGTGCGCACTGGCGATCGCATCGCGCTTCACGTCGACGGCATCGTGCCGGGCTCGACGACCGCACTGGTCGGCGTCGACTTCCAGATCGATCTCTACCCCGGCGGCGAGATACCCCGAGCCGTCGTCACCGACAATCAGACCGTCACGATCAACTCCGATCAGCTCTGGCTCTATCAGGACCGCGAGATCAATGGCGACCTCGTGCTCGCGTCGGGCAAGCTCAGCGTGATCGACAGCACCGTGGCCCTGAAGATGTGGTACGAGAACCAACACACCTTCAAGTTCGAAGAGGGGGATCTCGCCACGACGCGCTCAACGGTCGGAGGCGGGACCAACACGGGCTCGCCGCTGCACACTTCCTTCCAGTTCTGGTGGCCGGGCGACGGGCGCTGGACCGTCAACGACACGACGGTCCAGTACTCCTACGGGATCCTGCTCAGTGGAAACGAGCCGGCGGTGCTCGAAGGGAAGCAGATGAAGGGCGGGACTCAGTCCGATCTGATCCACCTCGGTCAGAACTCACAGGTCACGCTCGCCGACTCCACGTTCCGCTTTCGCCTTCAGTTCCCGGCCAACATCCTTGGCGACTTCTCGATGGACCTCCCGATCGACGCTCCGATCACCACGGTGATCGACGGCAACGACATTCCGAACGTCAACTGGACGCTCGACCTGACGAACGTGGTGGTTCCGGACTGGGACCTCGCGCCCTACGACATGGTCTCCGGCGTCGGCGTCAACAAGACCGTCACGTTGAATCACGTGCCAAGCCTGTGGCCGGAGATCGATGGAACGAATCTCCAAGGCACGGTGACACCGTTCACCGGTACGCTTACGGACGCGCTCAGCATTCCTCCCATCCCCGACGAGCGCACGTTCCTCGACACGTTCAACGTCCGCTGGGCTGGCGGGCCGACCAAGACCAAGATCAACCACTGGGCGGTGTATCTCGATGGTCCTTCGACCAACGTGAACATCACCGCTGCGGGCGGTCCCGCACAGATCGCCGAACTTTTCTGCTTCGGCGGAGCACGGGTCGCCTACTCCGGCAGCATCAGCCCCCAGAACGAGCGCGACGCTAAGTGCATGGCCACCGTGATCCGGTGCTACAACGAACCGAGCATTCCTCAGACGTCTCGCCTGTTCCTCGTGAACTGCGAGCTCGGCGTGCCGGGGAACAAGGGTTCGATCCGCGCGGAAGACGGCGCCTACATCAAGATCGACGGCGCGAAGCTCGTCAACGACATCGCACTGCAGGCAGTCGGAGCGGGCTCGCTGATCGAAGTCGTGAACTTGGACCCCACCAGCGTGGGCGCCTTCGACTGCTGCGTCCAAGGCGGCGGTCAGATCATCGGCGTGGGATCGACGCCGACTTGCCCTTGAGCGCGACGCAGACCACGCGCGCACAACCCGTGTGGTGCATCGTGGAGTGACCTCGCAACTGAGGTCGACCACGGGAAGTACTCGGCCGTCCGTCGAACTGGGATCGACGGGCGGTCGCTCGCCTGGATGAGGGGCGCGTGCTCGCCTAACAAACACAGCCTCTTGACCGCCGTGAGGCTCGTCGAGCGTCGCCGGCATCGGTTCCACGCCCCAAGCACGAGCGACTGCGCATCGCGTCCATTTCGCGAGCGCGTGCACGACGCCTCGATGTCGACCGCCGTCTGCTCGAGTTGCGTCCGAATCTCTGCACCACTACCCGCGAAGCGCAGCACGGGTTCGCTCCAGTCCGCGGATGGCTGCGACGATGGCGTGAGAGCCTCGCTCGCCGCGATCGCTGCAGCAGCGACTCGTCGGATGGCGCTTCGACGCTCCGCTAGCGCGAAGCCCCGGCCGCGGCCCGGTGCTCGTACGTCGCATGCGCGCGCGTCGTCGCGA
>CALFYL010000073.1 GCA_937952135.1 uncultured Planctomycetia bacterium
GCCGTCGGAACGGCACGCGCAAAAAGCGGCATGAGTCGCCCTGTAAGCCGGGTTCAACGTCCGGCTGACCAGGCCCGTTTCGTTACGGGGAACTCGTGCCGTGGAACGCTCGCCGGCATTCCCTCGACACCTGTTCGAGGCCACGAAAAATCCCCGCATCGAGGTGCGTTGACGCGCACTCCGACCGGGGACCGGCCTCAGAAAGTTTGGACAGCGATGAGCAGCAGCAAACGAGCCGCCCTCTCACCGAGGCGCGGTCATTCTCTCGCCCCCATGACCCGCGAGCAACTGCTCGCGAAGGCCGCTTCGGCCGAGGAGGGTCTGGCTGCGCGCCTGCGTTGGGCGCGTGAGCGCGCGGGGCTGAGTGTCCGGGCGGCTGCGCGCCGCTCGGGAGTGGCGGAATCAACGATCCGCCGGGCTGAGCGCACGGGCATCTGACGGTGCTGGCGCTCGCCCAGGAGCCTTCGGGCTCCTCTCCTTGCCCTGATGTCGCTTGGCGTGGACAGAATCCCGCCGTCGACCACTCGCGCGCCGAGGATCTGCGTCGCCGCTGCGGGCACTCCTGGACCGTCGTCCAGGCCTGCTCGCGGCGCGCCGACGTGCGCCGGCTGCGCGTGATGCTGATGCTGCTGCTGCACCGCCGCTCGTGCCCGCTCCAGGCCGGCTCGCCCAAGCGCAAGTGGTACGTGCCAGGCGCGGTCGTCGGCGCCGGGATCCCTCAGCTCCAGGCTTGGTGGGAGGACACCTACCAGGAGCGGGCTCCCTCGGAGCGAACACTCCGCACGCACCTGGGCGTGCTCGAGCGCGCCGGCGCGATCGTGCGCAGTCCCGGCGAGCTCCTCGAGGGCCTCGGCTCCTGGTCGGACCACGCGCCGCCCCGACACCCCGACACGATCCACCTGATCCACCGCCGGCGCGAAGCGCAGTGGTGGTCGCGGGTCGGCTCGGCCGAGCTCGAACGGACGCCGCGCGCGCGCCACAGCGCCGCTGCGTGGTGGCGACTGTTCGCGCACTGGCGGCGCGAGGCAGCGGACCCCCAGCTCGAGCTCGACTTCGACCCGCACCTCGAGGAGCGCGATCCCTCGCGCGACCAGCGCCCGCAAGCCGTCGAGACCGCCGCGCCGCGCGCCGAGCTCCTCGACGCCGCCGCGGCGCAGCTCGAGCCCGTCCCGATGCTCAAGGCCTGCGCAGCCGCCGGCGTCGTGATTCAGGGCCGGGCCCAGTTCCAGCTTGCGGCCGACCCCGCGCGCTTCGCTCAGGCGCTCCGCGCTCTCGCGCGCGAGCTCCGCGCCGGCCGGCGCATTCGCAACGCCGGCGGCTGGTTGGTGTGGGTCTTCGGCCACGGGCCAGGGAGGCTGTGATGCGACGGCAGTACGACACGAGAGTGACGGTCGAGCTGCGTGCCCTCGCGCGCGCGCTCAAGGCGCGCCGAACGGCGCTGAAGCTCGGGCTGCGCGAGGCGGCGCAGTCCATCGGCGTGAGCGCCGCGACGCTTTCGCGCGTCGAGCGCGGGCACATGGTGGAGCTGCACTGCTACCTGCTGTTCAACGACTGGCTGCAGCGCGGACCGTTCGGCGCTGCGCCTCTGCCGCGCGAGGCTGCGCTATGACCGGCCCCAACTTCGTGGCGCCCGAGGGCGAGGTCCTGATCGACGGCGTGCCGAACCGGATCGGCGTGCACGAGCCCGAGCCGCGCGTCGAGGCGTACGTGCTGCCGGACACGGAAGACCCGCCGGACGCGGATGCAGGGCGCTTCGACGAGCGCGTCGCCTACAGCCGCAGGCCCTCCGCGCTGATCGGATTGCCGGGGGAGCCGCCTCCAAAGGTCGAGGAGCTGCCCTACGTCCCCGGCCACCGCGCGCCGAGCGGGCCCGAGGCCGAGACGCTCGTGCACATCGACGTGCTCGGGGCCCAGCTCGAGGCGCTGCTGCGCGCCATGGAGCTCGCGGACGGGGCCTACCCCTACGAGTTCGTGCCGCCGGGTTGCGACAAGACCTGGATCGCGGAGGCGCGCCGGCAGCTCCAGCTCGGGCTGATGTGCGCCAGGCGCGCCGTGGTGCAGGGCGCATGGTGACGCTCGAGCGTGGAGTCGCGTGCGACATCAGCCTGGGCGTGATCCTCTTCGTCGACTGCGGTTGGCGGCAGATGAGGCTCGCGCCGGTGCTCGGCGCGCCGCAGGAGTGCTCTTTTGCGGTGCCCTACGCGCTCGGCGGCTGGGCGCTGAACGAGGTCGACTGGTGGCGCGCCGAGGCGCACATCCTGCGCTGCGACGGTGGCTGGCTCGCGCTGTACCGCCTGGAGAACTGGAGCTCGCTCATCGAGCACGCGCTGAGCGCTCCCGCGCGCGAAGACAGGCTGGCGCTGCCATGACCGGTGCACCGGTGTTCTTCGTCGACGGTCGCCCGCGCCCGCAGGGGAGCAAGGACGCGCTCGCGCCGGGCGTCGTCCGCGAGCGCTCGCCGCACCTGAAGGCCTGGCGCCGACGCGTCGCCGCCACCGCGCGCGCCGCCGGCTGGAACGCCAGGCCCTCGGACACGCCGCCGGACAAGCCGGCGGCCGTGGGGATCGTGTTCGTAATGCGACGTCCCAAATCGCACTACACGCCCAAGGGAAAGCTGCGCGACTCCGCGCCGGCCTTCCCGGACACGCCGCCGGACATCGACAAGCTCACGCGCGCGATCCTGGACGCGCTCACGGGCGTCTGCTGGCCCGACGACGGGCGCGTGATCGTGGCGCGCCTGGTGAAGGTCTACGGGCCGCGCGAGGGCGTGGGCGTCCTCGTCTCGCACGCCGCGCCGGTCAAGGCCGGCTCGGCCGACCTGCGCGTGCGACCGGGCCACGAGATCGAGGACCTGCTGCCGACTCTCGACTGGTGGCCCGCGCCGACGCCGCGCGCGAGCGGCTGAGCCTCAGCCACAGCACTGGCCGGCGGGCTTCGTTCTTCTCCCGCAGGTCACAGACGGGCGGCTTCGGGTGGGGGACCCGGAGCCGCCTGTCGCCTGATGCCGTGCTCGCCGGACGGCGTCGGGTCGCCCGCAAGGCGTCAACCTCAACTGCGTGGCGTGCCGCGCTCCGCCGGCAGTTCTGCCGCGTTTGCTCCACGGATCTGCCAACGCCATGATGTTGCTAGATGGCGAGGCGCAAGTCCCCGGCGGAGATCAGCTCGGCAACCGCGCTCGAGTATCAGAAGATCGAGGCTGGCAAGGCTGTAGCCCTGGGAATTGTGGGGCTCATCGGCAAGCTCGGGTGGCCCCTCGCTGCATTTCTCAGTGTGCGCGAGCTTGCCGGACGGCAGACGGATGCGAATCTGCTTCTCGCGCTGCTGTCAGATGTCACCGGGGCCGACCGCACCGCGTTGATGCTGAGCTGGGCGGTCACAATCGTTTCGGGTGGGTTCGCCTACCATTGGCGGGCGCTGTACCTAGCCAAGATCGAACAGATCGGCAGTCTGCGCGCGGCTTACGAGAGGTCTGTGGATCCGTCTCGTTCCTCAAGTGGCCTGGCTCCGACGGGCGAAACCCCTTCCGAGGTGACACCGTGAGCACCGAACACGCGATCGCGAACGTCCTGATCACCACCGTCTCCGGCGCACTCCTGACGCGGCTCTACTTCCGCGAGTACAAGGAGCTGCTGACGCACCGCATGCGCGCGAAGCTCTTCACGCTGCGCGACACCCTGTTCCAGCACGCCGTGGCCGGCAGGGTCCCGTTCAACAGTCACGCCTACGCAGAGCTGCGAGAGCGGATCAACGCATCCATCCGGGTGGCCGAGCAGATCAACCTGATCGAGGTTTCGGTCGTGCACGAACTCTCAACCCGCCGGCCGGACATGCAGGCGGCCAACACGGCCTTTCACCAGCGTTGGGCGGAGGCGCTTGAGCTTCTAGACGCACCTGCGAAGGACGTCGTGGTGGGACTGAAGCGCCAGCACGACGAGATCCTTGTTCGCAAGCTGGTGTTCTCCTCGCTCGGCGCGGCGACACTCGCGGTGCTGTTCGTCGCCGTCCGCGAGCTCGTGATTCGCACCCCGAGGCAGATTGCCCAAATGCGGCGCCCGGACCTCGAGTTCTGGGCCACCCGGCTACCTCACCAGACCGCGACCTAGGGTCCGACTTCGACTCTGTCGGCCGCGCTGGCCGCCTGCCGTGGCGCGCCTTGCACGATCGCGCCTCCGCTGGGCGTCCGCGTCCTGGCGGGGCTCGGCGCGATCCTGCGCGCTCCTGAGAGGCCGCGCGGGCGTAGACCGGTTTTCGCTTCAGATTCGAGGCGCCCCGGCCGGTGCACAACCCGTGGACAACGTGTCTAGCGCGTCGAGTTCGTGCGGAGATCGCGTCGCGAAGTTGCCAGGGTAATAGAACAGGGTTGAACAACTGAACGAGAGATGTGTTCAGAGAGCGGGCCCCGCTCCCCTTGAACCTCCAGCGCTCGAGCTGGTTGGAGCCCGCGCGCTCTGGCAGGCTGAGCGTCCATGACGGCAGCGCAGCACGGTGGCTCACCTTCCACGCCCCCGCACGCCTCACACCTCGTCTCGGTCACGCACCTGCGCACGGGGGAGGTCCGAGCCGAGCTCCGGCTCTTGCCGCGCTCGAGCGCGCTCGCGGGCTCGCGGCGCTCTCGCTTCTCGCTCACACCCCAGGAGCTGCACGACGGCGTGCGCGCGCTGGGAGTCCTCCTGCGCGCGCGTCTCTACCCTCTGATGCCCGAGGCGCGCTCTCACCTGCAGCCAGAGGCTTCAGAGGGGCGGAAAGCCGCGGAGGCGGCCGAGCCGCGGCCCTGTGACTTCCCGCTGCTCGACGAGCTCGACGACTTCGACCCCGACGAGGACCTCGACTAGCCAGGCTCAGGTCGAGCCGGCTCGAGCGCGCGCGGCAGGCGGTTGGGTAACGAGAGCGGCCGCCGCGGGCTGTTACCCCCGCGACGGCCGCGCTTCTCCTCTGCCCATCATGCTCTCGTCACGTCGCGCCGGCATGCGCTCCGGCACGCGCGCATCGTAGGCGCGCGCCGTGTCCACGCCAAGCGACACGCGGCGCTAGAGCAGCGGGTCGACGCGGAACGCGCCGCGGTGCGTGTGGCGGGGCGCACCGTCCTTCATCCAATGGCCCTGGTACTCCCACTTGCCCGCCTCGTTCAGGTCGCCCGCCTGTGTGACGTACTGCAACATTCCGTCGCCTCCACCCGACGTAAGCGACGCTTGTTTGAGTTGTGTAGGACCTGACGGGCCTCGGATGCTCATCTCCAGGCTGGTTGAGGTGGAGAGGTCTTCGGGGGTTCCGTCGCTCCGCACGGCGCGAATGATCAGAGCCACACCGGTCTGTCCGAGCGGGATTGCTTGGGTCATGGATCGATCTCCAGAGTCTGTTGGACCGCGGAGGGCGCGGTCAGGGTCCGCGCTGTTGCGGAGTAGGCCAGCAGGCGCTGGCGGTGGATGGAGGGCGCAGTCAGGTCGCTGCGCACCTCGTGGTCGAACATTCGTGCACGGCGCGAGACGGCGGACGGTGCGACAAGCGTCGTGATCAGCGACAGCGCGGCCGACACCCCGTCGATCGTGCCGTCCGGCGCGCTGAACGCCGCGGCGATGGGGGCCGAGCCGAGGTCGCGCGAGAGCTCGCCCGGCGGAGCGAAGAACGCCGCCGCCGCGGGCTCGCCGCCGAAGATGAACCCTGCTTCGACTGCGCCGTCGGGTGCGGCGAACGCCGCGGCCGCGGGCGCGCCGTCGAGCGAGGCCTCGATCGAGCCGGCAGGCGCGCTCAGAGCAAGCACGAGCGGAGCTGCGGCGACGCGGATCTCGACCTCGACCGCGCCGGCGGGCGCAGCGAGAGCGGCCGTCGCGGGCTCCAGGTCCAGCGTGCGCTCGAAGCTCAGGGTGCCGCGCGGGACCGCGAAGGTGCTCGCGAGCGTGGCGGCATCGAGCTCGCGCGACGCCTGCCCAGCCGGCGCGGCGAACGATGCGAGCGCCGGCTCGAGGTCCACGGTGCGCTCGAGGCTCACGCTGCCGGCGGGCGCGAGGAGCGCGGCCGCGATGCTCGGCCCGTCCACGCTGAACAAGAGCGAGCCGTCCGGCGTCGCGAACAGCAGCGAGTAGCGGTCGGCGTCGAGCTCGCGCGAGGCCTGGCCCGTGGGCGCGTCGAACGAGGCGACGATCGCAGAGCCGTCGAGACTCTTCCCGATCACCGTGGACCCCGCGGGCGCGCGGAACGACAGCGCCATGCGCGCGAGCTGCACCGTGCGTGGCGCGTCCACCGTTCCGTCCATCGCGGCGAAGGGCGCGACGATGCTCGAGCCGTCGAGCGCGAGCGGCGCCGTCACCGAACCGTCGGGCGCGACCAGCGCGGCAGAGAGCACCTCACCGAAGACGTTGAGACCGCCGCCGAACACGACTTCGCCCGGCGGCGCTTCGAAGAGCTCGAGCGCCGGCGCGCCGAACAGCGAGCCCGCGAGCGGCTGGGGCCACGGCGGGTAGTTCGCATTGACGTTCGTCAGCGCGTTGATCCCCGCGGCCGACAGCCGGCTCCCCGAGCCCGTGCCGTAGGGCGGGCCCGCGTTGGGGTTGTTCGGGTCGGCGTAGTCGCCGTAGCTCGTGCCGTTGAACCCCGGGTGCGAGCTCACCGGCGAGGGAAGCGGCGGCGAGAGGAAACGCACCTCGCCGTTGTCGAGCGGTCCGCCGAGGTTGCCGCCCGAGCTCCAGGCCCAGAGACCGAACACCGGCCGGCTCGCTGTGACGTCGAACAGCCCGAGCTCGACGAGCTCGACGCCGCTGATCGCGATCGGGTACGTGGGATTCGGCCACGGCGCGTCGACCGTGCCCACGAAGTTCTCCAGGCGGAAGCGCTTGGTCGTGAACGCAGTGCCGGCGAGCGGGAAGGGCGCGTAGTCGAACGTCCCCACGGTCGTGTGGATGCCCTGACCCGCCACGCTCCACAGCACGATCATGCCGGAGCGGCACTGATCCGCGCGGCAGTCGCGCATGATCACTTCGCCGAGGAAGCCGGCAATCGTGAACGCCGCGCCGCCGTTGCCGCCGGCCTTCGTCGCGACGCAGTTCTCGATCAGCACCGTGCCGAAGCCCGGCGGCCCGCCTGCGGCGTCCGTGTTGACCTGGCTGCGACCCACGATCTGGATGAAGGTCCGCCCCAGTCGCGCGCTTCCCAGTCCTGCGTTCGAGGTGTTGTAGCAGTCGATCGCACGGAAGCCGCCCTGGGGCGCGTCGACGTAGATCGAGTGCTCGTTTGCAGTGGGGAAGCGGCAGCGCTGGAAGTCCCAGCGCGCGTACGCGCCGCGCAGCGCGCTCTTGGTGTCGTCGCCGCCCCCGTAGGTGCCGGCGCCGATGAACTGCACGTCCCAGAACTCGAACAGACCGTGCCGCTCCGCGTCGCCGATGGGCGTGTCCCAGATGTAGAGCCCGCCCTCGTAGTGCAGCTCGAGCTGCTCGAAGCGCATCGAGACCGGGCCGTGCGCGAAGGTGACGCCGGAGTTGTTGCGCACGTAGCCCGAGACCTTGAAGCCGCGGACCTTCGCCGGCGCGCTCGGGATCTGACTGCGGATCGTCAGGTCGCGGATCTGCTGGAAGGGGCCCGTCGCCGGCCCCCAGTACGCGCAGTAAATCTTGCCGACGTCGGTGCCTCCGACGCTCACGCCGGCGAGGTCACTGCCGGGCCCGATCTCGATGATCTGGTTCGGAGCCGCGCGTCGAATCGCGTCGGCGAGCGCGCGGTCGTCGAGGGGGAGGTTGTAGCGCGTGTCGCGGTCGAAGATCACCCCGTCGAGCAAGCGCACGATCCGGTACGTGTTCGGCTGCGCCGGGTAGGCAGGGTTCAGCTCGACCCGCCAGGTGGCGGGCTCGCTGTACGTGTCGCCTCGCAGCACGCTGCCGGCGGGCGCCGCGAACGCGAGGCCGACGGGGCTGCCGTCGACCGTCGTCATCGTGCGTCAGCCGAGCTGGACCAAGCCTGCGGCGTTGGGGCGCAGCGTGACGTCGCTGCCGGTCCCGTTGAACGGGAAGCCGCTGTCCCACCACGCGAGCGGGATGCGCTGCGCGTCGCTCGCGCCCGTCTCGATGTAGAACACCGCGCCGATCGCCTCGTTCGGCGCGCTCAGCCCGCCGAGGCCAGCGAAGGTCACGTTGCCGGCGACGAGCTCGACGCGGTTAGCGACCGCGTTCTCGAACACGGACCGGCCACCGACCGTCTGGTCGGCGTAGCCGCTGCCGTTGTAGGTGTTCATCGTCGAGAACTCGGCCAACGTGTTCGCGTTGCGCTCCGAGCCGGCGGTGCTGCCCGTGCGCACCAGGCGCACCTTCACGGTTGCGCTCGCCCAGTTGATTCCACTCTCAGCGGCGAGGCGCTTGGCCTCGTTGTAGACGAAGTTCGCCATGTCGTCGGTGCTCCCTGTGCGGGAGAACCTACGCCACGGCGCGCCCGTATGTCCACGCCAAGCTACTTCGCCTTGGGCCGTGCTTTGCGGCCCGTCCGGCGCTGCGCCGTCTCGATCGCCTGCGCCACCGACAGCGTGCCCGTGGCAACGCGAGGCTTCGGCGTGTGGTCGTCGGTCAGCCCGCAGAGCCAGTCGGTGCTGACGTCGTAGGCGATTGCCAGGCGCACGAGCGTCGCGACGCTCAGGCCGGACGCTGCGGTGCCTCGACCTCCCGCGGCCTGGCCGCTCTCGATGCGGTAGATGTTCTGCCGGGGCAGGCCCGTCTTCTCCTGGACCTCGAGCACGCTCATGTGGAGCTGCTCGCGCCGCTTGCGCGCGCGTTGGCCGAGTCCGTCGACGTTCCACAGCCGCGGACCCCGCGCCGCGGCGGTCTTCGAGGCCTTCGAAGTGGGGGAGGACGCTGTCGCTTGGCGGTTCTTCATGCCGCCACAAGTACCACGGCTGCGCGAGCTTGGGTAGATCTGCGGAAGTTCCGTGCGCTTTCGGTCGCTTGGCGGTGACAGGCGAGCTACAACTCCGCCCATGGACACCATCGCTGTCGCGGCCCGCGCGCTGCTCCTCCTGCGCACGCTGATCCGCGTGATCACCTGGCCCGCCCGCGAGCTCTGGGCGTGGTCCGAGGCCTTCATGGACTGCCTCGACGGAGAGCCCCTGTGAAGCCGCCCCTTCACGCCAAGCGACTGCGGGCGCTGCTGCGTCAGGCCAACTGGCGCGACGAGCAACTCGCCGTCGAGGCCGCCGTGAGCGCGCGGACGATCTCCGACATCCGTCGAGGCTGCACGCGCTCGGTGCGGCCGGCGACTGCGCGCTGCATCGCAGCGGCGTTCAGCGCGGAGCTGAAGCGGCCCGTCACGCCCGAGTACATCGCCGGCGACCCGACCGCGGAGCACTAGCCGTGATCCCGAGCTACGTGGTCGACCGCTACGCGCTGCGCGCGCCGATCCGGCGCTGCCGCTACTGCCGCAAGCACGTCGTCTTCCACAGCGCGCTCGGGATGTTCGTGGTCCTCGACGTCGCCGGCCAAGAGCCGACTTCCTCCCCAACTCACGTGCGCCTCCCTCTCCACGCGCCGCACTGCTCGGCGCGCCGGCGCACGACTCCCAAGCCTGATCCCTCTCCCGCTCCTCTCGCAGCCCATGAAGACCGCCAAGAAGAACCGCGCGCTGCAACCGCCGGCCCCGCACAGCTCGACCTCTGGTGACGCCCCGGCCGGCAAGCTGATGCACCTCGAGCTCGCGATGGTCGAGCTCGGGCCCAACTACCGCCGCAGCAGCGACAGCCAGAAGGACGCCGAGCTGCGCGCGTCGCTCGAGCAGTACGGCATCGTTCAGCCGGTGCTCGTGCGGCCGTGGAACGTCGACCACGAGACCGGCGTGGTGATGAGCTACCAGGTCGTCGCCGGATCACGGCGCGTGCGCCTCGCGAAGGCGATCGGGCTCACACACACGCCAGCTCTGGTGCGCACACTTTCGGACCGCGAAGCGCTCGAGCTGCAGCTCACCGAGAACATCCAGCGCACGGACGTGGATCCGCTCGACGAGGCCGACGCCTTCGTCGCTCTGCGTGACCAGTGCGGGTACTCCCTCGACGAGCTACGCGTCCGCTCCGGCAAGTCCGCGACCTGGGTGCGCGAGCGGATCGCGCTCGCGGGACTGTGCTCAGAGGCGCGAGATCTCTACGGCGCCGGGACGATCAGCGCCGCGCACGCGCTCGAACTCGCGCGCCTGGGAAGCCATCAGGCTCAGGTCGATGCGATGCAGGCGGTCGAGCAAGTGTTCCGCCTGCGCGGCGGCCTTGGGGAAGTCTCGGTCACGGAGCTTCGCGCCGAGCTGCAGCAGGTTCACTTCCGCCAGATCGACAGGGCACAGTGGAGTCTCGACGACGCCCAACTGCTGCCCAGCGCGGGTCCGTGCTCGGTGTGCCCAAAGCGCACCCGCAACGACTTGAACCTGTTTGGCGATGTCGAGGTCGACGCGTGCACCGACGGCGCATGCTGGGGCGCGAAGCTCGCTGCGCACCGCCAACTCAAGCTCGAGGAGCTGCAGCGGCAGGGCTACCAGGTGCTCGAGGGAGCACTGGCGAAGAAGGCGGTCGACCGCTTTGGTTGCGCAAAGGCAGGCTTCGCCAGGCTCGATCGGACGACGGTGGGTCACAAACCCGAGGATGACGACCCGTCGCTCGAGGATCTTGTCGGTGAGCACATCGAGGCAGAAGAACGCGCGATCGTGTTCGTCGACGGAGAGCCCGTGGAGGTCGTCGCGCGCGAGGCGCTGGAGAGGGCGGCCAAGAAGGCGCGGGTGAAGCTGCCGCGCGAACATAAGGCTCCCGCGGCTTCCAGTGGCGACTGGAAGGAGCAGCAGAAGGCACGCGAGCGTCAAGAGAAGGTTGCGGAGTCGCAGCGGCCGTTCGTGTTGAGGGCGCTGTTCGAGTGGTACGCGCAGGTCGTGAAGTCACTTGACGTGAAGGCCATGGGCGCGCGCGCGACCGAGATCTTCGGGCTGCAGATGCTCGCACTCTCCGAACGCGACAGGAGCTGGGTGTGGGTCGGCATGCCGGACCGTCAAGCGCTGTGCTTGGTGGCGGTCGCGCTGCGCGTGGTCGACCCGGTCGACGCTGACGCGCTGAAGCTCGATAACCAGCACGTCGAGCCGCAAGGATCGAAGGCGGCGCGCGTGGCCGCCATGGAGAAGCTGCGCGACTGGATGCTCGCCGCCGGCGAAGCACCCATGGCGCAGACGCGCCGCACGCTAGTCGTCTGGTGGTTGGGGGGTGTCGCCGACGCCATCTACTGCGCGTGCTTGCCGAATGGCGGCTACTTGTTCGAGCGCGTGAGGGACAGGAAGCGGCAGTCAGACCTCTACGAGGTGCAAGAGTTCAGCGGCGTGGAACTGAGCTCCTACATCACCGCCGCCGAGGCCGCGTGGAAGGCCACGCAGAAGCCTGAGCCCGAGCCGGCGAAGAAGGCCCCCGCGAAGAAGAAAGTCGGCCGCAAGTGAGCGAGTCGAGCCACCCGCTGCAGTGGCCGGTCACTTGGCCGCGCACTGATCGTGCGAACCGAAGGTCTGCGCGCTTCGAGGGGCGCTACGGCACCACCGCGTGGACGATCGAGCGGGCGCGCCGCGAGCTCTCGGCGGAGCTCGAGCGGCTCGGCGCTCTCGACCCGATCCTGAGCACGAATCTGCGACTGCGGCTCGATGGTGCGCCAGCGTCGAACCAGGCGCAGCCGGCCGATCCCGGCGCTGCCGTGTACTTCACGCTGAACGGTCGTCGCACCGTGCTCGCGTGCGACCGCTGGCTGCGCGTCGAGCACAACATCCGCGCGATTGCGCTGCACGTCAGCGCTCTCCGCGGCATGGACCGCTGGGGTGTCGGCAGCATCGAGCAGGCATTCACCGGCTACGCGGCGCTCCCTGAGCGCGCGAGCGCGCCGAGCTGGATGGACGTGCTCGGCTTCGAAGCCGGCCAGGCCGTGACCGCCGAGCTTGCGAGCCAGCGGTTCCGCCAGCTCGCCAAGGTCCACCATCCCGACGTCCCTGGCGGCAGCGCGGAGGCGTTCAAGCGGCTGAAGCAGGCGCACGACGAAGCGCTCTGCGCGTTCGGAGTGCCGCAGTGAAGCGCGACCCCCAACCCTTCGAGGTGCTGTGGCGCAGCTACCAAGCGACGGTGCTCGGCGGCGCTGGGCCGGTGCAGGTGCGCGAGTGCCGGCGCGCGTTCTACGCGGGCGCAGCGGCATTCAGCGCAGCGATCGCGCAGCCCGGTCCCGACCCCGTGCGGAACGTCGATCGTCTCTCGCTCATGCTCGACGAGCTCGCGGAGTTCCCGCGGGCCGTCGAAGAGGGACGGGCGTAGTGCTCGCCACCATGCAGCTCGGCTTCGACTTCGACCGCGCACCGCAGCACAAGCGGCCGCGCCGTCGCGTCGAGCAGGCCGCGCAGCTCGAGCGCGTGCAGCGCGGCATCGGCGCGGCGGTGCTCGAGTTCTGCCGCGAGCACAGCACGTTCCGCGGTGCGGACCTGTGCGACTTCGTTCGCGCGCGCTGCGGCGGTACGCCTGAGAGCGCCGCGCGCATCTTGCGCCAGCTCCGCCGGCAGGGGCTGGTCGACTACGAGAACACCGACAGGGCCGAGAGTCTCTACACGGTTCGACGAGTGAAGGATCGCTAGTCATGTGCCACGGACAGATTCTGACCGACGCGATGCGCACTGCGCGCAAGGTCCACAAGTGCGACGAGTGCGGACGCGAGATCGAGCCCGGGCGTGAGTACGTCTATCGGGCCGGTGTGTTCGATCGGAGCTTCGACAGTTGGCGCATGTGCGTGCCGTGCGCCGCGGCCGAGGACGATCTCCGCGATGCGTCGGGAGAGGCGTGCTACTCGCGCGGCGACTTGGCCGACCACATGCGCGAGTCCGTTCGCTTCGATGGCTGGCGCGGGACGCTCAAGCGCCTGCGCGGTGCGGTGAACCAGTTGCGCGCGCGGTACGCGCGGGAGAGGCATGGTGGCCGTGGTTGATCTCGATCCGCCCCGCCGGGCCTACAGCGTCCAGATCGAGATCGGCGCCGACGACTGGCCGGCGCTGGTCCGCGAGCTTGCGCGACTGGCCGATCACATCGAGGCGCACGGGCCCGACTGCAAGCAGGTCAGTGGTGGGTACGACACCGGCTCGACGGTTCGCGTCGAGCATCGCCCCGAGATGACGCACGACAAGTACGTCGAGGAGTTGAACACGTACCTCGAGGCCCTTCGCTCAAAGCGCGTCGCAGTTGGGGGAGCTCCGTGAGCACCAGCAAGATCGAGTGGACCGACGTGGTCTGGAACCCCGTGCGCGGCTGCAGCAAGGTCAGCGCGGGCTGCACGAACTGCTACGCGGAGCGGCAAGCGGCGAGGTTCAGCGGGCCGGGGCAACCGTGGGACGGCTTCGTGCGCACGCTGTACCAGGGTCCGAACGCTGAGGCGTCGTTCCCTCGGTGGACCGGCCGCGTCGAACTCGTGCCCGACGCGCTCGACAAGCCGCTGCGCTGGCGCAAGCCGCGCCGCGTGTTCGTGAACTCGATGAGCGACCTGTTCCACGAGCGGGTCTCGAACGAGGACATCGCCGGCATCTTCGGCCTGATGGCATCTGCGCCGCAGCACACGTTCCAGGTGCTCACCAAGCGGCCCGAGCGGATGCGCGTGTGGTGCAAGTGGATGGAGGCGCACGCGGCGGCGCACTCGACCGTGCCTATCCAGGTGGCCGTGTACCACGGTCAGCGCCTGAGCGAGCACGCAGCTCTCCGCAACGGCGCGCTCGATCGCGCGTGGCCTCTCCCGAACGTCTGGCTCGGTGTCAGCGTCGAGGACCAGGCCAGCGCCGACGGGCGCATCCCGACGCTTCTCGAGACGCCGGCGGAGGTCCGCTGGGTTAGCTACGAGCCGGCGCTGGGGCCGGTGGACTTCTCGCGCTTCATGTGGCCCGTGCACGAGCGCTGGCCGTGGCCGTTCGAGTCGCCGGCAGCCGCGCGTGCTGCTGGGGCGAAGGTCACCAAGCACAAGCAGGCGATCGTGCTTGCCGGCTCGCGCTTCTTGGACTGGATCGTGGTCGGCGGCGAGAGCGGCCCCGGCGCTCGGCCGTGCGACATCAAGTGGATCCGCGGCGCGCTCGAGCAGTGCAAGGCGGCGGGCGTGCCGGTGTTCGTCAAACAGCTGGGCGCCGCGGCATTCGGCTACGACGGAATGCACGAAGGCCAGATGCGTGCCGTGAGCGGACGGTCGTTCAACGGGTTCCGACGCGGTGTCCCCAAGCTACGCCACCCCAAAGGCGGTGATCCGCTCGAGTGGCCCGAAGACCTGCGCGTGCGCGAGTTCCCGGCGGGGGCGAGCACGTGAAGGCGCTGACCATCTGCCAGCCGTACGCGGAGCTCATCGCTCGCGGCGAGAAGCTCGTCGAGAATCGCACGTGGTACACCGCCTATCGTGGCCCGCTGCTGATCCACGCGGGCAAGTCGCGCGCGTGGCTGAGTGAGGGCGACTCCGCAAACTTGCCCTTCGGCGCTGTCGTCGCCGTAGCGCGAGTGGTCGCGTGCCTTCGAACCAGCGCGCCGAACTGGGGCAGGATGGAGCACCTTCGGTCGCACGCGCACACGCACGGGCCGCTCTGTTGGGTGCTGGAAGACGTGACGCGGCTGCGCGAGCCGGTGTTCGTCAACGGCGCGCAGGGATTGTGGGAGCCGTCGAGCGAGCTGGTCGCGCGCGTGAGCGCTCAAATGGCCGAGGCAGGCCATGGCTGAGCGCAAGCACTGGTTCCGCAACGCCGCGGCCTGCTACGTGTGGATGGTGCCGCTGCTGGGAGAGAGAGCGCGTTCGCACGGATACGCGCTCGCCGTGCACGGCTCGATGCAATTCGATCTCGACCTCGTCTGCATCCCATGGACCGACGACGCGGTCGAGCCGGAGGTGCTGATCACCGCGCTGCGGTCCTCGATCGGTTGGACCGATCGAGACGGACCGTGGTCGCGAGAGGAGAAGCCCCATGGACGCATCGCATGGATCGTCCCTCTCGGCGTCGGGCTCGCCTTGGACATCTCGGTGCTCCCGCCCGTGCGCCAGTGCCCACAACAAACTCCCGCCACCTCGGCGGGCCAACAAGGAGAGACTGCCAATGGAACCGACAGCCACGTTCATCACTGAACTCGACGGAGTGCACGTACCGGACGGTGCGCCTGACTCCGGCGAGGTCTTCATCCCCGCCAATGGCTTCAGCGTGCGCTACGAGCGCGCGCTGGTCACGTTCACTCGATGGCGCGACGGCGTGCAGGAGCACTTCGCTGCGCTCGCCACGCGCTTCCAGGTGCTGCCGGACTCCGAGTTCTGGACCGGCTGGAGCCGAGAAGCCGCGCTGGGCTGAGTCCGACGTGACGGACCTGGACCTACTGCTCTCGCGGCTGAGCAAGCACTGCAGCGAGAGCCTCGGCAACGTGACCATCGCGCGAGCCGGCGCGCTCGCGCTGGTTCGCGAGGTGCGCGAGCTGCGCGCAGAGGTGGCGTCGCACCGCAAGCTCGCTGGCGCGAACGTGCAGACCGTGCTCGAGCTGGCCGCGAAGGCGCGGCACGAGCTCGGCGCCACCGACAACACAGCCGTGGATCCGATGTCCGCCTACGCGACGTTGGCCACGGTCATCGAAGCCCTGATCGCATTGGCCCACGTGGCCGCAGGAGGAAACCTTGGGACGGAAAAGCGTGACGCTGGCAGCAAAGGACGTGAAGAGGTTGGTCGAGCAGATGGACGCGTCGGCGGATCACCCGCTGATCAAGAAGATGCGGGACCAGGTGCTCTACATCGAAGAGCGGCAGCGGGAGTGGGACGCTGCGAAGAAGGAGGCCAAGGAGGCGCGGCAGATGTACGACGACGCAGTCGACGCGCTGATCGTCATGGCCAAGGGTGATCAGAAGGGGCTGTTCGACGAGGTCGCCGGCGAGCTGACGGCCGAAGAGCTCAAGGCCTGATGCCGAAGGCCTGCGCGCACCGGTGGAGCGAGCTCAAGCGCGGGGAGCGACGCGTGCGCGTATGCCGCACGTGTCGCGCCTGGCACGAGCACGACGGTGCGCGCTGGCGCAAGTGCGCGGCGCCGAGCCGGCTCAGAGCGCCGCGATTCCCAGCGCGTCGAAGCGGATCGTGACGACCGAGCCGACCGGCAGGTACGGGAAGTAGGGCCCGGGCACCTTGAGGGTGTCGATCCAGATCGCGGGGCGGGACGTCGCATCGGTTCCGCCCCACGTGAACAGCAGCAGACCCTTGATGCGGCGCAGGCCTGCGCTGAGCGCGCCGAAGGACACGTCGGCGGCGTCGAGGCGCACCTCGTTCGACGCCACGTCGACGGTGAGCGCGACGCTGCTCAGCGTCTGGCGCGCGTAGCCCGCGCCGTCGAACTCGTCGACGTCCGCGATGTCGTCGAGGAACTCCGCGTCCGTGTCGGTGAGCACCGTGCTGTCCGTCATCAGCAGCGCCGCGCGCCAGTCCTCGGCCTCGAGGTCGAGGAGCTGCTGCGCCATGGCGAGCCGGAACTGCGGGAAGACGAAGTTGCTCATCGGCGCTGCTCGAGCTGCGTGAGGCGCGCGAGGTCCGCGCGGATGGCCGCGAGCTGGTCCTCCAGGCGCTGCAGCCGCGCGTCGAACAGAGGCTTGCTCAGGTACTTGTTGTCGATCTCGGCGAGAATCTTCGCTTCGACGCGCGCCGCGAGGAGCTGCTCGCGCGTCTCGACGTCGCCGCCGATGCGAGCGGCGCCGAACGCGCCCAGGCCGCCCGAGAGCGCCGCCAGCACGCTGCTCGAGACGATGAGAGTGACGCGGCCGTCCTTGCCTTGAGACACGCGCTGCGTCTTCGCAGGCGCTTCGATGGGCGGGTGGGGGTAGGTCATCAGTAGTACTCGGCGTCCGCTTCCCAGTGCCCGTAGACGGGGCTGTTGGTCGAGCTCCCGGTCACCACGGGGATGCCGGTGCTCTCGGTGGAGGTGTAGAGCAGCGAGTCGACGTTCTTCGCGACGCTGTTCCAGATGATCTGGCCGAGACCGCCAAGACCGCCGCCAGTCCCGTTGTCAGGGTTGATGAACGACACGAAGGGCACACGCACCTTCGACGCCCGAAAGCGAGTGTTCAGGCCGACGGCCACCGTGCCCGAGTGAAGCGCCGCGGCCGCGCCCTCGTACATCGGCCAGCTCGACGACGAGGGCGACTGCGCAAACCCCATCGACTTCTCGTAGTAGCGGCGCGCGAACTGCAGCTCGAGCTCGAGCGGCCGGCGTTCGAAGTCGGACGCCGTCGGTCCACGCTCGAGCTGCACCAAGCCCACGTTCACTCGCACGTTCGTGGGAGCTGATCCGTTCCAGTTGTCGAGGTCGAAGCGCAGCTCGAGGTACGACTTGATCTCGTTCGCACCCGAGTCGCTCGACATCGTCTCGAGCGGCCACCCGTCCGTGCCGAGTGCGCCGATGGTGGGCAGCGTGACCGTCCACTCGAAGCGCTGCCACGTGCGCGTGAGCCGGAACGTGGGGCCGAGCGTCTCGACGTCCACCGCAGGCGATCCGCCGGTGCCGTGATACTGCCGAAGCACAGGCTGCAGGTCGGCTTCCGTCGCGACGCCGGAGTTCTCTTCCGATGTGCGCGCCCAGAACGAGAGCGTGACCTCTTCGCCGCTGGCCGTGGCCGCGTTCTCGATGCGCTGACCGAACGACATGACGTCGCCGGGGTAGTTGCCCGCCTGGAAGCGCGGGACGATGGTCTGCTCGAACGGTGTCGTCGACGCGCCGCCCGCGTAGGTGCCGCTCTTCTGCACCTGGAAGGGGCGTGCGACGTCGTTCACGTTGTTGTTGATGAACCAACGGTCGGGACCGTACGAAGGCGCGCCGGCGCTGACCGTCAGTGCGCTCTCGCCCCGCTGCCACAGTCGGAAGTCGCCGTTGATCAACAGGTTCCGCAGCAACTGCCGACCGGCAGCCAGGCGCAGCACGGACTGCAGCACCTGAGAGTCGTCGAGTTCGTTCAGCGCGAAGCCGGCGCCCTGCACGAGGTTCGCGAGCTCGCTGAAGACTGTGTTGAAGTCCCGCCGGTCGAGCGCCGTCGGGCGCTGCCCCGTCTGCGGATTGCCGGCCGAGTACAGGCCGTTCACGGCTCCAGCGCCGAGCACCAGATGCATGTCAGCTCTCCTCCAAAGTGGCCTGTCGCACGGCCGGGGTGATGACCGCGCGCGGCGCCTGCGCCTCCCACGGATCCCACGGCTGATAGCCGTCGGCGCGCGGCAGGTCGTAGATGAACAACAGCAGCGCGTGCGCCGGCGCGACCTTCTCGATCGCACACTCGATCGCGTCCGTGACGTCTTCAGCGAGCGGATCGCCAGCGCCTGACCAGTCCGCCTCGAAGAACACCACGGGCGGGTTGGGCAGGTGCACGCCGATCGTGTGCACCCACGGCTCGTCGTACAGGTAGTCGCCGATCACCGCCTCGTCGATCACCGCGAGGGGGAAGCGCTCGATCTGGCACTCGAAGCCGAAGGCGGCGGCGACGACGATCAGCGCGCCGTCCGTCTGTCCGAGGGGTGCGTTCAGCTTCGAGACGATCGCGGCTCGGCGCGCGACGAGAGACGTCGCGACAATGGAGCAGTCCGGGAGTCCCAGCACGCGCTCCCAGTCGGGCAGCCACTCCACCGTGGTGCGCGGGTCCGCCTCTTCGATCACCCGGGCGGCGAGCTCCTCGACGTAGGCGACAGGCAGCGCCAGGCCGTGCAACAGTCGATCGGCGACCGATCCGACGGCGAACGACCAGAGCACGCCGCGCGGCAGGAGCCGGCGCCACTCCGCGACCACAGCAGGGATGCGTTCAGCGACCGTCATGCGAAGGTCACCGTGCCGAGGATCGGGATCGTGCCTGCCGGCGTCGTCACGTCAGCGACCGGCGCGGTTAGCACGTGATCGGTCTCGCCGGCGGCGGTGCTGATCGCCTCGCGGATCTGCGAGAGGTACACCGTCTGGCCTGGCGCAGCGTTGGCCGTGAAGAACGCCTGGAGCGAAGCGGTGACCGAGTCACGGACGGCCTGCGTGTTGGGCGTCAGCGTGACGTTCACGTTCACGACCTGCGTGCCAGGCGCGTAGCACTCCAGCGTCGCCGTCGCCGGCAGGCGCGTCGAGTCGCTGACGTATGCCGCGACCTCCGCCACCTTCGGCGCGCTCGGGATCATCCCGCCGGGATCTCCGTCGACCACGAACGTGAGCCCGACGCTGCCAGGCTGCGGGTACGCGCGCTGCGCCCACGCGCGCGTGACGCCCGGGACCTCCAGCGCCCATCGCACGTAGTCGGCCGGAGCGCCGCCCTGCGCGGGCTGACGCATCAGAGCGAGCACGCGCGCGCGCAGCGCGTCGTCGGACTCTCGATCCGCGCCGCCGCCGATTCCGCCAGCGGCGACCACGGCGCTCGACGAGATGCCGGGCACCGGGCTGGTGAGCGTGAGCGGCGTCGTGGCTGCGGTGTTCGCGACCGCGCCCGCGAGCACGGCCTCGACCGTGGTCGTGCCCGAGCCGGCGGACATCGTCACGGGCGCGAGCGTGCGGAACTCGACGCCGTCGACGCGACGCACGCGCGAGTCCGCCGGCACCGTGCCCACGCCGCTGAACGTCACTGAGCCGCTCGCGCGCGCGGCCGCGCGACGGTACATGCCGCGCAGGCTGGCGATGCGCTCGAGCTGCTCGCTCTCCGCGGTGTCCGGGAAGTACTGCCGGAAGATCCACTCGATGCGCGCGAGCGCGTGGAACACCACGCCCGCGAACGCGCGCGAGAGCGCGAGCAGCACCGAACGTGGCAGCAGCGCGCTCAGGCCGAGCCGGCTCGCGACTTCGGTCTCGGTCTGCGTCGAGAGCTGCTGCGGTGTCAGGTACTGGAACGGCACGGCGGGCTCCGCTCAGAGGCTGGCAGGGATCTGCAGCGTGTTGACGACCCAGTCGTGCGCGTACTCAGCGAAGTTCGCGTGCGGGCCGAGCACGCCCGTGCCGATCGCGGGTCGACCGTTGGGATTGTTTGTCTCGTTGCCCCAGAGGATGCGGTGCTTCGTGCTCTCCCAGGGCACGCCGCGGCGCTGCTCGATCTCCTTCAGCGCGTCCTCGAGGCTGATGGCTGTGCCGACCTCGTGCACGTCGCCGCAGCCCGTGATCGGCGTGCGCGGCGCCGCGAGCGTGCGCCAATCGTCGGCGGTCAACGCGGGGTTGCCGAGGATGTTGCCGGTGCCGGCCGTTCCCGGAGAGAAGGTGCACAGCGCCAAGTCGCGGTTGTAGAGCTCGTCGCGCTCCACCTGCGGCAACACGCTTGCGTCGCGCAGGGCCTCGAGCTCGACGCCCGTGATCTTCGGCGAGCCCGTGAGTCGCTCCGGCGAGCCGAACAGCGGCACCATGTTCGACGACTGCAGAGCAGGATCGAGCCAGCGGAAGTCGGTGAAGAGGTCCACCAGGATCGCTGCCGCCACACGGTGGTCGAAACGTCGCTGGTAGCGGATGTCGTAACGGCCGACCGACGCGCCCTCGGGGTAGTAGGGCAGCGCGCCCGAGGGCAGGTACATGCAGTAGCCCCAGTTGTCGCTCGAGCTGGAGACTCCGTGAGCGACGTACTGCGCGGTGTCGATCGCGAGCGAGTGGTCGGCGTCGCCCGTGATGTTGTCCGCGTCGCGCTGCGCGGCCGCCCGCGTCTTCAGGTGCTGGATTGCGCGCCCCATGTACCGCTGGATCTGCGGGTGACGCGTCGCGGGGTAGTACTGGAGCAGGCGGTTCTGCCAGCCCATCGGCCACAGCACGTGCGCGTAGGCCCAGCCACTGAGCAGGAACAGCGTGGCGAGCTCGACGTTCAGGCCGGCGACGAGCTGGTTGCGCCGCGCGCCGATGTTGTACTGGTGGTCCGAGCTAACCCATCCACCGCCGTAGCTGCCCGCGCAGAGAGAGATCCGGTGGCGCGTCGCCCAGTCGGCGGGCAGCCAGATGAGAACCCAGCAGGCCTCGTGCGTGTCGTACGCCTCGAGGATGTCCGCCGAGTCGTAGGTGAAGCTCGCGGGTACGCCAGGCATCAGTTGTACCGGTGGCGGGAGACCCAGGCCTTCAGGGAGAGCACCGCCATCTGCGCCGTCCCGTCCTGCGTTCCGTTCACGGCCCAGCGCACGCCGAGTCGCGTGGCGCCGCCGTAGTCCGACTTGCCCGCTCCTGTGGGCGGGTTGATGAAGTCCCACCCGGTCGATCCCAGGTGATCGACCGCCCACGTGCGCGAGTAGCCGTCGCCACCGCGGTAGCGCTTGCCGCTGACTACTTCCTTGTGGCCGATGTCGAGCCGGCTCGTGATCAGGTTGTTCGCGCCTTCGTGGTAGTACACGAGGAAGTCCCACGTGAACGCCAGGCGCGTCGGCGCGATCGCGGTGGGGATCTCAGCGATCAGCACGGTCGCGTCGTTCGAACCCCACGAGTTGAGCTTGGTCGCGACGTCGCCGTTGGGGTCGAGGCACAGGTGGAAGTTGCGAGTGCCCGCGTCGGCGTTCTGGATGCGACCCATGAGCCGGCCCCAGAGCAGGTCTCCCGGCAGGTACTTCCCGCGAGGCAGCCAGATCCCGTAGTCCTGGACGCGCGAGTCCAGCAGTCGACCGCCTGCCCCGCTCGTGAGCTGCTGCGGTCCGCAGGTGTTGTAGTACTCGCCGACGCCTTCCTCGTAGTACGGCGCGTCGGGCGGCCCTCCGGCAGCCGTGAGACCACACGTCCAGTTGCCGGCGTTGTTGCAGACCTGCTCCCAGCTCTCGAAGTCCGGGTCGCCGCCGTGGCCCCACGCGTCGAGCTGCGAGCGCTGGCCAGGAGGCAACCCCTGGACGTACAGCGCACGAATCGCCTGCAGGAGCTGCGTGTCGTCGTTCGGGCTTGGGTCGATGCCGGCGGCCGCGAGGAGGTTCAGCAGCTCGCTCCGCTGCGAGTTGAGTTGCTTGGCGGTGACGGACGTGCTCGGGACGCGGGGCTGCGCAAAGGGCTGTCCTGCGCGAAACGAGCCATCGGGCGCGGCTCCGGGCGCTGTGAGGTTGGGATCCACGTGAGCCGACTCTACCGTCTGTCACCGCCAAGAGAACGGGGCTACCCTACGCCCATGAACACCTTCTCTCGCACCATCACGTTCCTGCTCTTGTCTCTGGCCGCCTCCGTGGTCTGCATGCTCGGGGCGAGCTACGTGGCATCCTGCACCGCCGCGCGCGACCTGCAGCGGCTCGATTCCATGACCGACGCGGAGTTCGGCCTTGTCGCGGAAGACTGGGCAGCGGACGCGCAGCTCCTCACCATCGCCGCTCTGCGCGAGGGCTTCGTGGAACCCGAGCACGCGTTGGCCTTCGCAGCCGCGTTCGGCTCGGTGCAGCCGTCACAGGGCGACGTCGTCGACCAGGCGCTCGAGCTGGGCAGCCTGACCGAGGGGCTCGTGGTGTCGATCACGGCCAAGCTGCGGCGTCGCATCTTCGACGCTGGCGGCTGGCCGCTCGGGTCTCGGGGTCAGATCCTGCTGACGCGCGTCGCTGACGCCATTCGCACCGCGACTCAGCGGCACCTGGCGTTCTCGCCCAGTCGATTCGACGAGGACCGCGGCGGAGTGACGCCGCCGTCAGGAGAACAGCAAGCGGATGGTGGCGGCTCCGACGGTTGAGCGCGGGCTCTGCCCTGTCGCGACTCCGTCCCAGAGCTCACTCCACAGCCGCGCCGTGCCGCGGCGCAGCACAACGTCGATCTCGACCATGGAGCGGTTGCGGCTGTTGATCGTCGCGCGCGCGTCCACCTGATCGACAATGCCTTCCGCGCGCATCCAGCCCAGGCTCTCGCGCACGTGGTCCTCGATCACGCGCAGGGTGGCGGTCGTGAGCTTGCCCTGCGAGAGCTGCCAGAGTTTCGAGCCGAAGCGGTCGCCGCTGTCCTCGCCCCACCAGCCCCGCGGGTCGCTGAGACCAAGCGCGGCCGCCTCATCCTCCGTCGCCCGCGCGTCGCTGTAGAGCGAGACGAGAACGGCCTCCTCGAGGCCAGAGCTGACAGCCAGGTCGCCGGCGACCAGCTCGAGGTCGGCGCCTTGCTCGGTGATCGAGACTCGCAGATCGCTCATGCGCTCACCCTAACGTGCGTCGTGCCCACGACCACGTCGCCACAGGTCGCCACGTGGCCTGTGCGCACGACTCCCAGTCCGTTGATGAGCATCACCGGACTGCCCACGGGGATGGTCGCTGCGTTGTGCGCGCCGCTGCCGTGAGGCGCGATCGTGGAGCCCTGCACGGCGAGAGGGATCCCGTCGACGAACACGACTGCCTGCGGCGAGACCAAGATCGGTCCCCCGGCGCTGTCACCGACGCGGGCTGCCTGGAACACGCTCACTGGAACGTGGTCGTGCCGGTGGGAGAGGTGATCGTGACGCCCGAGCCGGCGAGCTCGATGGAGTTGCCGCCCACGGTCAGCTTGATGCTCGACTCACTCACGAGCTCGATCGACCCGTCGGCCTTCAGCTTCACGCTCTGCCCGTGCTGGGAGTAGAGCGTCACCTCTCCGGCTGCCAGGTTGCGCGGCCGGCTCTCGCGGTGCGCGACCCCGAGCGCGATCGCGTGCTCGCGCTGGCCCCCGATGCACGCCAGCAAGGCCTCTGAGCCGATCGGCGGCGAGCTCGTCAGCCCGTAGGCCTGGAAGCTCTCCACTCCATCCAAGCGCTCGCCGGCGAGCCCAGAGAGCTGCAGGGCCTGAAGCCGGCGCGCGTCGTCCACGCGCGAGACCACGGCGCGGCCGAGCAGCGCCGACAGGCGCCGCAGGATCGGCTCCAGAGCTCGGTGCAGGTGCTGCATCAGTCGTCTTCGATGGGCGCGAGCGATGGGTTGCCCCAGCCGCGCAGCGGATCGTTGTCCGTGTCGACTTGCGGCTCGGCGCTGTACGCGTCGCGACGCGAGAGCTCGAGCGTCACGGTCCGGGGCGGGTACTCGAAGCGCACCGCGTTGACGAGCAGCAGCTCGCCGCGCAGCCGCCAGCGTGGGAGGTTCACGCCCACGAGCTGGTTGACCTGCCAGAGCGGCCCGGTGCGCGGCGTCTGTCGCCAGCCGAGCAGCTTGATCGAGATCTGCGCCGAGCGCGCGGCGCGCACGGTCGCCATCCAGGCCGCGTACTGATCGGCCTCGGCCTGGTTGACCGGGCCCTCGGCGAGCTTCACGAACGTGCGCGGACGCTGCACGCCGGCGTCGCGCGCCACTCCGCGGGCCTCGGCCACCACGGCGCCCCACGAGTCGTCCGTGCCCGGGCGCTGGCCGGTTACCACGTAGACTTGGTAGCGGTCCGCCTGAGTCCACACCAGCGAAGCCGACAGCCAGTCGCCGGGGCCGATGTCGCGCTCGGTGCGCGCCTTGCCCGGGAACGCGAGCACGAGCCGGCCGCGCTCGTCCGCGAATGCCAGCGCGCCGCGCTTGCGGCAGCCGCGCTCGATCGCGGACCAGCTGCTCTCGCCGACGTTGGCGCGCCAGACGTCGAACGGAAGGTCTTCGTTCAGTCGCGTGATCACCTCGACTTCGTAGGGCCTCGCGACGTGCTCGGCGATCTGCTCGAGCGTCACGTTGCGCAGCTCGGTCGGGGACTCGGGCGCCGCGCAGTCGACCAGGTCCTGCGTCCTGTCGCGGCCGCTGACCACGAGGTCGCTCGACTCGCTGTCCATCGCCGCCTCGATCGAGTCGACGTAGCCGGTCAACAGCAGCTCGGCGCCGAAGTAGATCTCGACCGCGTCGCCGGGGTTGATGGGCCAGGGCTCGACGTGCTGGATGGACAGCCGGAACGTTCCGCTGACCGCGTCGAGCCGGCGCTCCACGCTGACGGTCTTCCAGCCGGAGATGCTTGCGCCGTTCGCGCGCACGACCACGTCGTCGGTGTCGGCGACGTGCGGGTCGAGCGGCGAGCGCGCCTGGATCGTGCGCGCGCTCACAGCGACAGCGCCTCGACGGTCGACAGCGCGGGGATGCGGCCGGCGTGCTGGAAGCGGTTGCGTTCGATCAGCTCGAGCGCGCGCTCGGCGTCGTCGTAGAGCTGGTAGGCGAGCTCGAGCGCACCGATCGGCGCCGGCATCGTCAGGCGCTGGATGCGCGGCAGCGAGCGCTCAGGCGGCGGCACGGCTGCGACCAGCGCGGCGCGAAGCAGCGCGAGCTGCTCGTACTGCGCCGGCGCGGCTCGGTCGAGCTCGGCGTCGAGCAGCGCCGCGAGGCGATCGCGCGCGGCGAGCGCGTCGTCGAGCGAGGCCCAGTTGATCGCGGCAGCCGCGGCGACCGCGCCAGCCACAGCGGTCTGACGGATCTGGGAGGCGATCTGAGACACGTTCGCGTCGCGCAGTTGCTCGAGCGCCGTCGAGCCGCCGAGCAGGCGCGCGTCGAAGTCGGCCAGGGCCTCGTACGCAGCGAGCGAGGCCTGCGCGTTCGCTGCCGCGGCGCTGACGCGTTGCAGAGTCTGGAGGATCGAGTTCGCCGCCGACGCCGGCGAGGTCACCAGCGACGAGGCCTCGTCGACCAGGCGCGCGATCTCCTCGCCCAGGATCGCGGCCTCCTCGGCCGGACCGCGGAAGACGTCGAGCTGGCGCAGGCGCAGACCGAGCGCTCGGAGCTGGTCCGCCACGCTCGTGCGCGCGAACTCGGGCACGCCCGTGACCTGCAGGCTCGCGGTCGTCTCCGCGGCTGCAGCCTCTTGCACGACGGCCGTCTGCTCCTGCGCACCGGCAATCGGGGGCCGGCGATCGACGACCGGGGCTGTGCCTTCGACGCGGAGGAACTCCAGGTCGAAGCGAACCAGGTCGCCTTCGCGCGTCGACTCGCTCACGACGCAGCGCGTGCAGAACACGGGGAGCGAGCCGTAGTGGGGGTGCACCAGCGTGCCGCCACCCGAGCGCCGCGTGCACTGGCGGATCAGCGCGAGCTTGCGCGTCTGAGCGTCGGGTCCGGCGACGAAGGCCTGCAGGCGGATGCGCGTGGGCGCCTCGCCGAACTCCTCGACGACCGCGAAGTCGCGGCCGGGGAACTCGTGCACCTGGTGGCGCTGCGAGAACTCCGAGTCCGCGAGCTCGACCTCGAACGCGACGCCGCGATAGGAGGCTTCGTAGAGGTCGTCGGGCCAGGCCATCTCAGGTTCCCAGGGCGAAGCCCTGCTGGAGGGAGAGGTCGACGCCGTCGTTGCGCTCGGTCGACACGCTCGCGCCGGCGGGGAGGTTCTGGAAGCGCACGTTCACAGAGGCCTCGGCGCGCTCGGTGACCACGCCGCCGCTCACCTGCGCGGCTGCACCAACGGCTGCAGCGGACGCTGCGGCGCCGTCGGATGACGCACCT
Source organism: uncultured Planctomycetia bacterium (assembly GCA_937952135.1). Taxonomy (GTDB): domain Bacteria; phylum Planctomycetota; class UBA1135; order UBA1135; genus WYBT01. The sequence continues at coordinate 26,269 of CALFYL010000073.1, forward strand.
GGTTTCGACACGCCCACGACGTCGAGCATCCAGTCGGGCACGAGATCTCGCAGGGACGGCAGCACCGCCATCAGGTACTCCAGGCCCAGGCGCACCGGCAGCATCATCCGCTCCCACGCAGCGGACATCTTGTCGGTGACCCACTCCCAGTTGTCCCACAGCAGGTAGAGCGCGCCCGCGAGCGCGGCGACGCCGGCGATGAGCCATCCGATCGGCGTTGCGGCCAGCACGGCGCTGAAGCCGAGGACTGCTGCCTTGATTGCGACGAAGGCGCCGACGATCACTGGCCAGGCGGCGCTCACGCCGGCAACGAGCGAGCCGACGGATCCGATGAACGATCCGAGCACCAGCAAGATCGGACCGACCGCGGCGGCAAGTGCGCCAAGTCCAACGACCCACTTCTGAGTTGCAGGGCTGAGCGCGGCGAACTTCGCCGCGATCTCGGTGAGTAGGTTCGCGACTTTCTCGAAGACCTCCAGCAGACCCGACTGAGAGATCTTGTCCATGAGAACTGTGACCGAGACCGTGAACCGCTCCCACGCCGCGGCCGCGCCCTTCGACGCCTCGATCACTCCTCGCTGGAGCGAGCCTGCTGCCTGATCGAGTTCAGCGCGAGCGGCAGCGATAGCGTTGGGGTCGATCGCAGCAACCGCAACCCCGGCCTCCTGTCCGAAGATCGCAAGCATGTCGCTCGTCGTCGCGCCAGCGGTTCGCAGCCGGCCCAGGACGACGTCGAGCGAGCGCAGTCGGTTCTCTGCGTCGAACAGCGCCTCGCGATCCACGCCGAGTCGGCTCAGAGCCATCCGCGCCTCCGAGGACGGCTTGATGAGCTTCGACACTGCCTGGCGCAGCACAGTCACTCCGAGAGAGCCCTCGAAGTTGGCTGCCGCGATGCCCTTCGCTGCGGCGACCATGTCCTCCAGCGAGAGCCCGGCCGCCTTCATCCCGGGACCGGCCTGCTGCAGGACCTGAGCGAACTCCCGCATCATCAGCGAACTTCCGCCCGTCGCGCTCATCATCAGGTCGAGCAGTCGCTCGGCGTCGCTCGCAGCTCCACCCACGGCCGCGAGGGAGTCGGCCACAATGCCTGCTGCGGCAGCGCCGTCGATGTTCGCCGCCTTCGATAGGCGCGCTGTGGGGAGCAGCGCTGCGAGCGAGTCGTTGGCTTTGAACCCTTGCTCCGCCAGGCCCTCCAGAGCCTGGATGCCGCGCGTGAGTCCGAGATCCGGCGGCAGCGCTCGAACCGCGGCCTGCAGCTCCTGCATCTGCTGCGCGTTCGCTCCGGTCACGCTGCGGATGCGGTTGAAGCTGCGGTCGATGTCGATGCCGGTCTTGATCGCGAAGCCGCCCAGCGCGGCGAGCGGAGCGCTGACCTTGGTGGTGAGGTTCTTTCCGAGACTGTTGAGGCTCGCGCCCAGCTGTCCGATTCGCGAGTTCAGGTTGAACAGCGGACCGGTGATTCGGTCCACAGCGCTGATGACAACCGCGAGCGGGAACGTCTTACCGGCCATGAGTCCTCCTCGACTTGCGCGCCTCGATCACCTGCTCAGCGATTTTCCACCAGTGCTCGATGTCCTCCGCGTCGAGCGCCATGAGCTCGCTCGGCGGCCAATGCCACAGCTCGGCGAACGCGCCTAACTTGCCTGCCCAGTCAGCAGGCCACCGGGCAAAAAACCCGCGACCACCTCCGAGAGGCGGGCGATGTCCTCGAGGTCGCAGCGATCGAGCAGCGCTAGGCCTACGACGGGGCTCTCGGCCTCGACCAGCTGCGCAGCGAACTCGAGCATCTGGTACGCCTGGTCCTTGTCCTTGGGGGCCTTCTTCATGTCCTTGCCCACGGGACGACGCAGCGTCAGCGAGTGCACCAGCTCTTCCTTGTTCGCCTTGCTGCGGACGGTGATCGGCCAGCGCAAAGTCACGACGACGCGGCCGTCGGAGAGCTTCTCGATGCCCGTGTCTTGCGCCGGCTCGGGCTGGTCGCCTTCGGGCGTGGCGGGTTCCTCGGACGCGAAGCGCATGGGATCAGATGAAGCGCGCCGACGAACCGACGAACTTGAAGGGGGTCTTCATCTCGTCGCTCGACACGTTGCCTTCCGAGCTGAAGAAGGCGTCGGTCACGACGAACGTCCCGGCGCCTGTGCGACCGCTGACGGTGGCGTTGCGCTTGCCGGCGAACGCGACGAACCGCTCGAAGTCGGTGACGTGCATCTGGCCCGAGATCATCGGGGCCTGCGGCGTGCTCTTCGCGCCGACCACGCGACCGTGGCCGCCCATGATCGGCTCGAGCAGCGGAAGCCCGAAGTTGATCTCGACCGCGTCGACCGAGATGTCGATCGACTCGCCGTCGACCGTCACCTCGAGGATTCCTCCGATGACCTGCATGAGTCTGCTCCGTCAGTGTGCGTGCGGTGGGGCCGTCGATCAGGAGATGCGCGCGGCGATGCGGGTCGCGGTCACGACCAGGTAGCCCATCAGCTTGGGCGACAGCACGATGTCGACGCGGTTGCCGTTCTGCGCGTTGATCTCTGCGATGAGCGCGCTGCGGAACCCCGCGACGTCTTGGATGATCCCGGCCTGCGCGAGCGACTCCGCCCACGCGACGGCCTCGGCCTTCAGCGTGTCCGGGCTGACGAGCTGCTGGCCGCTTCCGACCGTCGCGCCCGTGTCGCCCGTGAGCTTGGCGCTGGGGTACTTGGTGGCGAGGCGCGCGCGCCAAGCGAAGCGCAGGTAGCTCAGCGCCAGCCGGTGCGCCAGCATGAGGAACGCCGGATCCTCCGCGCCCAGGTCGTTGCGCTGGTACACGGTGATCATCTGGTCGGTGCTGACGCGCCCGTTGGCGTTGACGACCCACGTCGAGCAGCCGGCGAACAGGAGCTGGTTGCGCTCCTCGAACGTCCAGCGGTCCGCAACTGCGGGAGCGAGCAGGCCCGTCATCTCGCGCTGCTGCAGGTTGGCGGCGGGATCGCCCTGAGCCGCGAGCGCGACCACGCCCGCAGCCGAGCCGGCCCACTCCCACGGCGGGTTCAGCGGCGAGCGCACCGCGACCAGCGACACGTGCTTGCTGTTGCGAGCCTCGCCGAACGCGGTCAACGCGCCGAACGCGCCGGCCTTGCCGATGATCGCGACGCCGTCGATCTGGATCGTCGGGCCCCAGCGGCGCTCGAGCTCGGTGTCGAGCTCGGTGTAGTTCGCAGCGTCCGCGTACGCGCAGACGATCACGTCGTACTGCACCTCGCCAATCGCCGACCAGACTCCGCTGATGTCGGGGTTGCCTGCGCCTGCGACCGTCTGCGCGATCGCGACCGTGAGGCCCGGCGCCGTGACCTCGCCCTCGCCGTAGTTCAAGCGGATGTCGATGTCGCTGCCCGTCTCGCCGGCGTTCTTCGCAGTCAGCGTGACCACGCCAAGCGCCGCAGCAGCGGTCACCGGGAGTTCGGTCAGCGCGTTGATCGCGTCGCGCAAGCGCGTCGCCAGCACCGTGAGAGTGTCCGTTCCCGTGTCCGCTCCGACCGCGACGCGCAGCCGACGACCCGCGATGTAGACGTACAGCGAGCCGGCGGCCGTCTGCGCGCCGCTCAGGGTGATCGTCTTCTGGCACGCGGCGCCGCCGCCGTCGTCGTTGATCGAGCAGATCCACGTCTCGATCTGCGCGCCACCCGACTCGAAGTAGCGCTGCGCCATGCCGTGCAGAGTCGATCCGACTCCCGTCAGCGCGGCGACGTCGTTCGCGCTCGTGACTCGGGTCGGCGTGAGCTGCGCGCCCGTGCCGGCGGTACGTCGACCGCCGATGAGGAGCGCCTTGAGAGGCTTGAGCGCCAGTCCGCTCGAGGCCTGCGTCGGGTCGAACTCGACGAGGTTGGCCTGCGTGCGGATGGTGTCCGGGATGTTCTGGAACGTGACGGTCACGGCTCACTCCTGGGCGTTGGTTCGGGCGCGGGCGGTTCCGCTTGGACGACGTCGCCCTCCGCGAGACGGCGTCGCCAGAACACCGTCGGCTGCACAGCCATGCCGTCCTCCGGGACCGCGAGCATGGTGTCGGGGTCACGCACGAGTCGGCCGGGTACGGGGCGAATGTAGGGCACGGATGGCGCTTGGCGGTGACTCGAACCTACTAGACGAGGTCGATGGAATCCACGGCCTCGGGCGTCGTGTTGTTGCCGGCCGGGTTCTCGTACTCGGTGTTCACGGTGTCGAGCTCGAGCGCGGGCGGGATCGGCGCGGTCGCGGCCTCGCGCAGGTACTCGTAGCGCACGGACACTCGGCCGCTCGCGACGACGACGCCCTCGCCGGCGTCGAAGTCTGTCTCGATCGCCGTGATCAGTCCGCTGTTCAGCGACTGCGCGGCCGCCGGCTCGCGCGTGGTCGGATCACGCAGCAGAGGGTCCGTCTCGATGAGCACGACGACCTGCTCGAGCACTTCGCCGAGCACCACGTGGGCCGGGACCATCTCAGGCGGAGTCGCCCCAGGTCGCGCTGCGGCGAAGACGTCGATCTGCACTTCGCACGTGCCCTTGAACATCCGCGGCGCCTGACGGTGCAGCTCGAGCGTGTCGCGCGGCGTGTAAACCACGATCAGCGGCACGTGCTCGGGCCAGACCTTCCAGGGCCGCGAGTTGTAGACCTCGGCGCCGGCGTTGGTGGCGCCCTTCAGGCGAGCGACGACGCGCTCTCTGATGACGTCTCGCTCGTGCATCACTCAGCCTGGAGCGGGCGCTCGAGCTCGATGTCGAGCGAGCCCTCGCCGTCTTCGTTGCGCTGCGCGACGCGGTACTCGGTGGTGACGCTGTCGATGATCACCGTGACGATGTCCCCCCGGTGGCACTTGCCGCCCGGCAGGTAGCGCTCGATCACGCCGAGCCAGGGGTAGTCGCCCTGCATCACGACCTCGCCCGTGTCGAGCTGCACGTTGCGGGGCTGTCGAGCACGGAACAGGGCCCGGCCGGTCAGGTCGACCGTGCCGAGCCCTGTCGAGGACTGGTAGGTGATCGTCGCGCTGGCGGCGAGCGTTCGGCTGAGCACGCGCTGCGCGCCCTGCACCAGCTTGTCCCAGCGCATCAGGATCAGGTGTCGACGCCGGGACCGGCGAGGACGATCTCCGCGGTCGCCGCGCCGGACAGCTTCGCCGCGGCCGCGTAGCCAGCGAACGTGCCACCGGCCGCGGTGGTCGTGAAGGTGTTCGCGGTGGCGCTGAGATAGACCCGCGCGCCCGCGGCCCACGCGGCGCCGGTGTCGGTGATCACGCGGAAGCGTCCGGTGATCGCCGCCGGCACGATGTCGCCGATCGCGCCGCTGTCGAGCAGGCAGCAGACGCGCACGCCGCTGACACGGAAGTCGCCCTTGACGCCATTCGAGCCGGCGATCGTGTGATCGATCGTCTCCCCGGAGGCGGTGTATCGCTGGACCATTTGTCGTTCTCGCTCTGAGTGGTGTGTGCTGCTGGGTGAGCTGCCGGCGACCTACGCGAGGCCGCCGGTAGCTCCGCTTCGAAAACGTGTGCTCAGATCAGGCGCCGGTCGAGCGGTACGTGCCGCGGAAGTCGATCCAGCTCGCGCCGAAGTCGTGACGCGCGCGCCACTCGAAGCCGTCGCGCTCGAAGCCGATGCGCTGCTCGAGGTACACGCCTTCCTGGCCCGCCAGGTACGCGATCTCCTGCGTGTCGTACGCGCCGGGCTCGGCGTCGAGATACCACTCCGCCGTGCTGTGCGCGTCGAGGCGCGGCTCCGCGATCGGGATCAGCGGCATCTGGCCGCCTTGCGCGAACGGGTTGATCGCAGCCTGCGTGTTCGGAGTCAGCGACGCCGTGAACTGCACCGCGGTCGCGTACAGCGCCGCCGGCACGACCAGGAAGCGCGGCATGATGTTCAGGATCGCGCCGAGCGTGCCGTCCGGCAGCGTCGGTGCGCGCTGAGTCGCCATCTTCGCGTAGCCGGCGCTGAGGTTGGCGACGCTCAAGGCGCCGGTGCCGGTGTTGTTGTGGGTCCCGTGGTAGAGGATCTGGCCGGTGGCGTCGATCACCTGCTCGGCGGTGCGCAGACCCCAGACGATGTCGCTCTCCAGGCGCGCGGCCGAGGCCCCGAACATCTGCGCCAGGCGTTCGAAGGCGCCCGTGTCGTCGTTGATGAAGGCCTCACGCGTCAGGCCCAGGGCCTTCGCGTAGGTCGAGATCCGGTAGGTCTGCGCGCTCTCGCCGAGCGTGCCGTACTTGATCTCGCCGTTCGCGCCGATCTTCTCGAGGTCCGGCGCGGTCGAGAGGGTGTGCACCTGGCGCGGCTTGAAGTCATTCACCGTCACGCGACGCGCGAGCGGCAGGAACGTGCGCGGGCTCTCGACGTACCCCATGCGCAGCGCCTTGCCCGACACGGCGGACAAGATCGACGTGAAGTCCGCCGAGCTGTGCGCGGGGGCGATCGAGCGCTGGTTGACGAGCGCGTCCCACAGGCGCATTTCGCTCATGCCGTCGGTGTTGACTCCGCGGCGGCGCACGCACATGGCGGCGATCTGCGCGAGGCGCAGGCCGGCAAATTCGTTCGCGCCATCGAGCGGGCGCGTCGAGCGCAGCCAGGCCGACTCACGCGTGCTCTGCGCCGAGACTTCGACCGGCGTCGTGTCGCGGTAGCGACCGCCACGCATCAGCAGGCCGTCGGCCACGCACCGACCGAACTTCTCGTCATCGGTCTGCCCGACGCTCGCGAAGCCAGCGCTGTGCGCGCTGCGCGTGTCGGTGGCCTCGTCGCGCTTGACGATTTCCTCGAGGATCTGGCGGCTGGCGTCCTCCTCGGACACCCCGCCTTCGATCAGGCGCTCGGTGAAGTCGTTGGCCATGCCGTGGCGCTTGCAGAGCTTGCGCACGGCCGACTGCCGAGCGCGCTCCTGCTCCTGGGCGCGCTTCTCAGCGGCCTTGAGTTCGGCGGCGCGGGCCTGTTCGTCCTTGGTCGTGTCGGCGATTTCGGGCGGCATGTTCTGTGTCCGTTGCGGCTCCTCGCCGCCGTCGTTGTGGTTCTCGGGCAGGCCTTCCTGCCCGTGGTCTTGGCTGCGCGTCGAAGCGGCTTCGTCTGCCGGCATCGGCGTCGAGCTGATCTCCTTCACGCGCCACCTGCGCACGTAGTAGATCGGGTAGCCCTCGCGCATCTCCTCGGTCTTCTCGATGCGCAGGCGCTCGTAGCCGAACGAGATGCCGGTGACCGTGCCGTCCTTCACGCGCTCGATCACGGGCTGCGCGTCCGACGCTCGCGTGAACAGCACGTCGGCCTCTGCCGTGCGCGCCTGCGCGTCGATCGCGACGCTGCCCTCGGCCACACGCCCGATCGCATCGCGCACGCTCCACCGGTTGTGGTTGTCGAGCACGACGCAGCGGCCGCTGTTCAGGTGGCTGACGTCGATCGCGTCGGGGCCGAAGTCGAGCCGCTCCCAGTACCGCCGGCCAGCCTCCCAGTCGTAGCGCAGCACGTCGGCGCCGGCGGTCCACCGCACGCGCACGCTGTTGCGCTCCTCGTTCCACGTCTGCGGGACGATGTCCGCGCGCACCATCAGCTCGTCGAGCTGATCGCGCTGGTGGTGAGGCGGGGCGGGGCGGCGGGTTACTTGCGGCACGGGTTCGAGCTTGCCGCACCTGCGCGGCGAATCAAGGGGGTAGTCCACGCCAAGCGACAGACGCGGTTACTCCTCATCGTCGTCCTCGGCTGCGTCGTCGGCCTCTTCGCCGTCGGCCTTGCCAGTCTTCGAAGGCGCCGGCGCGGGCGCGGAGCCGGCCTGCTGGAGCGGGCGGCGCGGGTCGCAGTCGAAGCTCACACCGGCCTCGTCCTGCGCCTCCATGTCCTCGATGAACTCCTCGACCAAGTCTCCGGGGTTCCAGCCGTTCTCGCGGACCTTCTCGCTCCAGGTGCTCAGGCCCGCGCGGACCTCCGCGACGATGCCGCGGATCTCCTTCTCGGCGTCGATGAACTCGGCGCGGCTCGGAGTCCAAGACACCCGGAACGCGTCGGCCTGCGGCAGCTTGCCGGCGAGCTGAGCCGCCGTGAGGAACCAGCGGAACACTCGATCGAGCACGGTGGTCTGCAGCACGTCGCGCCGCCAGATGCGGATCTCGCGGCGGAACTCCAGCAAGCCGGCTCGGATCGAGCTGTAGTTCACGCGGCTCAGGTCGCCGGTCATCACCTCGTAGGGCACGCCGTACGCCGCGGCGACCTCGAGCAGCACCTGGTGCGAAAACGACTCCGTGCCCTGAACTCCCGGGGGCGAGCTGAACGTGACGCTCTGCGCACCGTCGGGGTAGAGGATCGCGCCGGGATTGAGGACCTCGGGCTTGTGGCCGGTCGCGTTGCCCGCTGTGATCGGTTGTGGATTATCGAGCGGGTCGCCGCCGGTCACGATCGCGACCAGGCACGCCGCGGCCTGCAGCCGGTAGAGCGTCGCGTCCCTCCAGTTGCCCAGCATGCGCTGCGCCAGGAAGGTCGGCGCGCCCCACGGCACGCCGGACACCTGGCCCGGACGCTCGATGCGGTAGGCGTGGGCAATCATCGAGGCCGGCACAGACACGCTCTCGTACGTCGCGCGCCAGCCGTACTCGCCGGGGTGATCGCGGAAGAGCCAGTAGGCGGCTCTGCGCCCGATTGCGTCGAACTCGATCCCTTGCTTCACCACGCGGCCGCCGACGCCGAACGTGTCGCGAGTCGTGTCGAGGTAGTCGCCCTCGAGGAGTTGAAGCTGCAGCGGGATGTCGAGTCCATCCTCGGGGCGCCGCATGCGAGCGCGCACCAGACAGTCACCGCCCTCGACCACGCTGCGCAGCGCGAGCGCCTGCAAGCCGTAGAGGTTGAGCCGGTTGTCGGCGTCGACGTCGGCGCGGTCGGCCCACGCGTCCCACAGCTCCTGCGCCCGTTTCTTCACCGCCGGGTCTGGGTGCTCGATCGTGGCGCGCATGCCGTCGCCGATCGCGTTCGAGACGATGCGGCGCACCGCGACGGACGGCCAGCCTTCGTCGCGCACGAGCTGCCGCGAGCGGTTGCGCAGGATCTGGATCGAGCCGGCGATCTCGGTGTTCGCGCTGGAGCCGCTCGCCATCCAGGTCGAGTTGCGATCGCCCATCGACGCGCCGGCGTAGCGGCGCTGCGCGACATCGCCGGAGCCCCCGAGCAGGCCCAGGCCATGCTCGATCACACTGGTGCGCCAGCGCTCGGTGGCGCGCGCGCGCGCCCAGCTCGGGCTGACCGCGCCGATGAACGAGTCGAGCTTGCGTGCGAGGTCCATCAGTGGCCCGGGTCGACGACGATCTGGCGGACTCGGAGCCCCTTGTTGCGCATGCCGAGCTCGCGCTCGAGGTCATCGATGCGCGCTCGCATGGACTCACGGCTGTCGTAGGTCACGGACTTGTCGCCCCAGCGCACGCTGAGCGCGCCAGTTGCGTAGGCGTCCTTCAACGCCTGCAGGTCCTCTACCGTCCAAGCCATCCGCTGGGTCCTCCGCCTCCGCCGCCGAACCAGCCGCGGGGAGCTTGCGGGCGCGGCTGCGCAGCGGGCTGCTGCGTCTGAGCCGGCGCGTGGCGCTCCTCGGTGGGCGGTCGCTTGGCGGTGACTGGAGCCGAGCCTAGCTCGGCGCGGAGGGCGCGCCAATGATCAGGCGTCATCCGATCCAGGCCGATGATGTGCGCGACGGCGCGGGAGTAGACGGCGCAGTCGAGCACTTCGTTGCGCTCGTGCTCCTTGGCCCACTCGTAGACGAGCCGGCCGTTCGAGCTGGGCTTCCGCCGCAGCGACTCGGCCGTGAGCTGGCGGAAGTGCTCCTCACCGAACTGCGGGTAGTGCCGGTAGCCGGGCGGGAAGGGCTGGCCGTCCAGGGGCTTCTCGAGCCGGAGCTTGCCGTAGATCTCCGACTTGGCGACGCCGCCGCCGACGTGGAACAGCATCAGGCCGCGCTTGAGCCGGCGCCCGTTGTGGTTGACCTCCACCTTCTGCGGGTGCGCGACCAGCACGTTCGTCCGGTCGCTGTCTCCCTTCAGCGCGTACACCCGCTGCCGACTCTGCCGGCGGACCCACGCGTAAACGTCCTGGGTGCTGTCGCCGGTGTCGATCCCGAGCGCGCGGATGTGCATGTGCGCACCGTCCTCGTGCTGAAAGGTCTCCTGCAGCACGCGCTCGAGCTGCGTCCAGACCTCGGGGGCGCTCGGCTCGCCCAGCAGCACGCGGTAGTCGACGGCCCAGTACTCGAGCTCCTCGCCGTACGCATCGATCGCCACCTCGATGCGATCGCGCTGCACGTCGGCCGCTGCGACGAGCACCAGGCCGCCGCGCGGGACCGTTCCGATGCGGTAGGTCTCGCGCAGATCGTAGAGCCGTTTCCACTCCGGCCGCTCGCCCTTCATGTACCAGGGCTCGCCGAGGTCGCGGTTGGCGAACACTCGCAGCGAGGCCTCGCCTTCGCGGCGCGCCTTCTTCCAGTTGCGCACCAGGTCGGTGAGGTTGCCCATGCCGGCCGGCGCGTAGAGGCGCGAGATGTGGAACCCGCGCGAGCGCTGCGAGCGCTCAGGCTTGGTGGCGACCCAGACGCCGCGCGCGATCATGTCTTCGCGCTCGAAGTCCTCGATGCGCCCGCCGCACGCCGTGCACTCGATGTGCACGTCCCACTCGCTGTCGAGCTCGGCCGCGTCGTTCCAGCGGACGAACTTGCGCGCGCCGACGACGAAGCGCGTCGCGCTCGACCAGGCCATCGGCGACAGGTCGCCGCAGCGCGGGCAGGGCACGTGGTAGAAGCTCTGGTCGGTGTCAGCCCACTCGTCGCAGATGCGCGATGCGCCCTCGATCGTGGGCGTCGACAGGAAGAACAGCTTGCGACGGCCCTGGTAGCTGAGGGTCGCGCGCTCGGCGAGCATGCGCGGATTGCCCTCGATGCCCGAGCTCTGAGGCCACGCGTCGACCTCGTCGCCGACCAGCACCTTCGCAGTCCATTGGCGCAGGCCGGCCGGCGAGTTCGCGCCGCGCAGACGCATCGCTCCCCCGGGGAACTCGATCAGCTCGAGCGTGTTGCCGGCGTTGCGCGTCTTGCGCGGGTCTCGGATCTTGCCGGCGAGCGCCGGGCACAGCTCGACCATCGGGTCGATGCGCGACTTCTTGAAGTCCTCGGTGCTCTTCTCGTCGGGGAGGATGTAGGCGATCGGACAGGGCGCGCGGTCGGCGTAGAACCCGAACAGGTTCAGCGCCACCTCGCTCATTCCGATCTGGCTCGACTTCACCGCGACGACTGTGTCGACCGGCGAGCTCGGGCTCAGCGCCTCCATGATCTCGCGGAGGTACGGCGTGCGCGACGTGCGGTACGGGCCGGCCTCCGCGCTCGACTTCGAGCTCAGCACCCGGTTGTTGTCGGCCCACTGCCAGATGAACTCCGCCGGCGGCGGGCGCATCGCGCGCGCGAATGCGCCGCGGACGACCGCTACGCCGTCGCCGAGTCCGTCGAGATCGAGCGGCTTGGGTGCGGGCGCACTCACGACTCGGGGTCTTCCAGCTTGAGCTGCGCTTTCGTCAGCCGCTCGAGCGCCAGGTCGATCGCGCTCGCGAGCAGCATCTTCGCGCGGTGCGCGTCGTTCGTGGCGGCAAGGTGCGCGCACGTGCGGTCCGGGATCTCGCGCAGCTCGGTGACGCACTCGCGCACGATGCGCGTGATCTCGCGATCGACGACCTCGATCGGCACGAGTTGCTTGGCCTGCCGCCGGTACTCGAGCTCTGTGAGCTTGGCCTGGAACTCCAGCTTGGCGGCTTGTGCACGCCGCGCGCGGGACACTGTTTCATCACCGCTCGGCCCGTCGCTTGGACGCGGAGGCTCTTCGCCGAACAGTCCCGCCTGCTTGGGCTTGTCGGGCTTCGCCTTCGGCGCCGCGGGGTCGCGCTGCTGCGTCGGATCGGTGCGCGCGTCCCACTCGCGATCGGCGATCGCAGCGTCGATCAGCGGCTGACCCTTGGAGCCCATGCGCACCGACTCGACGAGCCGGCCGGACTCGATCGCCTTGCGCACCGCCGTGTGCGATCCGCCGCTGAGCTTGCGCGCTTTGCGGCTCGCCGCGTACTCGCGCAGCGACATCAGGTCGGTGTTCTTTCGCCGGGCCAATTGCTCGCTCCTACGCGCTCAGCCTGTGGCGAAGTGGAAACCCGGTTTCCGAGCCTGAGCCTGGGAAATGTCGGCGGTCGCCGTCACCCGCCGAAGTCGCCCTCCCGGAAGGACCCGAAGGGGGGGTGGGGGGCCCAGCGCGGCCTCGCAGGAGGCCGCAGGACCGCGACCAAAGCCGGAGGCCCTTCGGGCCTCACGCCGCAGGCGCAACGCGTTGTGCGCGCTCTGGGCGCTAGCATCCGCCCGATGGAGAGATCTGCTCGACCTCGCGCTCCTCGGTTGGCGTTTGCCTGTGGCTGCTTGGCGCTGCTGCTCCCCTGCGCTGCATTCGCCTTGTGGATCTCCGGGATCGCTGTGGAGGTCTCTGAGGAGCAGGCGGAGGAAGATGCCTGGAGAGCGAAGAGCGAGGCCTCTCGCGAGCTTGAGCGCCGTCGCCGCGAACGCATCTCGAAGGCGATGGAGTCCGTGCAGGAGTACTTGGTGCACGACAAGTGGATCAAGATCGCGCACCAGTTGCTGATCGTGCAGGTTCGCGAGCCCGGCTTCAGTGCACTCAGCGCGGACAAGAAGCAGGAACTCCTGGATGCGACTGCCGAGGCTTGGCGCGAGATCGTTGGCCAAACAGATGACACTGACGTGCGGGTTCGCTTCGTCGACGAGGATGGCAAGTCGCTGATGGAGTGGATACCCGAGTGGGCCCGCCGGGATCCCTCTAAGCCTGCATCGGAGTGGTAGGGCGCTGAGCATCCCCTGGCTCTGAGCTTCATCACTTGGCGGTGTCGATCGCCTTGAACAGCTCCTCGCGGAAGACCCTCTCGTAGTTCTTCGCGTGGTGCTCGGTCATCAGACGACCGAAGGGCCAGCGTGGCTTGATGTTGACCTGCCTGCGCAGCAGGTAGAGCGAGATCGACTCGACCTTGCCGGTGAAGCTCTCTTCAGCTTCGAGCTTCCTGCCGATTCGGTCGTTGGGGATCTTGAAGACCCCGTACCTCGCGCGGCCGCGCCGCTTCATCGTCTTCAGCAGTGCCGTTGGCCGCAGCTCGCGCGGAATAGCGCCGCTGCTGCCGCGACGCCTGTCGACGTAGCGCGTAGGGATCGCGACGTTCTCGCCCGGATCGCGCGATCGTTTGATGCCTCCATCGATGTGGGGGATCAGGTAGTAGTCCTTGTGGCCCACCTCAGCGACGGGCTCGGGCCAGTCACGCTTCTCCGCGCGCTTGAAGTCGAAGCCCTTCTCTGCGCGATTCGATCGGAGCTTGAACGAGGTCTTGAGGGACGCCCTGGCTTCGTCGCGGCCGCCTTGAGCGATGCGCGTGAGCGCCTTCGCCGTCGCGAACGGAATCTGCTCGCGCGCGAGCAGTCGGAGCGCCTTGGACAGCCTCTCGGTGTCCGCGTAGGCCGTGATCTTGAACGAGCCCGAGCTCACTTCACTCGAGGTAGCCGTCGCCCAGGCGCGAGCTCGCCGCGGGCATGAGCCCCTCGCGCTTCACGATCTCGCCGGTCGGCATGATCACTTCGGCGTCGATCTCACCGCCCGTGCGCACCGCGAGCACCTTCGCGGGCCGCTTCGCGAGTCGCGGCCCGCCGAGCAGCAGCATCACGTGACAGTCGGCGCCCTTCTTCGGCGACCAAGGCTGCGCGGGGGGCTTCTCGTTGGAGGGGGGCTTCGCGGAAGGCGCGGCGGCCTTCGTGGCGTCGGCAGCAGTGGCGGCGTCGGGTTGGTTGGCAGTGCTCATGCGCCAAGCCTGACCTGTGTCGCTTGGCGGTGCAACCGTCAGACGGCGCGCCCCACTCGTCCCCACCCGCCTGTGGAGGGGCGGGGAGGCGCCTGCTGGACCAGCCGCGCGCGTCGCTCCATGCTCGCGCGCTGAAGCTGCCGCACGACCGTGCGATGCAGCGACAGCGCGCACACCGTCAAAACGCCCAGCGCCGCTCCCGCGCCGAACGCGTTCCCTCCGTACGCCAGAGCAGCGACCACGCCGCCCGAGAGCAGCGTCGCCACTAGCAGGGACATGGAGAGGACGCGTGTGCGGCGATCGATGGCGTGCTCTTTCATGCGCTCGATGTCACCGCCTAGAGCCAGCGACCGTCAAGGTCGAGGAAACAGCTGAGCGGGCGACCGACAGTCACACGCGAGCCGTCGATCGCGCGGCCGTTCTCGTTGAACGGAACCGCTCGACTCGTGGGAAGAGGTCGTGCCCGGGCGTTGGCACCACCTCTAGCCAGTGGGCCTCGCTCGCTCGCGCGATCACGCTTGATCGTTGAAGCATGATGAAGGGCTGCCGCCCCAACTGTCTTGGCGGCAGCCCGTTGCGTCCGAAATGGACTTACTTACGCTTGCGCCAGATGGGGAAGGTCTTTCCCGGCGGAGCGACGATTCGCCGCTTCGCCCGCGCGTGCCAGAAACTCTTGGCGAACCCCACCAGGACGTAGCCTGGTCGAGGTTTCACCGCGAATGCAATGTCCAACGGCGGTGCCTTTCTCGCTCCAACTTGACCGCGCGCCGGACTTATCCGATGATCCGCATCTGTGGTTCGGATGCGTACCGGTTGGCGTGCGACCCCCGGATAGGGGAGCGTTCCCAGTCGGGCCAACGAACACGGGGCCGCCAGTTCGCGCTGGCTGCCCCGTTTGCCTTTTGGCTACATCGATTCCTCCTCGCGAATCGCTTCCGCCTCGTCGGAGACCTTGGCGTAGCGGGCCGGGCGTCGCCCCTGGCCAGGTCGCTCAATTCGAAGGGTGCCGAGCTTCACCAAGCGCTTTAGCGCTCCAGAGACGTTTGCGCGGAAGTCCGAATCGTCGACCATTTCCGTGTCGGCGCTGAGGATCCGCTCCCACACTTCGGGACTGTCGAACGCGTCCGGCAACTGATCCACGGCCGCCTCGACGCGCGTCAACAGCGAGTCATTGCGCGGCTCCGCCTCGCGTTTTCCCGAGGTTTTCAGCAGTTTCCACGTCTTGTCGAGATCTCGAATCTGAGCGCCCAGTCGGGAGGCCTTGTCCAACGCCGACTTGCGGTCGCGCTCCCATTGCTCTCGAATCGCTTGGTACGTAACGAGGTCCATCTTCTGCCTCCCGCCAGTTCCTCAAAGGGTAGCGGGACTGCCGAGCGTCGACAAGTGCTTCCAGGCTACGATTAAATTTGTCTGGATGTAATGCGGCTCGGGCTGCTGCGATTTCTACGACGGGCACCGCGAGAGCTGCCCTGACCATCCAGATCTTCGCGTTCGGCTCTTCGGGCCTGCGTCTCCTCCGCGCGGACTCGGGCGTCACCTGCCTGGAAGGCGATCCCAGCGAGTACGTGCGCGACCAAGGGTGCACGGCTATCGCCCCTGCGGCGCCCTCGAGGGGTCGAGCGCGGCGTGGATCTGGCGCGCCCGGTCGGGGTCGTAGTGCAGATAGACGTCCGTCGTGCTCAGCGACTGATGCCCGAGCATCCTCGAGAGCGTGTGCAGGTCCGCGCCGCCGCGCAGCATCTGGGTCGCGAACGCGTGCCGGAGGCTGTGGCAGGTCAGGCGGTGCTGGATCCCAGCCCGACGTGCGTGCTGAGACACTATCGAGCTCGCGTTCTTGTGATCCATCCGCGTGCCCTGCCGGCTCAGGAACAGCGCGTCGGCGTTGTCCTGACCGGCGTAGGGGAGCCGGTAGGGGATGTAGGCCTGCAGCGCCGCCGCCGCCCGCTCCCCGAGGAACACGATGCGCTGCTTGCGGCCCTTGCCGCGCACACGTGCTGACCCGCGCACCTGGCCGTCCGCGCCGGCCTCGAGCTGAAGGTCCTGGACGTTCAGCGCCAGCGCCTCGGCGCGCCGGCAGCCGGTGGACCAGAGGAACAGGATCAGCGCCCGGTCGCGCAGCGCCATCAGCCGGTAGCGCTGCTGATCGCAGGCGTCCAGGATCGCCTCAATGTCCGCCGGCGTCGGGACGTAGGGGATCTGGTGCCGGTCGCGCCGGATCACGGGCGCAGCGCCCGCCACGAACGCGACCCCACGGCTGGCCGCCCAGGCGAAGAACGTCCGCAGGGCGGCGTTCTTGCGCACGATGGTGTTCGGCGTGCGGTTGTTGTCGCGCAGGGTCGCGAACCAGTCGCTGACGTGGTCGTAGTTGATCTGGCGCAGGTGCTCGACGCCCATGGTCTGGCAGTGGGCCCGGAACTGCCGGAGATCCGACTGGTAGGCGGTGACTGTGGTGTGGCTGCGACCCTGCCCGCGCAGGTGCCGCAGAAAGAGTTCGATCTCTCGTTCCAAGGGGGACTCCGGCGGAACCAGCGTAAGTGGCTCGGCCGGACCTTGCCGGGGTGACCCGACGTAACCGGGGACCAGGCGAAGGGGGTACGGGAGGGCGTCACTGCCTCGGTGCGAGCGGGACATGGCATGGTGCGAACGGGATGGAGTCCTGCGAGGTTGTCCGCCGCCGCGATTCCGAGAATTCGCCCGCTCACGGGATTACAAATGCAACATCCCGAGCGCCGCAAACCCTCGCCGGTGCGCGCGTTCCGTGAATGCGTTCGAGCGCTTGACTCGTCGCGTCGGAAACTGTTGCTTGACTGCTCTGGGGCGACGCAGGTCGCTACCAGGTCTGAAAAATCGGTCGCCGTCGAGTGTGCCCCCGCCCCTGAAGGGCGGAAGCGGCATGAGTCGCCCTGTAAGCCGGGTTCAACGTCCGGCTGACCAGGCCCGTTTCGTTACGGGGAACTCGTGCCGTGGAACGCTCGCCGGCATTCCCTCGACACCTGTTCGAGGCCACGAAAAATCCCCGCATCGAGGTGCGTTGACGCGCACTCCGACCGGGGACCGGCCTCAGAAAGTTTGGACAGCGATGAGCAGCAGCAAACGAGCCGCCCTCTCACCGAGGCGCGGTCATTCTCTCGCCCCCATGACCCGCGAGCAACTGCTCGCGAAGGCCGCTTCGGCCGAGGAGGGTCTGGCTGCGCGCCTGCGTTGGGCGCGTGAGCGCGCGGGGCTGAGTGTCCGGGCGGCTGCGCGCCGCTCGGGAGTGGCGGAATCAACGATCCGCCGGGCTGAGCGCACGGGCATCTGACGGTGCTGGCGCTCGCCCAGGAGCCTTCGGGCTCCTCTCCTTGCCCTGATGTCGCTTGGCGTGGACAGAATCCCGCCGTCGACCACTCGCGCGCCGAGGATCTGCGTCGCCGCTGCGGGCACTCCTGGACCGTCGTCCAGGCCTGCTCGCGGCGCGCCGACGTGCGCCGGCTGCGCGTGATGCTGATGCTGCTGCTGCACCGCCGCTCGTGCCCGCTCCAGGCCGGCTCGCCCAAGCGCAAGTGGTACGTGCCAGGCGCGGTCGTCGGCGCCGGGATCCCTCAGCTCCAGGCTTGGTGGGAGGACACCTACCAGGAGCGGGCTCCCTCGGAGCGAACACTCCGCACGCACCTGGGCGTGCTCGAGCGCGCCGGCGCGATCGTGCGCAGTCCCGGCGAGCTCCTCGAGGGCCTCGGCTCCTGGTCGGACCACGCGCCGCCCCGACACCCCGACACGATCCACCTGATCCACCGCCGGCGCGAAGCGCAGTGGTGGTCGCGGGTCGGCTCGGCCGAGCTCGAACGGACGCCGCGCGCGCGCCACAGCGCCGCTGCGTGGTGGCGACTGTTCGCGCACTGGCGGCGCGAGGCAGCGGACCCCCAGCTCGAGCTCGACTTCGACCCGCACCTCGAGGAGCGCGATCCCTCGCGCGACCAGCGCCCGCAAGCCGTCGAGACCGCCGCGCCGCGCGCCGAGCTCCTCGACGCCGCCGCGGCGCAGCTCGAGCCCGTCCCGATGCTCAAGGCCTGCGCAGCCGCCGGCGTCGTGATTCAGGGCCGGGCCCAGTTCCAGCTTGCGGCCGACCCCGCGCGCTTCGCTCAGGCGCTCCGCGCTCTCGCGCGCGAGCTCCGCGCCGGCCGGCGCATTCGCAACGCCGGCGGCTGGTTGGTGTGGGTCTTCGGCCACGGGCCAGGGAGGCTGTGATGCGACGGCAGTACGACACGAGAGTGACGGTCGAGCTGCGTGCCCTCGCGCGCGCGCTCAAGGCGCGCCGAACGGCGCTGAAGCTCGGGCTGCGCGAGGCGGCGCAGTCCATCGGCGTGAGCGCCGCGACGCTTTCGCGCGTCGAGCGCGGGCACATGGTGGAGCTGCACTGCTACCTGCTGTTCAACGACTGGCTGCAGCGCGGACCGTTCGGCGCTGCGCCTCTGCCGCGCGAGGCTGCGCTATGACCGGCCCCAACTTCGTGGCGCCCGAGGGCGAGGTCCTGATCGACGGCGTGCCGAACCGGATCGGCGTGCACGAGCCCGAGCCGCGCGTCGAGGCGTACGTGCTGCCGGACACGGAAGACCCGCCGGACGCGGATGCAGGGCGCTTCGACGAGCGCGTCGCCTACAGCCGCAGGCCCTCCGCGCTGATCGGATTGCCGGGGGAGCCGCCTCCAAAGGTCGAGGAGCTGCCCTACGTCCCCGGCCACCGCGCGCCGAGCGGGCCCGAGGCCGAGACGCTCGTGCACATCGACGTGCTCGGGGCCCAGCTCGAGGCGCTGCTGCGCGCCATGGAGCTCGCGGACGGGGCCTACCCCTACGAGTTCGTGCCGCCGGGTTGCGACAAGACCTGGATCGCGGAGGCGCGCCGGCAGCTCCAGCTCGGGCTGATGTGCGCCAGGCGCGCCGTGGTGCAGGGCGCATGGTGACGCTCGAGCGTGGAGTCGCGTGCGACATCAGCCTGGGCGTGATCCTCTTCGTCGACTGCGGTTGGCGGCAGATGAGGCTCGCGCCGGTGCTCGGCGCGCCGCAGGAGTGCTCTTTTGCGGTGCCCTACGCGCTCGGCGGCTGGGCGCTGAACGAGGTCGACTGGTGGCGCGCCGAGGCGCACATCCTGCGCTGCGACGGTGGCTGGCTCGCGCTGTACCGCCTGGAGAACTGGAGCTCGCTCATCGAGCACGCGCTGAGCGCTCCCGCGCGCGAAGACAGGCTGGCGCTGCCATGACCGGTGCACCGGTGTTCTTCGTCGACGGTCGCCCGCGCCCGCAGGGGAGCAAGGACGCGCTCGCGCCGGGCGTCGTCCGCGAGCGCTCGCCGCACCTGAAGGCCTGGCGCCGACGCGTCGCCGCCACCGCGCGCGCCGCCGGCTGGAACGCCAGGCCCTCGGACACGCCGCCGGACAAGCCGGCGGCCGTGGGGATCGTGTTCGTAATGCGACGTCCCAAATCGCACTACACGCCCAAGGGAAAGCTGCGCGACTCCGCGCCGGCCTTCCCGGACACGCCGCCGGACATCGACAAGCTCACGCGCGCGATCCTGGACGCGCTCACGGGCGTCTGCTGGCCCGACGACGGGCGCGTGATCGTGGCGCGCCTGGTGAAGGTCTACGGGCCGCGCGAGGGCGTGGGCGTCCTCGTCTCGCACGCCGCGCCGGTCAAGGCCGGCTCGGCCGACCTGCGCGTGCGACCGGGCCACGAGATCGAGGACCTGCTGCCGACTCTCGACTGGTGGCCCGCGCCGACGCCGCGCGCGAGCGGCTGAGCCTCAGCCACAGCACTGGCCGGCGGGCTTCGTTCTTCTCCCGCAGGTCACAGACGGGCGGCTTCGGGTGGGGGACCCGGAGCCGCCTGTCGCCTGATGCCGTGCTCGCCGGACGGCGTCGGGTCGCCCGCAAGGCGTCAACCTCAACTGCGTGGCGTGCCGCGCTCCGCCGGCAGTTCTGCCGCGTTTGCTCCACGGATCTGCCAACGCCATGATGTTGCTAGATGGCGAGGCGCAAGTCCCCGGCGGAGATCAGCTCGGCAACCGCGCTCGAGTATCAGAAGATCGAGGCTGGCAAGGCTGTAGCCCTGGGAATTGTGGGGCTCATCGGCAAGCTCGGGTGGCCCCTCGCTGCATTTCTCAGTGTGCGCGAGCTTGCCGGACGGCAGACGGATGCGAATCTGCTTCTCGCGCTGCTGTCAGATGTCACCGGGGCCGACCGCACCGCGTTGATGCTGAGCTGGGCGGTCACAATCGTTTCGGGTGGGTTCGCCTACCATTGGCGGGCGCTGTACCTAGCCAAGATCGAACAGATCGGCAGTCTGCGCGCGGCTTACGAGAGGTCTGTGGATCCGTCTCGTTCCTCAAGTGGCCTGGCTCCGACGGGCGAAACCCCTTCCGAGGTGACACCGTGAGCACCGAACACGCGATCGCGAACGTCCTGATCACCACCGTCTCCGGCGCACTCCTGACGCGGCTCTACTTCCGCGAGTACAAGGAGCTGCTGACGCACCGCATGCGCGCGAAGCTCTTCACGCTGCGCGACACCCTGTTCCAGCACGCCGTGGCCGGCAGGGTCCCGTTCAACAGTCACGCCTACGCAGAGCTGCGAGAGCGGATCAACGCATCCATCCGGGTGGCCGAGCAGATCAACCTGATCGAGGTTTCGGTCGTGCACGAACTCTCAACCCGCCGGCCGGACATGCAGGCGGCCAACACGGCCTTTCACCAGCGTTGGGCGGAGGCGCTTGAGCTTCTAGACGCACCTGCGAAGGACGTCGTGGTGGGACTGAAGCGCCAGCACGACGAGATCCTTGTTCGCAAGCTGGTGTTCTCCTCGCTCGGCGCGGCGACACTCGCGGTGCTGTTCGTCGCCGTCCGCGAGCTCGTGATTCGCACCCCGAGGCAGATTGCCCAAATGCGGCGCCCGGACCTCGAGTTCTGGGCCACCCGGCTACCTCACCAGACCGCGACCTAGGGTCCGACTTCGACTCTGTCGGCCGCGCTGGCCGCCTGCCGTGGCGCGCCTTGCACGATCGCGCCTCCGCTGGGCGTCCGCGTCCTGGCGGGGCTCGGCGCGATCCTGCGCGCTCCTGAGAGGCCGCGCGGGCGTAGACCGGTTTTCGCTTCAGATTCGAGGCGCCCCGGCCGGTGCACAACCCGTGGACAACGTGTCTAGCGCGTCGAGTTCGTGCGGAGATCGCGTCGCGAAGTTGCCAGGGTAATAGAACAGGGTTGAACAACTGAACGAGAGATGTGTTCAGAGAGCGGGCCCCGCTCCCCTTGAACCTCCAGCGCTCGAGCTGGTTGGAGCCCGCGCGCTCTGGCAGGCTGAGCGTCCATGACGGCAGCGCAGCACGGTGGCTCACCTTCCACGCCCCCGCACGCCTCACACCTCGTCTCGGTCACGCACCTGCGCACGGGGGAGGTCCGAGCCGAGCTCCGGCTCTTGCCGCGCTCGAGCGCGCTCGCGGGCTCGCGGCGCTCTCGCTTCTCGCTCACACCCCAGGAGCTGCACGACGGCGTGCGCGCGCTGGGAGTCCTCCTGCGCGCGCGTCTCTACCCTCTGATGCCCGAGGCGCGCTCTCACCTGCAGCCAGAGGCTTCAGAGGGGCGGAAAGCCGCGGAGGCGGCCGAGCCGCGGCCCTGTGACTTCCCGCTGCTCGACGAGCTCGACGACTTCGACCCCGACGAGGACCTCGACTAGCCAGGCTCAGGTCGAGCCGGCTCGAGCGCGCGCGGCAGGCGGTTGGGTAACGAGAGCGGCCGCCGCGGGCTGTTACCCCCGCGACGGCCGCGCTTCTCCTCTGCCCATCATGCTCTCGTCACGTCGCGCCGGCATGCGCTCCGGCACGCGCGCATCGTAGGCGCGCGCCGTGTCCACGCCAAGCGACACGCGGCGCTAGAGCAGCGGGTCGACGCGGAACGCGCCGCGGTGCGTGTGGCGGGGCGCACCGTCCTTCATCCAATGGCCCTGGTACTCCCACTTGCCCGCCTCGTTCAGGTCGCCCGCCTGTGTGACGTACTGCAACATTCCGTCGCCTCCACCCGACGTAAGCGACGCTTGTTTGAGTTGTGTAGGACCTGACGGGCCTCGGATGCTCATCTCCAGGCTGGTTGAGGTGGAGAGGTCTTCGGGGGTTCCGTCGCTCCGCACGGCGCGAATGATCAGAGCCACACCGGTCTGTCCGAGCGGGATTGCTTGGGTCATGGATCGATCTCCAGAGTCTGTTGGACCGCGGAGGGCGCGGTCAGGGTCCGCGCTGTTGCGGAGTAGGCCAGCAGGCGCTGGCGGTGGATGGAGGGCGCAGTCAGGTCGCTGCGCACCTCGTGGTCGAACATTCGTGCACGGCGCGAGACGGCGGACGGTGCGACAAGCGTCGTGATCAGCGACAGCGCGGCCGACACCCCGTCGATCGTGCCGTCCGGCGCGCTGAACGCCGCGGCGATGGGGGCCGAGCCGAGGTCGCGCGAGAGCTCGCCCGGCGGAGCGAAGAACGCCGCCGCCGCGGGCTCGCCGCCGAAGATGAACCCTGCTTCGACTGCGCCGTCGGGTGCGGCGAACGCCGCGGCCGCGGGCGCGCCGTCGAGCGAGGCCTCGATCGAGCCGGCAGGCGCGCTCAGAGCAAGCACGAGCGGAGCTGCGGCGACGCGGATCTCGACCTCGACCGCGCCGGCGGGCGCAGCGAGAGCGGCCGTCGCGGGCTCCAGGTCCAGCGTGCGCTCGAAGCTCAGGGTGCCGCGCGGGACCGCGAAGGTGCTCGCGAGCGTGGCGGCATCGAGCTCGCGCGACGCCTGCCCAGCCGGCGCGGCGAACGATGCGAGCGCCGGCTCGAGGTCCACGGTGCGCTCGAGGCTCACGCTGCCGGCGGGCGCGAGGAGCGCGGCCGCGATGCTCGGCCCGTCCACGCTGAACAAGAGCGAGCCGTCCGGCGTCGCGAACAGCAGCGAGTAGCGGTCGGCGTCGAGCTCGCGCGAGGCCTGGCCCGTGGGCGCGTCGAACGAGGCGACGATCGCAGAGCCGTCGAGACTCTTCCCGATCACCGTGGACCCCGCGGGCGCGCGGAACGACAGCGCCATGCGCGCGAGCTGCACCGTGCGTGGCGCGTCCACCGTTCCGTCCATCGCGGCGAAGGGCGCGACGATGCTCGAGCCGTCGAGCGCGAGCGGCGCCGTCACCGAACCGTCGGGCGCGACCAGCGCGGCAGAGAGCACCTCACCGAAGACGTTGAGACCGCCGCCGAACACGACTTCGCCCGGCGGCGCTTCGAAGAGCTCGAGCGCCGGCGCGCCGAACAGCGAGCCCGCGAGCGGCTGGGGCCACGGCGGGTAGTTCGCATTGACGTTCGTCAGCGCGTTGATCCCCGCGGCCGACAGCCGGCTCCCCGAGCCCGTGCCGTAGGGCGGGCCCGCGTTGGGGTTGTTCGGGTCGGCGTAGTCGCCGTAGCTCGTGCCGTTGAACCCCGGGTGCGAGCTCACCGGCGAGGGAAGCGGCGGCGAGAGGAAACGCACCTCGCCGTTGTCGAGCGGTCCGCCGAGGTTGCCGCCCGAGCTCCAGGCCCAGAGACCGAACACCGGCCGGCTCGCTGTGACGTCGAACAGCCCGAGCTCGACGAGCTCGACGCCGCTGATCGCGATCGGGTACGTGGGATTCGGCCACGGCGCGTCGACCGTGCCCACGAAGTTCTCCAGGCGGAAGCGCTTGGTCGTGAACGCAGTGCCGGCGAGCGGGAAGGGCGCGTAGTCGAACGTCCCCACGGTCGTGTGGATGCCCTGACCCGCCACGCTCCACAGCACGATCATGCCGGAGCGGCACTGATCCGCGCGGCAGTCGCGCATGATCACTTCGCCGAGGAAGCCGGCAATCGTGAACGCCGCGCCGCCGTTGCCGCCGGCCTTCGTCGCGACGCAGTTCTCGATCAGCACCGTGCCGAAGCCCGGCGGCCCGCCTGCGGCGTCCGTGTTGACCTGGCTGCGACCCACGATCTGGATGAAGGTCCGCCCCAGTCGCGCGCTTCCCAGTCCTGCGTTCGAGGTGTTGTAGCAGTCGATCGCACGGAAGCCGCCCTGGGGCGCGTCGACGTAGATCGAGTGCTCGTTTGCAGTGGGGAAGCGGCAGCGCTGGAAGTCCCAGCGCGCGTACGCGCCGCGCAGCGCGCTCTTGGTGTCGTCGCCGCCCCCGTAGGTGCCGGCGCCGATGAACTGCACGTCCCAGAACTCGAACAGACCGTGCCGCTCCGCGTCGCCGATGGGCGTGTCCCAGATGTAGAGCCCGCCCTCGTAGTGCAGCTCGAGCTGCTCGAAGCGCATCGAGACCGGGCCGTGCGCGAAGGTGACGCCGGAGTTGTTGCGCACGTAGCCCGAGACCTTGAAGCCGCGGACCTTCGCCGGCGCGCTCGGGATCTGACTGCGGATCGTCAGGTCGCGGATCTGCTGGAAGGGGCCCGTCGCCGGCCCCCAGTACGCGCAGTAAATCTTGCCGACGTCGGTGCCTCCGACGCTCACGCCGGCGAGGTCACTGCCGGGCCCGATCTCGATGATCTGGTTCGGAGCCGCGCGTCGAATCGCGTCGGCGAGCGCGCGGTCGTCGAGGGGGAGGTTGTAGCGCGTGTCGCGGTCGAAGATCACCCCGTCGAGCAAGCGCACGATCCGGTACGTGTTCGGCTGCGCCGGGTAGGCAGGGTTCAGCTCGACCCGCCAGGTGGCGGGCTCGCTGTACGTGTCGCCTCGCAGCACGCTGCCGGCGGGCGCCGCGAACGCGAGGCCGACGGGGCTGCCGTCGACCGTCGTCATCGTGCGTCAGCCGAGCTGGACCAAGCCTGCGGCGTTGGGGCGCAGCGTGACGTCGCTGCCGGTCCCGTTGAACGGGAAGCCGCTGTCCCACCACGCGAGCGGGATGCGCTGCGCGTCGCTCGCGCCCGTCTCGATGTAGAACACCGCGCCGATCGCCTCGTTCGGCGCGCTCAGCCCGCCGAGGCCAGCGAAGGTCACGTTGCCGGCGACGAGCTCGACGCGGTTAGCGACCGCGTTCTCGAACACGGACCGGCCACCGACCGTCTGGTCGGCGTAGCCGCTGCCGTTGTAGGTGTTCATCGTCGAGAACTCGGCCAACGTGTTCGCGTTGCGCTCCGAGCCGGCGGTGCTGCCCGTGCGCACCAGGCGCACCTTCACGGTTGCGCTCGCCCAGTTGATTCCACTCTCAGCGGCGAGGCGCTTGGCCTCGTTGTAGACGAAGTTCGCCATGTCGTCGGTGCTCCCTGTGCGGGAGAACCTACGCCACGGCGCGCCCGTATGTCCACGCCAAGCTACTTCGCCTTGGGCCGTGCTTTGCGGCCCGTCCGGCGCTGCGCCGTCTCGATCGCCTGCGCCACCGACAGCGTGCCCGTGGCAACGCGAGGCTTCGGCGTGTGGTCGTCGGTCAGCCCGCAGAGCCAGTCGGTGCTGACGTCGTAGGCGATTGCCAGGCGCACGAGCGTCGCGACGCTCAGGCCGGACGCTGCGGTGCCTCGACCTCCCGCGGCCTGGCCGCTCTCGATGCGGTAGATGTTCTGCCGGGGCAGGCCCGTCTTCTCCTGGACCTCGAGCACGCTCATGTGGAGCTGCTCGCGCCGCTTGCGCGCGCGTTGGCCGAGTCCGTCGACGTTCCACAGCCGCGGACCCCGCGCCGCGGCGGTCTTCGAGGCCTTCGAAGTGGGGGAGGACGCTGTCGCTTGGCGGTTCTTCATGCCGCCACAAGTACCACGGCTGCGCGAGCTTGGGTAGATCTGCGGAAGTTCCGTGCGCTTTCGGTCGCTTGGCGGTGACAGGCGAGCTACAACTCCGCCCATGGACACCATCGCTGTCGCGGCCCGCGCGCTGCTCCTCCTGCGCACGCTGATCCGCGTGATCACCTGGCCCGCCCGCGAGCTCTGGGCGTGGTCCGAGGCCTTCATGGACTGCCTCGACGGAGAGCCCCTGTGAAGCCGCCCCTTCACGCCAAGCGACTGCGGGCGCTGCTGCGTCAGGCCAACTGGCGCGACGAGCAACTCGCCGTCGAGGCCGCCGTGAGCGCGCGGACGATCTCCGACATCCGTCGAGGCTGCACGCGCTCGGTGCGGCCGGCGACTGCGCGCTGCATCGCAGCGGCGTTCAGCGCGGAGCTGAAGCGGCCCGTCACGCCCGAGTACATCGCCGGCGACCCGACCGCGGAGCACTAGCCGTGATCCCGAGCTACGTGGTCGACCGCTACGCGCTGCGCGCGCCGATCCGGCGCTGCCGCTACTGCCGCAAGCACGTCGTCTTCCACAGCGCGCTCGGGATGTTCGTGGTCCTCGACGTCGCCGGCCAAGAGCCGACTTCCTCCCCAACTCACGTGCGCCTCCCTCTCCACGCGCCGCACTGCTCGGCGCGCCGGCGCACGACTCCCAAGCCTGATCCCTCTCCCGCTCCTCTCGCAGCCCATGAAGACCGCCAAGAAGAACCGCGCGCTGCAACCGCCGGCCCCGCACAGCTCGACCTCTGGTGACGCCCCGGCCGGCAAGCTGATGCACCTCGAGCTCGCGATGGTCGAGCTCGGGCCCAACTACCGCCGCAGCAGCGACAGCCAGAAGGACGCCGAGCTGCGCGCGTCGCTCGAGCAGTACGGCATCGTTCAGCCGGTGCTCGTGCGGCCGTGGAACGTCGACCACGAGACCGGCGTGGTGATGAGCTACCAGGTCGTCGCCGGATCACGGCGCGTGCGCCTCGCGAAGGCGATCGGGCTCACACACACGCCAGCTCTGGTGCGCACACTTTCGGACCGCGAAGCGCTCGAGCTGCAGCTCACCGAGAACATCCAGCGCACGGACGTGGATCCGCTCGACGAGGCCGACGCCTTCGTCGCTCTGCGTGACCAGTGCGGGTACTCCCTCGACGAGCTACGCGTCCGCTCCGGCAAGTCCGCGACCTGGGTGCGCGAGCGGATCGCGCTCGCGGGACTGTGCTCAGAGGCGCGAGATCTCTACGGCGCCGGGACGATCAGCGCCGCGCACGCGCTCGAACTCGCGCGCCTGGGAAGCCATCAGGCTCAGGTCGATGCGATGCAGGCGGTCGAGCAAGTGTTCCGCCTGCGCGGCGGCCTTGGGGAAGTCTCGGTCACGGAGCTTCGCGCCGAGCTGCAGCAGGTTCACTTCCGCCAGATCGACAGGGCACAGTGGAGTCTCGACGACGCCCAACTGCTGCCCAGCGCGGGTCCGTGCTCGGTGTGCCCAAAGCGCACCCGCAACGACTTGAACCTGTTTGGCGATGTCGAGGTCGACGCGTGCACCGACGGCGCATGCTGGGGCGCGAAGCTCGCTGCGCACCGCCAACTCAAGCTCGAGGAGCTGCAGCGGCAGGGCTACCAGGTGCTCGAGGGAGCACTGGCGAAGAAGGCGGTCGACCGCTTTGGTTGCGCAAAGGCAGGCTTCGCCAGGCTCGATCGGACGACGGTGGGTCACAAACCCGAGGATGACGACCCGTCGCTCGAGGATCTTGTCGGTGAGCACATCGAGGCAGAAGAACGCGCGATCGTGTTCGTCGACGGAGAGCCCGTGGAGGTCGTCGCGCGCGAGGCGCTGGAGAGGGCGGCCAAGAAGGCGCGGGTGAAGCTGCCGCGCGAACATAAGGCTCCCGCGGCTTCCAGTGGCGACTGGAAGGAGCAGCAGAAGGCACGCGAGCGTCAAGAGAAGGTTGCGGAGTCGCAGCGGCCGTTCGTGTTGAGGGCGCTGTTCGAGTGGTACGCGCAGGTCGTGAAGTCACTTGACGTGAAGGCCATGGGCGCGCGCGCGACCGAGATCTTCGGGCTGCAGATGCTCGCACTCTCCGAACGCGACAGGAGCTGGGTGTGGGTCGGCATGCCGGACCGTCAAGCGCTGTGCTTGGTGGCGGTCGCGCTGCGCGTGGTCGACCCGGTCGACGCTGACGCGCTGAAGCTCGATAACCAGCACGTCGAGCCGCAAGGATCGAAGGCGGCGCGCGTGGCCGCCATGGAGAAGCTGCGCGACTGGATGCTCGCCGCCGGCGAAGCACCCATGGCGCAGACGCGCCGCACGCTAGTCGTCTGGTGGTTGGGGGGTGTCGCCGACGCCATCTACTGCGCGTGCTTGCCGAATGGCGGCTACTTGTTCGAGCGCGTGAGGGACAGGAAGCGGCAGTCAGACCTCTACGAGGTGCAAGAGTTCAGCGGCGTGGAACTGAGCTCCTACATCACCGCCGCCGAGGCCGCGTGGAAGGCCACGCAGAAGCCTGAGCCCGAGCCGGCGAAGAAGGCCCCCGCGAAGAAGAAAGTCGGCCGCAAGTGAGCGAGTCGAGCCACCCGCTGCAGTGGCCGGTCACTTGGCCGCGCACTGATCGTGCGAACCGAAGGTCTGCGCGCTTCGAGGGGCGCTACGGCACCACCGCGTGGACGATCGAGCGGGCGCGCCGCGAGCTCTCGGCGGAGCTCGAGCGGCTCGGCGCTCTCGACCCGATCCTGAGCACGAATCTGCGACTGCGGCTCGATGGTGCGCCAGCGTCGAACCAGGCGCAGCCGGCCGATCCCGGCGCTGCCGTGTACTTCACGCTGAACGGTCGTCGCACCGTGCTCGCGTGCGACCGCTGGCTGCGCGTCGAGCACAACATCCGCGCGATTGCGCTGCACGTCAGCGCTCTCCGCGGCATGGACCGCTGGGGTGTCGGCAGCATCGAGCAGGCATTCACCGGCTACGCGGCGCTCCCTGAGCGCGCGAGCGCGCCGAGCTGGATGGACGTGCTCGGCTTCGAAGCCGGCCAGGCCGTGACCGCCGAGCTTGCGAGCCAGCGGTTCCGCCAGCTCGCCAAGGTCCACCATCCCGACGTCCCTGGCGGCAGCGCGGAGGCGTTCAAGCGGCTGAAGCAGGCGCACGACGAAGCGCTCTGCGCGTTCGGAGTGCCGCAGTGAAGCGCGACCCCCAACCCTTCGAGGTGCTGTGGCGCAGCTACCAAGCGACGGTGCTCGGCGGCGCTGGGCCGGTGCAGGTGCGCGAGTGCCGGCGCGCGTTCTACGCGGGCGCAGCGGCATTCAGCGCAGCGATCGCGCAGCCCGGTCCCGACCCCGTGCGGAACGTCGATCGTCTCTCGCTCATGCTCGACGAGCTCGCGGAGTTCCCGCGGGCCGTCGAAGAGGGACGGGCGTAGTGCTCGCCACCATGCAGCTCGGCTTCGACTTCGACCGCGCACCGCAGCACAAGCGGCCGCGCCGTCGCGTCGAGCAGGCCGCGCAGCTCGAGCGCGTGCAGCGCGGCATCGGCGCGGCGGTGCTCGAGTTCTGCCGCGAGCACAGCACGTTCCGCGGTGCGGACCTGTGCGACTTCGTTCGCGCGCGCTGCGGCGGTACGCCTGAGAGCGCCGCGCGCATCTTGCGCCAGCTCCGCCGGCAGGGGCTGGTCGACTACGAGAACACCGACAGGGCCGAGAGTCTCTACACGGTTCGACGAGTGAAGGATCGCTAGTCATGTGCCACGGACAGATTCTGACCGACGCGATGCGCACTGCGCGCAAGGTCCACAAGTGCGACGAGTGCGGACGCGAGATCGAGCCCGGGCGTGAGTACGTCTATCGGGCCGGTGTGTTCGATCGGAGCTTCGACAGTTGGCGCATGTGCGTGCCGTGCGCCGCGGCCGAGGACGATCTCCGCGATGCGTCGGGAGAGGCGTGCTACTCGCGCGGCGACTTGGCCGACCACATGCGCGAGTCCGTTCGCTTCGATGGCTGGCGCGGGACGCTCAAGCGCCTGCGCGGTGCGGTGAACCAGTTGCGCGCGCGGTACGCGCGGGAGAGGCATGGTGGCCGTGGTTGATCTCGATCCGCCCCGCCGGGCCTACAGCGTCCAGATCGAGATCGGCGCCGACGACTGGCCGGCGCTGGTCCGCGAGCTTGCGCGACTGGCCGATCACATCGAGGCGCACGGGCCCGACTGCAAGCAGGTCAGTGGTGGGTACGACACCGGCTCGACGGTTCGCGTCGAGCATCGCCCCGAGATGACGCACGACAAGTACGTCGAGGAGTTGAACACGTACCTCGAGGCCCTTCGCTCAAAGCGCGTCGCAGTTGGGGGAGCTCCGTGAGCACCAGCAAGATCGAGTGGACCGACGTGGTCTGGAACCCCGTGCGCGGCTGCAGCAAGGTCAGCGCGGGCTGCACGAACTGCTACGCGGAGCGGCAAGCGGCGAGGTTCAGCGGGCCGGGGCAACCGTGGGACGGCTTCGTGCGCACGCTGTACCAGGGTCCGAACGCTGAGGCGTCGTTCCCTCGGTGGACCGGCCGCGTCGAACTCGTGCCCGACGCGCTCGACAAGCCGCTGCGCTGGCGCAAGCCGCGCCGCGTGTTCGTGAACTCGATGAGCGACCTGTTCCACGAGCGGGTCTCGAACGAGGACATCGCCGGCATCTTCGGCCTGATGGCATCTGCGCCGCAGCACACGTTCCAGGTGCTCACCAAGCGGCCCGAGCGGATGCGCGTGTGGTGCAAGTGGATGGAGGCGCACGCGGCGGCGCACTCGACCGTGCCTATCCAGGTGGCCGTGTACCACGGTCAGCGCCTGAGCGAGCACGCAGCTCTCCGCAACGGCGCGCTCGATCGCGCGTGGCCTCTCCCGAACGTCTGGCTCGGTGTCAGCGTCGAGGACCAGGCCAGCGCCGACGGGCGCATCCCGACGCTTCTCGAGACGCCGGCGGAGGTCCGCTGGGTTAGCTACGAGCCGGCGCTGGGGCCGGTGGACTTCTCGCGCTTCATGTGGCCCGTGCACGAGCGCTGGCCGTGGCCGTTCGAGTCGCCGGCAGCCGCGCGTGCTGCTGGGGCGAAGGTCACCAAGCACAAGCAGGCGATCGTGCTTGCCGGCTCGCGCTTCTTGGACTGGATCGTGGTCGGCGGCGAGAGCGGCCCCGGCGCTCGGCCGTGCGACATCAAGTGGATCCGCGGCGCGCTCGAGCAGTGCAAGGCGGCGGGCGTGCCGGTGTTCGTCAAACAGCTGGGCGCCGCGGCATTCGGCTACGACGGAATGCACGAAGGCCAGATGCGTGCCGTGAGCGGACGGTCGTTCAACGGGTTCCGACGCGGTGTCCCCAAGCTACGCCACCCCAAAGGCGGTGATCCGCTCGAGTGGCCCGAAGACCTGCGCGTGCGCGAGTTCCCGGCGGGGGCGAGCACGTGAAGGCGCTGACCATCTGCCAGCCGTACGCGGAGCTCATCGCTCGCGGCGAGAAGCTCGTCGAGAATCGCACGTGGTACACCGCCTATCGTGGCCCGCTGCTGATCCACGCGGGCAAGTCGCGCGCGTGGCTGAGTGAGGGCGACTCCGCAAACTTGCCCTTCGGCGCTGTCGTCGCCGTAGCGCGAGTGGTCGCGTGCCTTCGAACCAGCGCGCCGAACTGGGGCAGGATGGAGCACCTTCGGTCGCACGCGCACACGCACGGGCCGCTCTGTTGGGTGCTGGAAGACGTGACGCGGCTGCGCGAGCCGGTGTTCGTCAACGGCGCGCAGGGATTGTGGGAGCCGTCGAGCGAGCTGGTCGCGCGCGTGAGCGCTCAAATGGCCGAGGCAGGCCATGGCTGAGCGCAAGCACTGGTTCCGCAACGCCGCGGCCTGCTACGTGTGGATGGTGCCGCTGCTGGGAGAGAGAGCGCGTTCGCACGGATACGCGCTCGCCGTGCACGGCTCGATGCAATTCGATCTCGACCTCGTCTGCATCCCATGGACCGACGACGCGGTCGAGCCGGAGGTGCTGATCACCGCGCTGCGGTCCTCGATCGGTTGGACCGATCGAGACGGACCGTGGTCGCGAGAGGAGAAGCCCCATGGACGCATCGCATGGATCGTCCCTCTCGGCGTCGGGCTCGCCTTGGACATCTCGGTGCTCCCGCCCGTGCGCCAGTGCCCACAACAAACTCCCGCCACCTCGGCGGGCCAACAAGGAGAGACTGCCAATGGAACCGACAGCCACGTTCATCACTGAACTCGACGGAGTGCACGTACCGGACGGTGCGCCTGACTCCGGCGAGGTCTTCATCCCCGCCAATGGCTTCAGCGTGCGCTACGAGCGCGCGCTGGTCACGTTCACTCGATGGCGCGACGGCGTGCAGGAGCACTTCGCTGCGCTCGCCACGCGCTTCCAGGTGCTGCCGGACTCCGAGTTCTGGACCGGCTGGAGCCGAGAAGCCGCGCTGGGCTGAGTCCGACGTGACGGACCTGGACCTACTGCTCTCGCGGCTGAGCAAGCACTGCAGCGAGAG
The DNA here is from genome assembly GCA_937952135.1 of uncultured Planctomycetia bacterium. GTDB lineage: Bacteria > Planctomycetota > UBA1135 > UBA1135 > WYBT01. Next base: position 58,330 of record CALFYL010000073.1, read on the forward strand.
CCTCGGCAACGTGACCATCGCGCGAGCCGGCGCGCTCGCGCTGGTTCGCGAGGTGCGCGAGCTGCGCGCAGAGGTGGCGTCGCACCGCAAGCTCGCTGGCGCGAACGTGCAGACCGTGCTCGAGCTGGCCGCGAAGGCGCGGCACGAGCTCGGCGCCACCGACAACACAGCCGTGGATCCGATGTCCGCCTACGCGACGTTGGCCACGGTCATCGAAGCCCTGATCGCATTGGCCCACGTGGCCGCAGGAGGAAACCTTGGGACGGAAAAGCGTGACGCTGGCAGCAAAGGACGTGAAGAGGTTGGTCGAGCAGATGGACGCGTCGGCGGATCACCCGCTGATCAAGAAGATGCGGGACCAGGTGCTCTACATCGAAGAGCGGCAGCGGGAGTGGGACGCTGCGAAGAAGGAGGCCAAGGAGGCGCGGCAGATGTACGACGACGCAGTCGACGCGCTGATCGTCATGGCCAAGGGTGATCAGAAGGGGCTGTTCGACGAGGTCGCCGGCGAGCTGACGGCCGAAGAGCTCAAGGCCTGATGCCGAAGGCCTGCGCGCACCGGTGGAGCGAGCTCAAGCGCGGGGAGCGACGCGTGCGCGTATGCCGCACGTGTCGCGCCTGGCACGAGCACGACGGTGCGCGCTGGCGCAAGTGCGCGGCGCCGAGCCGGCTCAGAGCGCCGCGATTCCCAGCGCGTCGAAGCGGATCGTGACGACCGAGCCGACCGGCAGGTACGGGAAGTAGGGCCCGGGCACCTTGAGGGTGTCGATCCAGATCGCGGGGCGGGACGTCGCATCGGTTCCGCCCCACGTGAACAGCAGCAGACCCTTGATGCGGCGCAGGCCTGCGCTGAGCGCGCCGAAGGACACGTCGGCGGCGTCGAGGCGCACCTCGTTCGACGCCACGTCGACGGTGAGCGCGACGCTGCTCAGCGTCTGGCGCGCGTAGCCCGCGCCGTCGAACTCGTCGACGTCCGCGATGTCGTCGAGGAACTCCGCGTCCGTGTCGGTGAGCACCGTGCTGTCCGTCATCAGCAGCGCCGCGCGCCAGTCCTCGGCCTCGAGGTCGAGGAGCTGCTGCGCCATGGCGAGCCGGAACTGCGGGAAGACGAAGTTGCTCATCGGCGCTGCTCGAGCTGCGTGAGGCGCGCGAGGTCCGCGCGGATGGCCGCGAGCTGGTCCTCCAGGCGCTGCAGCCGCGCGTCGAACAGAGGCTTGCTCAGGTACTTGTTGTCGATCTCGGCGAGAATCTTCGCTTCGACGCGCGCCGCGAGGAGCTGCTCGCGCGTCTCGACGTCGCCGCCGATGCGAGCGGCGCCGAACGCGCCCAGGCCGCCCGAGAGCGCCGCCAGCACGCTGCTCGAGACGATGAGAGTGACGCGGCCGTCCTTGCCTTGAGACACGCGCTGCGTCTTCGCAGGCGCTTCGATGGGCGGGTGGGGGTAGGTCATCAGTAGTACTCGGCGTCCGCTTCCCAGTGCCCGTAGACGGGGCTGTTGGTCGAGCTCCCGGTCACCACGGGGATGCCGGTGCTCTCGGTGGAGGTGTAGAGCAGCGAGTCGACGTTCTTCGCGACGCTGTTCCAGATGATCTGGCCGAGACCGCCAAGACCGCCGCCAGTCCCGTTGTCAGGGTTGATGAACGACACGAAGGGCACACGCACCTTCGACGCCCGAAAGCGAGTGTTCAGGCCGACGGCCACCGTGCCCGAGTGAAGCGCCGCGGCCGCGCCCTCGTACATCGGCCAGCTCGACGACGAGGGCGACTGCGCAAACCCCATCGACTTCTCGTAGTAGCGGCGCGCGAACTGCAGCTCGAGCTCGAGCGGCCGGCGTTCGAAGTCGGACGCCGTCGGTCCACGCTCGAGCTGCACCAAGCCCACGTTCACTCGCACGTTCGTGGGAGCTGATCCGTTCCAGTTGTCGAGGTCGAAGCGCAGCTCGAGGTACGACTTGATCTCGTTCGCACCCGAGTCGCTCGACATCGTCTCGAGCGGCCACCCGTCCGTGCCGAGTGCGCCGATGGTGGGCAGCGTGACCGTCCACTCGAAGCGCTGCCACGTGCGCGTGAGCCGGAACGTGGGGCCGAGCGTCTCGACGTCCACCGCAGGCGATCCGCCGGTGCCGTGATACTGCCGAAGCACAGGCTGCAGGTCGGCTTCCGTCGCGACGCCGGAGTTCTCTTCCGATGTGCGCGCCCAGAACGAGAGCGTGACCTCTTCGCCGCTGGCCGTGGCCGCGTTCTCGATGCGCTGACCGAACGACATGACGTCGCCGGGGTAGTTGCCCGCCTGGAAGCGCGGGACGATGGTCTGCTCGAACGGTGTCGTCGACGCGCCGCCCGCGTAGGTGCCGCTCTTCTGCACCTGGAAGGGGCGTGCGACGTCGTTCACGTTGTTGTTGATGAACCAACGGTCGGGACCGTACGAAGGCGCGCCGGCGCTGACCGTCAGTGCGCTCTCGCCCCGCTGCCACAGTCGGAAGTCGCCGTTGATCAACAGGTTCCGCAGCAACTGCCGACCGGCAGCCAGGCGCAGCACGGACTGCAGCACCTGAGAGTCGTCGAGTTCGTTCAGCGCGAAGCCGGCGCCCTGCACGAGGTTCGCGAGCTCGCTGAAGACTGTGTTGAAGTCCCGCCGGTCGAGCGCCGTCGGGCGCTGCCCCGTCTGCGGATTGCCGGCCGAGTACAGGCCGTTCACGGCTCCAGCGCCGAGCACCAGATGCATGTCAGCTCTCCTCCAAAGTGGCCTGTCGCACGGCCGGGGTGATGACCGCGCGCGGCGCCTGCGCCTCCCACGGATCCCACGGCTGATAGCCGTCGGCGCGCGGCAGGTCGTAGATGAACAACAGCAGCGCGTGCGCCGGCGCGACCTTCTCGATCGCACACTCGATCGCGTCCGTGACGTCTTCAGCGAGCGGATCGCCAGCGCCTGACCAGTCCGCCTCGAAGAACACCACGGGCGGGTTGGGCAGGTGCACGCCGATCGTGTGCACCCACGGCTCGTCGTACAGGTAGTCGCCGATCACCGCCTCGTCGATCACCGCGAGGGGGAAGCGCTCGATCTGGCACTCGAAGCCGAAGGCGGCGGCGACGACGATCAGCGCGCCGTCCGTCTGTCCGAGGGGTGCGTTCAGCTTCGAGACGATCGCGGCTCGGCGCGCGACGAGAGACGTCGCGACAATGGAGCAGTCCGGGAGTCCCAGCACGCGCTCCCAGTCGGGCAGCCACTCCACCGTGGTGCGCGGGTCCGCCTCTTCGATCACCCGGGCGGCGAGCTCCTCGACGTAGGCGACAGGCAGCGCCAGGCCGTGCAACAGTCGATCGGCGACCGATCCGACGGCGAACGACCAGAGCACGCCGCGCGGCAGGAGCCGGCGCCACTCCGCGACCACAGCAGGGATGCGTTCAGCGACCGTCATGCGAAGGTCACCGTGCCGAGGATCGGGATCGTGCCTGCCGGCGTCGTCACGTCAGCGACCGGCGCGGTTAGCACGTGATCGGTCTCGCCGGCGGCGGTGCTGATCGCCTCGCGGATCTGCGAGAGGTACACCGTCTGGCCTGGCGCAGCGTTGGCCGTGAAGAACGCCTGGAGCGAAGCGGTGACCGAGTCACGGACGGCCTGCGTGTTGGGCGTCAGCGTGACGTTCACGTTCACGACCTGCGTGCCAGGCGCGTAGCACTCCAGCGTCGCCGTCGCCGGCAGGCGCGTCGAGTCGCTGACGTATGCCGCGACCTCCGCCACCTTCGGCGCGCTCGGGATCATCCCGCCGGGATCTCCGTCGACCACGAACGTGAGCCCGACGCTGCCAGGCTGCGGGTACGCGCGCTGCGCCCACGCGCGCGTGACGCCCGGGACCTCCAGCGCCCATCGCACGTAGTCGGCCGGAGCGCCGCCCTGCGCGGGCTGACGCATCAGAGCGAGCACGCGCGCGCGCAGCGCGTCGTCGGACTCTCGATCCGCGCCGCCGCCGATTCCGCCAGCGGCGACCACGGCGCTCGACGAGATGCCGGGCACCGGGCTGGTGAGCGTGAGCGGCGTCGTGGCTGCGGTGTTCGCGACCGCGCCCGCGAGCACGGCCTCGACCGTGGTCGTGCCCGAGCCGGCGGACATCGTCACGGGCGCGAGCGTGCGGAACTCGACGCCGTCGACGCGACGCACGCGCGAGTCCGCCGGCACCGTGCCCACGCCGCTGAACGTCACTGAGCCGCTCGCGCGCGCGGCCGCGCGACGGTACATGCCGCGCAGGCTGGCGATGCGCTCGAGCTGCTCGCTCTCCGCGGTGTCCGGGAAGTACTGCCGGAAGATCCACTCGATGCGCGCGAGCGCGTGGAACACCACGCCCGCGAACGCGCGCGAGAGCGCGAGCAGCACCGAACGTGGCAGCAGCGCGCTCAGGCCGAGCCGGCTCGCGACTTCGGTCTCGGTCTGCGTCGAGAGCTGCTGCGGTGTCAGGTACTGGAACGGCACGGCGGGCTCCGCTCAGAGGCTGGCAGGGATCTGCAGCGTGTTGACGACCCAGTCGTGCGCGTACTCAGCGAAGTTCGCGTGCGGGCCGAGCACGCCCGTGCCGATCGCGGGTCGACCGTTGGGATTGTTTGTCTCGTTGCCCCAGAGGATGCGGTGCTTCGTGCTCTCCCAGGGCACGCCGCGGCGCTGCTCGATCTCCTTCAGCGCGTCCTCGAGGCTGATGGCTGTGCCGACCTCGTGCACGTCGCCGCAGCCCGTGATCGGCGTGCGCGGCGCCGCGAGCGTGCGCCAATCGTCGGCGGTCAACGCGGGGTTGCCGAGGATGTTGCCGGTGCCGGCCGTTCCCGGAGAGAAGGTGCACAGCGCCAAGTCGCGGTTGTAGAGCTCGTCGCGCTCCACCTGCGGCAACACGCTTGCGTCGCGCAGGGCCTCGAGCTCGACGCCCGTGATCTTCGGCGAGCCCGTGAGTCGCTCCGGCGAGCCGAACAGCGGCACCATGTTCGACGACTGCAGAGCAGGATCGAGCCAGCGGAAGTCGGTGAAGAGGTCCACCAGGATCGCTGCCGCCACACGGTGGTCGAAACGTCGCTGGTAGCGGATGTCGTAACGGCCGACCGACGCGCCCTCGGGGTAGTAGGGCAGCGCGCCCGAGGGCAGGTACATGCAGTAGCCCCAGTTGTCGCTCGAGCTGGAGACTCCGTGAGCGACGTACTGCGCGGTGTCGATCGCGAGCGAGTGGTCGGCGTCGCCCGTGATGTTGTCCGCGTCGCGCTGCGCGGCCGCCCGCGTCTTCAGGTGCTGGATTGCGCGCCCCATGTACCGCTGGATCTGCGGGTGACGCGTCGCGGGGTAGTACTGGAGCAGGCGGTTCTGCCAGCCCATCGGCCACAGCACGTGCGCGTAGGCCCAGCCACTGAGCAGGAACAGCGTGGCGAGCTCGACGTTCAGGCCGGCGACGAGCTGGTTGCGCCGCGCGCCGATGTTGTACTGGTGGTCCGAGCTAACCCATCCACCGCCGTAGCTGCCCGCGCAGAGAGAGATCCGGTGGCGCGTCGCCCAGTCGGCGGGCAGCCAGATGAGAACCCAGCAGGCCTCGTGCGTGTCGTACGCCTCGAGGATGTCCGCCGAGTCGTAGGTGAAGCTCGCGGGTACGCCAGGCATCAGTTGTACCGGTGGCGGGAGACCCAGGCCTTCAGGGAGAGCACCGCCATCTGCGCCGTCCCGTCCTGCGTTCCGTTCACGGCCCAGCGCACGCCGAGTCGCGTGGCGCCGCCGTAGTCCGACTTGCCCGCTCCTGTGGGCGGGTTGATGAAGTCCCACCCGGTCGATCCCAGGTGATCGACCGCCCACGTGCGCGAGTAGCCGTCGCCACCGCGGTAGCGCTTGCCGCTGACTACTTCCTTGTGGCCGATGTCGAGCCGGCTCGTGATCAGGTTGTTCGCGCCTTCGTGGTAGTACACGAGGAAGTCCCACGTGAACGCCAGGCGCGTCGGCGCGATCGCGGTGGGGATCTCAGCGATCAGCACGGTCGCGTCGTTCGAACCCCACGAGTTGAGCTTGGTCGCGACGTCGCCGTTGGGGTCGAGGCACAGGTGGAAGTTGCGAGTGCCCGCGTCGGCGTTCTGGATGCGACCCATGAGCCGGCCCCAGAGCAGGTCTCCCGGCAGGTACTTCCCGCGAGGCAGCCAGATCCCGTAGTCCTGGACGCGCGAGTCCAGCAGTCGACCGCCTGCCCCGCTCGTGAGCTGCTGCGGTCCGCAGGTGTTGTAGTACTCGCCGACGCCTTCCTCGTAGTACGGCGCGTCGGGCGGCCCTCCGGCAGCCGTGAGACCACACGTCCAGTTGCCGGCGTTGTTGCAGACCTGCTCCCAGCTCTCGAAGTCCGGGTCGCCGCCGTGGCCCCACGCGTCGAGCTGCGAGCGCTGGCCAGGAGGCAACCCCTGGACGTACAGCGCACGAATCGCCTGCAGGAGCTGCGTGTCGTCGTTCGGGCTTGGGTCGATGCCGGCGGCCGCGAGGAGGTTCAGCAGCTCGCTCCGCTGCGAGTTGAGTTGCTTGGCGGTGACGGACGTGCTCGGGACGCGGGGCTGCGCAAAGGGCTGTCCTGCGCGAAACGAGCCATCGGGCGCGGCTCCGGGCGCTGTGAGGTTGGGATCCACGTGAGCCGACTCTACCGTCTGTCACCGCCAAGAGAACGGGGCTACCCTACGCCCATGAACACCTTCTCTCGCACCATCACGTTCCTGCTCTTGTCTCTGGCCGCCTCCGTGGTCTGCATGCTCGGGGCGAGCTACGTGGCATCCTGCACCGCCGCGCGCGACCTGCAGCGGCTCGATTCCATGACCGACGCGGAGTTCGGCCTTGTCGCGGAAGACTGGGCAGCGGACGCGCAGCTCCTCACCATCGCCGCTCTGCGCGAGGGCTTCGTGGAACCCGAGCACGCGTTGGCCTTCGCAGCCGCGTTCGGCTCGGTGCAGCCGTCACAGGGCGACGTCGTCGACCAGGCGCTCGAGCTGGGCAGCCTGACCGAGGGGCTCGTGGTGTCGATCACGGCCAAGCTGCGGCGTCGCATCTTCGACGCTGGCGGCTGGCCGCTCGGGTCTCGGGGTCAGATCCTGCTGACGCGCGTCGCTGACGCCATTCGCACCGCGACTCAGCGGCACCTGGCGTTCTCGCCCAGTCGATTCGACGAGGACCGCGGCGGAGTGACGCCGCCGTCAGGAGAACAGCAAGCGGATGGTGGCGGCTCCGACGGTTGAGCGCGGGCTCTGCCCTGTCGCGACTCCGTCCCAGAGCTCACTCCACAGCCGCGCCGTGCCGCGGCGCAGCACAACGTCGATCTCGACCATGGAGCGGTTGCGGCTGTTGATCGTCGCGCGCGCGTCCACCTGATCGACAATGCCTTCCGCGCGCATCCAGCCCAGGCTCTCGCGCACGTGGTCCTCGATCACGCGCAGGGTGGCGGTCGTGAGCTTGCCCTGCGAGAGCTGCCAGAGTTTCGAGCCGAAGCGGTCGCCGCTGTCCTCGCCCCACCAGCCCCGCGGGTCGCTGAGACCAAGCGCGGCCGCCTCATCCTCCGTCGCCCGCGCGTCGCTGTAGAGCGAGACGAGAACGGCCTCCTCGAGGCCAGAGCTGACAGCCAGGTCGCCGGCGACCAGCTCGAGGTCGGCGCCTTGCTCGGTGATCGAGACTCGCAGATCGCTCATGCGCTCACCCTAACGTGCGTCGTGCCCACGACCACGTCGCCACAGGTCGCCACGTGGCCTGTGCGCACGACTCCCAGTCCGTTGATGAGCATCACCGGACTGCCCACGGGGATGGTCGCTGCGTTGTGCGCGCCGCTGCCGTGAGGCGCGATCGTGGAGCCCTGCACGGCGAGAGGGATCCCGTCGACGAACACGACTGCCTGCGGCGAGACCAAGATCGGTCCCCCGGCGCTGTCACCGACGCGGGCTGCCTGGAACACGCTCACTGGAACGTGGTCGTGCCGGTGGGAGAGGTGATCGTGACGCCCGAGCCGGCGAGCTCGATGGAGTTGCCGCCCACGGTCAGCTTGATGCTCGACTCACTCACGAGCTCGATCGACCCGTCGGCCTTCAGCTTCACGCTCTGCCCGTGCTGGGAGTAGAGCGTCACCTCTCCGGCTGCCAGGTTGCGCGGCCGGCTCTCGCGGTGCGCGACCCCGAGCGCGATCGCGTGCTCGCGCTGGCCCCCGATGCACGCCAGCAAGGCCTCTGAGCCGATCGGCGGCGAGCTCGTCAGCCCGTAGGCCTGGAAGCTCTCCACTCCATCCAAGCGCTCGCCGGCGAGCCCAGAGAGCTGCAGGGCCTGAAGCCGGCGCGCGTCGTCCACGCGCGAGACCACGGCGCGGCCGAGCAGCGCCGACAGGCGCCGCAGGATCGGCTCCAGAGCTCGGTGCAGGTGCTGCATCAGTCGTCTTCGATGGGCGCGAGCGATGGGTTGCCCCAGCCGCGCAGCGGATCGTTGTCCGTGTCGACTTGCGGCTCGGCGCTGTACGCGTCGCGACGCGAGAGCTCGAGCGTCACGGTCCGGGGCGGGTACTCGAAGCGCACCGCGTTGACGAGCAGCAGCTCGCCGCGCAGCCGCCAGCGTGGGAGGTTCACGCCCACGAGCTGGTTGACCTGCCAGAGCGGCCCGGTGCGCGGCGTCTGTCGCCAGCCGAGCAGCTTGATCGAGATCTGCGCCGAGCGCGCGGCGCGCACGGTCGCCATCCAGGCCGCGTACTGATCGGCCTCGGCCTGGTTGACCGGGCCCTCGGCGAGCTTCACGAACGTGCGCGGACGCTGCACGCCGGCGTCGCGCGCCACTCCGCGGGCCTCGGCCACCACGGCGCCCCACGAGTCGTCCGTGCCCGGGCGCTGGCCGGTTACCACGTAGACTTGGTAGCGGTCCGCCTGAGTCCACACCAGCGAAGCCGACAGCCAGTCGCCGGGGCCGATGTCGCGCTCGGTGCGCGCCTTGCCCGGGAACGCGAGCACGAGCCGGCCGCGCTCGTCCGCGAATGCCAGCGCGCCGCGCTTGCGGCAGCCGCGCTCGATCGCGGACCAGCTGCTCTCGCCGACGTTGGCGCGCCAGACGTCGAACGGAAGGTCTTCGTTCAGTCGCGTGATCACCTCGACTTCGTAGGGCCTCGCGACGTGCTCGGCGATCTGCTCGAGCGTCACGTTGCGCAGCTCGGTCGGGGACTCGGGCGCCGCGCAGTCGACCAGGTCCTGCGTCCTGTCGCGGCCGCTGACCACGAGGTCGCTCGACTCGCTGTCCATCGCCGCCTCGATCGAGTCGACGTAGCCGGTCAACAGCAGCTCGGCGCCGAAGTAGATCTCGACCGCGTCGCCGGGGTTGATGGGCCAGGGCTCGACGTGCTGGATGGACAGCCGGAACGTTCCGCTGACCGCGTCGAGCCGGCGCTCCACGCTGACGGTCTTCCAGCCGGAGATGCTTGCGCCGTTCGCGCGCACGACCACGTCGTCGGTGTCGGCGACGTGCGGGTCGAGCGGCGAGCGCGCCTGGATCGTGCGCGCGCTCACAGCGACAGCGCCTCGACGGTCGACAGCGCGGGGATGCGGCCGGCGTGCTGGAAGCGGTTGCGTTCGATCAGCTCGAGCGCGCGCTCGGCGTCGTCGTAGAGCTGGTAGGCGAGCTCGAGCGCACCGATCGGCGCCGGCATCGTCAGGCGCTGGATGCGCGGCAGCGAGCGCTCAGGCGGCGGCACGGCTGCGACCAGCGCGGCGCGAAGCAGCGCGAGCTGCTCGTACTGCGCCGGCGCGGCTCGGTCGAGCTCGGCGTCGAGCAGCGCCGCGAGGCGATCGCGCGCGGCGAGCGCGTCGTCGAGCGAGGCCCAGTTGATCGCGGCAGCCGCGGCGACCGCGCCAGCCACAGCGGTCTGACGGATCTGGGAGGCGATCTGAGACACGTTCGCGTCGCGCAGTTGCTCGAGCGCCGTCGAGCCGCCGAGCAGGCGCGCGTCGAAGTCGGCCAGGGCCTCGTACGCAGCGAGCGAGGCCTGCGCGTTCGCTGCCGCGGCGCTGACGCGTTGCAGAGTCTGGAGGATCGAGTTCGCCGCCGACGCCGGCGAGGTCACCAGCGACGAGGCCTCGTCGACCAGGCGCGCGATCTCCTCGCCCAGGATCGCGGCCTCCTCGGCCGGACCGCGGAAGACGTCGAGCTGGCGCAGGCGCAGACCGAGCGCTCGGAGCTGGTCCGCCACGCTCGTGCGCGCGAACTCGGGCACGCCCGTGACCTGCAGGCTCGCGGTCGTCTCCGCGGCTGCAGCCTCTTGCACGACGGCCGTCTGCTCCTGCGCACCGGCAATCGGGGGCCGGCGATCGACGACCGGGGCTGTGCCTTCGACGCGGAGGAACTCCAGGTCGAAGCGAACCAGGTCGCCTTCGCGCGTCGACTCGCTCACGACGCAGCGCGTGCAGAACACGGGGAGCGAGCCGTAGTGGGGGTGCACCAGCGTGCCGCCACCCGAGCGCCGCGTGCACTGGCGGATCAGCGCGAGCTTGCGCGTCTGAGCGTCGGGTCCGGCGACGAAGGCCTGCAGGCGGATGCGCGTGGGCGCCTCGCCGAACTCCTCGACGACCGCGAAGTCGCGGCCGGGGAACTCGTGCACCTGGTGGCGCTGCGAGAACTCCGAGTCCGCGAGCTCGACCTCGAACGCGACGCCGCGATAGGAGGCTTCGTAGAGGTCGTCGGGCCAGGCCATCTCAGGTTCCCAGGGCGAAGCCCTGCTGGAGGGAGAGGTCGACGCCGTCGTTGCGCTCGGTCGACACGCTCGCGCCGGCGGGGAGGTTCTGGAAGCGCACGTTCACAGAGGCCTCGGCGCGCTCGGTGACCACGCCGCCGCTCACCTGCGCGGCTGCACCAACGGCTGCAGCGGACGCTGCGGCGCCGTCGGATGACGCACCTGGTTTCGACACGCCCACGACGTCGAGCATCCAGTCGGGCACGAGATCTCGCAGGGACGGCAGCACCGCCATCAGGTACTCCAGGCCCAGGCGCACCGGCAGCATCATCCGCTCCCACGCAGCGGACATCTTGTCGGTGACCCACTCCCAGTTGTCCCACAGCAGGTAGAGCGCGCCCGCGAGCGCGGCGACGCCGGCGATGAGCCATCCGATCGGCGTTGCGGCCAGCACGGCGCTGAAGCCGAGGACTGCTGCCTTGATTGCGACGAAGGCGCCGACGATCACTGGCCAGGCGGCGCTCACGCCGGCAACGAGCGAGCCGACGGATCCGATGAACGATCCGAGCACCAGCAAGATCGGACCGACCGCGGCGGCAAGTGCGCCAAGTCCAACGACCCACTTCTGAGTTGCAGGGCTGAGCGCGGCGAACTTCGCCGCGATCTCGGTGAGTAGGTTCGCGACTTTCTCGAAGACCTCCAGCAGACCCGACTGAGAGATCTTGTCCATGAGAACTGTGACCGAGACCGTGAACCGCTCCCACGCCGCGGCCGCGCCCTTCGACGCCTCGATCACTCCTCGCTGGAGCGAGCCTGCTGCCTGATCGAGTTCAGCGCGAGCGGCAGCGATAGCGTTGGGGTCGATCGCAGCAACCGCAACCCCGGCCTCCTGTCCGAAGATCGCAAGCATGTCGCTCGTCGTCGCGCCAGCGGTTCGCAGCCGGCCCAGGACGACGTCGAGCGAGCGCAGTCGGTTCTCTGCGTCGAACAGCGCCTCGCGATCCACGCCGAGTCGGCTCAGAGCCATCCGCGCCTCCGAGGACGGCTTGATGAGCTTCGACACTGCCTGGCGCAGCACAGTCACTCCGAGAGAGCCCTCGAAGTTGGCTGCCGCGATGCCCTTCGCTGCGGCGACCATGTCCTCCAGCGAGAGCCCGGCCGCCTTCATCCCGGGACCGGCCTGCTGCAGGACCTGAGCGAACTCCCGCATCATCAGCGAACTTCCGCCCGTCGCGCTCATCATCAGGTCGAGCAGTCGCTCGGCGTCGCTCGCAGCTCCACCCACGGCCGCGAGGGAGTCGGCCACAATGCCTGCTGCGGCAGCGCCGTCGATGTTCGCCGCCTTCGATAGGCGCGCTGTGGGGAGCAGCGCTGCGAGCGAGTCGTTGGCTTTGAACCCTTGCTCCGCCAGGCCCTCCAGAGCCTGGATGCCGCGCGTGAGTCCGAGATCCGGCGGCAGCGCTCGAACCGCGGCCTGCAGCTCCTGCATCTGCTGCGCGTTCGCTCCGGTCACGCTGCGGATGCGGTTGAAGCTGCGGTCGATGTCGATGCCGGTCTTGATCGCGAAGCCGCCCAGCGCGGCGAGCGGAGCGCTGACCTTGGTGGTGAGGTTCTTTCCGAGACTGTTGAGGCTCGCGCCCAGCTGTCCGATTCGCGAGTTCAGGTTGAACAGCGGACCGGTGATTCGGTCCACAGCGCTGATGACAACCGCGAGCGGGAACGTCTTACCGGCCATGAGTCCTCCTCGACTTGCGCGCCTCGATCACCTGCTCAGCGATTTTCCACCAGTGCTCGATGTCCTCCGCGTCGAGCGCCATGAGCTCGCTCGGCGGCCAATGCCACAGCTCGGCGAACGCGCCTAACTTGCCTGCCCAGTCAGCAGGCCACCGGGCAAAAAACCCGCGACCACCTCCGAGAGGCGGGCGATGTCCTCGAGGTCGCAGCGATCGAGCAGCGCTAGGCCTACGACGGGGCTCTCGGCCTCGACCAGCTGCGCAGCGAACTCGAGCATCTGGTACGCCTGGTCCTTGTCCTTGGGGGCCTTCTTCATGTCCTTGCCCACGGGACGACGCAGCGTCAGCGAGTGCACCAGCTCTTCCTTGTTCGCCTTGCTGCGGACGGTGATCGGCCAGCGCAAAGTCACGACGACGCGGCCGTCGGAGAGCTTCTCGATGCCCGTGTCTTGCGCCGGCTCGGGCTGGTCGCCTTCGGGCGTGGCGGGTTCCTCGGACGCGAAGCGCATGGGATCAGATGAAGCGCGCCGACGAACCGACGAACTTGAAGGGGGTCTTCATCTCGTCGCTCGACACGTTGCCTTCCGAGCTGAAGAAGGCGTCGGTCACGACGAACGTCCCGGCGCCTGTGCGACCGCTGACGGTGGCGTTGCGCTTGCCGGCGAACGCGACGAACCGCTCGAAGTCGGTGACGTGCATCTGGCCCGAGATCATCGGGGCCTGCGGCGTGCTCTTCGCGCCGACCACGCGACCGTGGCCGCCCATGATCGGCTCGAGCAGCGGAAGCCCGAAGTTGATCTCGACCGCGTCGACCGAGATGTCGATCGACTCGCCGTCGACCGTCACCTCGAGGATTCCTCCGATGACCTGCATGAGTCTGCTCCGTCAGTGTGCGTGCGGTGGGGCCGTCGATCAGGAGATGCGCGCGGCGATGCGGGTCGCGGTCACGACCAGGTAGCCCATCAGCTTGGGCGACAGCACGATGTCGACGCGGTTGCCGTTCTGCGCGTTGATCTCTGCGATGAGCGCGCTGCGGAACCCCGCGACGTCTTGGATGATCCCGGCCTGCGCGAGCGACTCCGCCCACGCGACGGCCTCGGCCTTCAGCGTGTCCGGGCTGACGAGCTGCTGGCCGCTTCCGACCGTCGCGCCCGTGTCGCCCGTGAGCTTGGCGCTGGGGTACTTGGTGGCGAGGCGCGCGCGCCAAGCGAAGCGCAGGTAGCTCAGCGCCAGCCGGTGCGCCAGCATGAGGAACGCCGGATCCTCCGCGCCCAGGTCGTTGCGCTGGTACACGGTGATCATCTGGTCGGTGCTGACGCGCCCGTTGGCGTTGACGACCCACGTCGAGCAGCCGGCGAACAGGAGCTGGTTGCGCTCCTCGAACGTCCAGCGGTCCGCAACTGCGGGAGCGAGCAGGCCCGTCATCTCGCGCTGCTGCAGGTTGGCGGCGGGATCGCCCTGAGCCGCGAGCGCGACCACGCCCGCAGCCGAGCCGGCCCACTCCCACGGCGGGTTCAGCGGCGAGCGCACCGCGACCAGCGACACGTGCTTGCTGTTGCGAGCCTCGCCGAACGCGGTCAACGCGCCGAACGCGCCGGCCTTGCCGATGATCGCGACGCCGTCGATCTGGATCGTCGGGCCCCAGCGGCGCTCGAGCTCGGTGTCGAGCTCGGTGTAGTTCGCAGCGTCCGCGTACGCGCAGACGATCACGTCGTACTGCACCTCGCCAATCGCCGACCAGACTCCGCTGATGTCGGGGTTGCCTGCGCCTGCGACCGTCTGCGCGATCGCGACCGTGAGGCCCGGCGCCGTGACCTCGCCCTCGCCGTAGTTCAAGCGGATGTCGATGTCGCTGCCCGTCTCGCCGGCGTTCTTCGCAGTCAGCGTGACCACGCCAAGCGCCGCAGCAGCGGTCACCGGGAGTTCGGTCAGCGCGTTGATCGCGTCGCGCAAGCGCGTCGCCAGCACCGTGAGAGTGTCCGTTCCCGTGTCCGCTCCGACCGCGACGCGCAGCCGACGACCCGCGATGTAGACGTACAGCGAGCCGGCGGCCGTCTGCGCGCCGCTCAGGGTGATCGTCTTCTGGCACGCGGCGCCGCCGCCGTCGTCGTTGATCGAGCAGATCCACGTCTCGATCTGCGCGCCACCCGACTCGAAGTAGCGCTGCGCCATGCCGTGCAGAGTCGATCCGACTCCCGTCAGCGCGGCGACGTCGTTCGCGCTCGTGACTCGGGTCGGCGTGAGCTGCGCGCCCGTGCCGGCGGTACGTCGACCGCCGATGAGGAGCGCCTTGAGAGGCTTGAGCGCCAGTCCGCTCGAGGCCTGCGTCGGGTCGAACTCGACGAGGTTGGCCTGCGTGCGGATGGTGTCCGGGATGTTCTGGAACGTGACGGTCACGGCTCACTCCTGGGCGTTGGTTCGGGCGCGGGCGGTTCCGCTTGGACGACGTCGCCCTCCGCGAGACGGCGTCGCCAGAACACCGTCGGCTGCACAGCCATGCCGTCCTCCGGGACCGCGAGCATGGTGTCGGGGTCACGCACGAGTCGGCCGGGTACGGGGCGAATGTAGGGCACGGATGGCGCTTGGCGGTGACTCGAACCTACTAGACGAGGTCGATGGAATCCACGGCCTCGGGCGTCGTGTTGTTGCCGGCCGGGTTCTCGTACTCGGTGTTCACGGTGTCGAGCTCGAGCGCGGGCGGGATCGGCGCGGTCGCGGCCTCGCGCAGGTACTCGTAGCGCACGGACACTCGGCCGCTCGCGACGACGACGCCCTCGCCGGCGTCGAAGTCTGTCTCGATCGCCGTGATCAGTCCGCTGTTCAGCGACTGCGCGGCCGCCGGCTCGCGCGTGGTCGGATCACGCAGCAGAGGGTCCGTCTCGATGAGCACGACGACCTGCTCGAGCACTTCGCCGAGCACCACGTGGGCCGGGACCATCTCAGGCGGAGTCGCCCCAGGTCGCGCTGCGGCGAAGACGTCGATCTGCACTTCGCACGTGCCCTTGAACATCCGCGGCGCCTGACGGTGCAGCTCGAGCGTGTCGCGCGGCGTGTAAACCACGATCAGCGGCACGTGCTCGGGCCAGACCTTCCAGGGCCGCGAGTTGTAGACCTCGGCGCCGGCGTTGGTGGCGCCCTTCAGGCGAGCGACGACGCGCTCTCTGATGACGTCTCGCTCGTGCATCACTCAGCCTGGAGCGGGCGCTCGAGCTCGATGTCGAGCGAGCCCTCGCCGTCTTCGTTGCGCTGCGCGACGCGGTACTCGGTGGTGACGCTGTCGATGATCACCGTGACGATGTCCCCCCGGTGGCACTTGCCGCCCGGCAGGTAGCGCTCGATCACGCCGAGCCAGGGGTAGTCGCCCTGCATCACGACCTCGCCCGTGTCGAGCTGCACGTTGCGGGGCTGTCGAGCACGGAACAGGGCCCGGCCGGTCAGGTCGACCGTGCCGAGCCCTGTCGAGGACTGGTAGGTGATCGTCGCGCTGGCGGCGAGCGTTCGGCTGAGCACGCGCTGCGCGCCCTGCACCAGCTTGTCCCAGCGCATCAGGATCAGGTGTCGACGCCGGGACCGGCGAGGACGATCTCCGCGGTCGCCGCGCCGGACAGCTTCGCCGCGGCCGCGTAGCCAGCGAACGTGCCACCGGCCGCGGTGGTCGTGAAGGTGTTCGCGGTGGCGCTGAGATAGACCCGCGCGCCCGCGGCCCACGCGGCGCCGGTGTCGGTGATCACGCGGAAGCGTCCGGTGATCGCCGCCGGCACGATGTCGCCGATCGCGCCGCTGTCGAGCAGGCAGCAGACGCGCACGCCGCTGACACGGAAGTCGCCCTTGACGCCATTCGAGCCGGCGATCGTGTGATCGATCGTCTCCCCGGAGGCGGTGTATCGCTGGACCATTTGTCGTTCTCGCTCTGAGTGGTGTGTGCTGCTGGGTGAGCTGCCGGCGACCTACGCGAGGCCGCCGGTAGCTCCGCTTCGAAAACGTGTGCTCAGATCAGGCGCCGGTCGAGCGGTACGTGCCGCGGAAGTCGATCCAGCTCGCGCCGAAGTCGTGACGCGCGCGCCACTCGAAGCCGTCGCGCTCGAAGCCGATGCGCTGCTCGAGGTACACGCCTTCCTGGCCCGCCAGGTACGCGATCTCCTGCGTGTCGTACGCGCCGGGCTCGGCGTCGAGATACCACTCCGCCGTGCTGTGCGCGTCGAGGCGCGGCTCCGCGATCGGGATCAGCGGCATCTGGCCGCCTTGCGCGAACGGGTTGATCGCAGCCTGCGTGTTCGGAGTCAGCGACGCCGTGAACTGCACCGCGGTCGCGTACAGCGCCGCCGGCACGACCAGGAAGCGCGGCATGATGTTCAGGATCGCGCCGAGCGTGCCGTCCGGCAGCGTCGGTGCGCGCTGAGTCGCCATCTTCGCGTAGCCGGCGCTGAGGTTGGCGACGCTCAAGGCGCCGGTGCCGGTGTTGTTGTGGGTCCCGTGGTAGAGGATCTGGCCGGTGGCGTCGATCACCTGCTCGGCGGTGCGCAGACCCCAGACGATGTCGCTCTCCAGGCGCGCGGCCGAGGCCCCGAACATCTGCGCCAGGCGTTCGAAGGCGCCCGTGTCGTCGTTGATGAAGGCCTCACGCGTCAGGCCCAGGGCCTTCGCGTAGGTCGAGATCCGGTAGGTCTGCGCGCTCTCGCCGAGCGTGCCGTACTTGATCTCGCCGTTCGCGCCGATCTTCTCGAGGTCCGGCGCGGTCGAGAGGGTGTGCACCTGGCGCGGCTTGAAGTCATTCACCGTCACGCGACGCGCGAGCGGCAGGAACGTGCGCGGGCTCTCGACGTACCCCATGCGCAGCGCCTTGCCCGACACGGCGGACAAGATCGACGTGAAGTCCGCCGAGCTGTGCGCGGGGGCGATCGAGCGCTGGTTGACGAGCGCGTCCCACAGGCGCATTTCGCTCATGCCGTCGGTGTTGACTCCGCGGCGGCGCACGCACATGGCGGCGATCTGCGCGAGGCGCAGGCCGGCAAATTCGTTCGCGCCATCGAGCGGGCGCGTCGAGCGCAGCCAGGCCGACTCACGCGTGCTCTGCGCCGAGACTTCGACCGGCGTCGTGTCGCGGTAGCGACCGCCACGCATCAGCAGGCCGTCGGCCACGCACCGACCGAACTTCTCGTCATCGGTCTGCCCGACGCTCGCGAAGCCAGCGCTGTGCGCGCTGCGCGTGTCGGTGGCCTCGTCGCGCTTGACGATTTCCTCGAGGATCTGGCGGCTGGCGTCCTCCTCGGACACCCCGCCTTCGATCAGGCGCTCGGTGAAGTCGTTGGCCATGCCGTGGCGCTTGCAGAGCTTGCGCACGGCCGACTGCCGAGCGCGCTCCTGCTCCTGGGCGCGCTTCTCAGCGGCCTTGAGTTCGGCGGCGCGGGCCTGTTCGTCCTTGGTCGTGTCGGCGATTTCGGGCGGCATGTTCTGTGTCCGTTGCGGCTCCTCGCCGCCGTCGTTGTGGTTCTCGGGCAGGCCTTCCTGCCCGTGGTCTTGGCTGCGCGTCGAAGCGGCTTCGTCTGCCGGCATCGGCGTCGAGCTGATCTCCTTCACGCGCCACCTGCGCACGTAGTAGATCGGGTAGCCCTCGCGCATCTCCTCGGTCTTCTCGATGCGCAGGCGCTCGTAGCCGAACGAGATGCCGGTGACCGTGCCGTCCTTCACGCGCTCGATCACGGGCTGCGCGTCCGACGCTCGCGTGAACAGCACGTCGGCCTCTGCCGTGCGCGCCTGCGCGTCGATCGCGACGCTGCCCTCGGCCACACGCCCGATCGCATCGCGCACGCTCCACCGGTTGTGGTTGTCGAGCACGACGCAGCGGCCGCTGTTCAGGTGGCTGACGTCGATCGCGTCGGGGCCGAAGTCGAGCCGCTCCCAGTACCGCCGGCCAGCCTCCCAGTCGTAGCGCAGCACGTCGGCGCCGGCGGTCCACCGCACGCGCACGCTGTTGCGCTCCTCGTTCCACGTCTGCGGGACGATGTCCGCGCGCACCATCAGCTCGTCGAGCTGATCGCGCTGGTGGTGAGGCGGGGCGGGGCGGCGGGTTACTTGCGGCACGGGTTCGAGCTTGCCGCACCTGCGCGGCGAATCAAGGGGGTAGTCCACGCCAAGCGACAGACGCGGTTACTCCTCATCGTCGTCCTCGGCTGCGTCGTCGGCCTCTTCGCCGTCGGCCTTGCCAGTCTTCGAAGGCGCCGGCGCGGGCGCGGAGCCGGCCTGCTGGAGCGGGCGGCGCGGGTCGCAGTCGAAGCTCACACCGGCCTCGTCCTGCGCCTCCATGTCCTCGATGAACTCCTCGACCAAGTCTCCGGGGTTCCAGCCGTTCTCGCGGACCTTCTCGCTCCAGGTGCTCAGGCCCGCGCGGACCTCCGCGACGATGCCGCGGATCTCCTTCTCGGCGTCGATGAACTCGGCGCGGCTCGGAGTCCAAGACACCCGGAACGCGTCGGCCTGCGGCAGCTTGCCGGCGAGCTGAGCCGCCGTGAGGAACCAGCGGAACACTCGATCGAGCACGGTGGTCTGCAGCACGTCGCGCCGCCAGATGCGGATCTCGCGGCGGAACTCCAGCAAGCCGGCTCGGATCGAGCTGTAGTTCACGCGGCTCAGGTCGCCGGTCATCACCTCGTAGGGCACGCCGTACGCCGCGGCGACCTCGAGCAGCACCTGGTGCGAAAACGACTCCGTGCCCTGAACTCCCGGGGGCGAGCTGAACGTGACGCTCTGCGCACCGTCGGGGTAGAGGATCGCGCCGGGATTGAGGACCTCGGGCTTGTGGCCGGTCGCGTTGCCCGCTGTGATCGGTTGTGGATTATCGAGCGGGTCGCCGCCGGTCACGATCGCGACCAGGCACGCCGCGGCCTGCAGCCGGTAGAGCGTCGCGTCCCTCCAGTTGCCCAGCATGCGCTGCGCCAGGAAGGTCGGCGCGCCCCACGGCACGCCGGACACCTGGCCCGGACGCTCGATGCGGTAGGCGTGGGCAATCATCGAGGCCGGCACAGACACGCTCTCGTACGTCGCGCGCCAGCCGTACTCGCCGGGGTGATCGCGGAAGAGCCAGTAGGCGGCTCTGCGCCCGATTGCGTCGAACTCGATCCCTTGCTTCACCACGCGGCCGCCGACGCCGAACGTGTCGCGAGTCGTGTCGAGGTAGTCGCCCTCGAGGAGTTGAAGCTGCAGCGGGATGTCGAGTCCATCCTCGGGGCGCCGCATGCGAGCGCGCACCAGACAGTCACCGCCCTCGACCACGCTGCGCAGCGCGAGCGCCTGCAAGCCGTAGAGGTTGAGCCGGTTGTCGGCGTCGACGTCGGCGCGGTCGGCCCACGCGTCCCACAGCTCCTGCGCCCGTTTCTTCACCGCCGGGTCTGGGTGCTCGATCGTGGCGCGCATGCCGTCGCCGATCGCGTTCGAGACGATGCGGCGCACCGCGACGGACGGCCAGCCTTCGTCGCGCACGAGCTGCCGCGAGCGGTTGCGCAGGATCTGGATCGAGCCGGCGATCTCGGTGTTCGCGCTGGAGCCGCTCGCCATCCAGGTCGAGTTGCGATCGCCCATCGACGCGCCGGCGTAGCGGCGCTGCGCGACATCGCCGGAGCCCCCGAGCAGGCCCAGGCCATGCTCGATCACACTGGTGCGCCAGCGCTCGGTGGCGCGCGCGCGCGCCCAGCTCGGGCTGACCGCGCCGATGAACGAGTCGAGCTTGCGTGCGAGGTCCATCAGTGGCCCGGGTCGACGACGATCTGGCGGACTCGGAGCCCCTTGTTGCGCATGCCGAGCTCGCGCTCGAGGTCATCGATGCGCGCTCGCATGGACTCACGGCTGTCGTAGGTCACGGACTTGTCGCCCCAGCGCACGCTGAGCGCGCCAGTTGCGTAGGCGTCCTTCAACGCCTGCAGGTCCTCTACCGTCCAAGCCATCCGCTGGGTCCTCCGCCTCCGCCGCCGAACCAGCCGCGGGGAGCTTGCGGGCGCGGCTGCGCAGCGGGCTGCTGCGTCTGAGCCGGCGCGTGGCGCTCCTCGGTGGGCGGTCGCTTGGCGGTGACTGGAGCCGAGCCTAGCTCGGCGCGGAGGGCGCGCCAATGATCAGGCGTCATCCGATCCAGGCCGATGATGTGCGCGACGGCGCGGGAGTAGACGGCGCAGTCGAGCACTTCGTTGCGCTCGTGCTCCTTGGCCCACTCGTAGACGAGCCGGCCGTTCGAGCTGGGCTTCCGCCGCAGCGACTCGGCCGTGAGCTGGCGGAAGTGCTCCTCACCGAACTGCGGGTAGTGCCGGTAGCCGGGCGGGAAGGGCTGGCCGTCCAGGGGCTTCTCGAGCCGGAGCTTGCCGTAGATCTCCGACTTGGCGACGCCGCCGCCGACGTGGAACAGCATCAGGCCGCGCTTGAGCCGGCGCCCGTTGTGGTTGACCTCCACCTTCTGCGGGTGCGCGACCAGCACGTTCGTCCGGTCGCTGTCTCCCTTCAGCGCGTACACCCGCTGCCGACTCTGCCGGCGGACCCACGCGTAAACGTCCTGGGTGCTGTCGCCGGTGTCGATCCCGAGCGCGCGGATGTGCATGTGCGCACCGTCCTCGTGCTGAAAGGTCTCCTGCAGCACGCGCTCGAGCTGCGTCCAGACCTCGGGGGCGCTCGGCTCGCCCAGCAGCACGCGGTAGTCGACGGCCCAGTACTCGAGCTCCTCGCCGTACGCATCGATCGCCACCTCGATGCGATCGCGCTGCACGTCGGCCGCTGCGACGAGCACCAGGCCGCCGCGCGGGACCGTTCCGATGCGGTAGGTCTCGCGCAGATCGTAGAGCCGTTTCCACTCCGGCCGCTCGCCCTTCATGTACCAGGGCTCGCCGAGGTCGCGGTTGGCGAACACTCGCAGCGAGGCCTCGCCTTCGCGGCGCGCCTTCTTCCAGTTGCGCACCAGGTCGGTGAGGTTGCCCATGCCGGCCGGCGCGTAGAGGCGCGAGATGTGGAACCCGCGCGAGCGCTGCGAGCGCTCAGGCTTGGTGGCGACCCAGACGCCGCGCGCGATCATGTCTTCGCGCTCGAAGTCCTCGATGCGCCCGCCGCACGCCGTGCACTCGATGTGCACGTCCCACTCGCTGTCGAGCTCGGCCGCGTCGTTCCAGCGGACGAACTTGCGCGCGCCGACGACGAAGCGCGTCGCGCTCGACCAGGCCATCGGCGACAGGTCGCCGCAGCGCGGGCAGGGCACGTGGTAGAAGCTCTGGTCGGTGTCAGCCCACTCGTCGCAGATGCGCGATGCGCCCTCGATCGTGGGCGTCGACAGGAAGAACAGCTTGCGACGGCCCTGGTAGCTGAGGGTCGCGCGCTCGGCGAGCATGCGCGGATTGCCCTCGATGCCCGAGCTCTGAGGCCACGCGTCGACCTCGTCGCCGACCAGCACCTTCGCAGTCCATTGGCGCAGGCCGGCCGGCGAGTTCGCGCCGCGCAGACGCATCGCTCCCCCGGGGAACTCGATCAGCTCGAGCGTGTTGCCGGCGTTGCGCGTCTTGCGCGGGTCTCGGATCTTGCCGGCGAGCGCCGGGCACAGCTCGACCATCGGGTCGATGCGCGACTTCTTGAAGTCCTCGGTGCTCTTCTCGTCGGGGAGGATGTAGGCGATCGGACAGGGCGCGCGGTCGGCGTAGAACCCGAACAGGTTCAGCGCCACCTCGCTCATTCCGATCTGGCTCGACTTCACCGCGACGACTGTGTCGACCGGCGAGCTCGGGCTCAGCGCCTCCATGATCTCGCGGAGGTACGGCGTGCGCGACGTGCGGTACGGGCCGGCCTCCGCGCTCGACTTCGAGCTCAGCACCCGGTTGTTGTCGGCCCACTGCCAGATGAACTCCGCCGGCGGCGGGCGCATCGCGCGCGCGAATGCGCCGCGGACGACCGCTACGCCGTCGCCGAGTCCGTCGAGATCGAGCGGCTTGGGTGCGGGCGCACTCACGACTCGGGGTCTTCCAGCTTGAGCTGCGCTTTCGTCAGCCGCTCGAGCGCCAGGTCGATCGCGCTCGCGAGCAGCATCTTCGCGCGGTGCGCGTCGTTCGTGGCGGCAAGGTGCGCGCACGTGCGGTCCGGGATCTCGCGCAGCTCGGTGACGCACTCGCGCACGATGCGCGTGATCTCGCGATCGACGACCTCGATCGGCACGAGTTGCTTGGCCTGCCGCCGGTACTCGAGCTCTGTGAGCTTGGCCTGGAACTCCAGCTTGGCGGCTTGTGCACGCCGCGCGCGGGACACTGTTTCATCACCGCTCGGCCCGTCGCTTGGACGCGGAGGCTCTTCGCCGAACAGTCCCGCCTGCTTGGGCTTGTCGGGCTTCGCCTTCGGCGCCGCGGGGTCGCGCTGCTGCGTCGGATCGGTGCGCGCGTCCCACTCGCGATCGGCGATCGCAGCGTCGATCAGCGGCTGACCCTTGGAGCCCATGCGCACCGACTCGACGAGCCGGCCGGACTCGATCGCCTTGCGCACCGCCGTGTGCGATCCGCCGCTGAGCTTGCGCGCTTTGCGGCTCGCCGCGTACTCGCGCAGCGACATCAGGTCGGTGTTCTTTCGCCGGGCCAATTGCTCGCTCCTACGCGCTCAGCCTGTGGCGAAGTGGAAACCCGGTTTCCGAGCCTGAGCCTGGGAAATGTCGGCGGTCGCCGTCACCCGCCGAAGTCGCCCTCCCGGAAGGACCCGAAGGGGGGGTGGGGGGCCCAGCGCGGCCTCGCAGGAGGCCGCAGGACCGCGACCAAAGCCGGAGGCCCTTCGGGCCTCACGCCGCAGGCGCAACGCGTTGTGCGCGCTCTGGGCGCTAGCATCCGCCCGATGGAGAGATCTGCTCGACCTCGCGCTCCTCGGTTGGCGTTTGCCTGTGGCTGCTTGGCGCTGCTGCTCCCCTGCGCTGCATTCGCCTTGTGGATCTCCGGGATCGCTGTGGAGGTCTCTGAGGAGCAGGCGGAGGAAGATGCCTGGAGAGCGAAGAGCGAGGCCTCTCGCGAGCTTGAGCGCCGTCGCCGCGAACGCATCTCGAAGGCGATGGAGTCCGTGCAGGAGTACTTGGTGCACGACAAGTGGATCAAGATCGCGCACCAGTTGCTGATCGTGCAGGTTCGCGAGCCCGGCTTCAGTGCACTCAGCGCGGACAAGAAGCAGGAACTCCTGGATGCGACTGCCGAGGCTTGGCGCGAGATCGTTGGCCAAACAGATGACACTGACGTGCGGGTTCGCTTCGTCGACGAGGATGGCAAGTCGCTGATGGAGTGGATACCCGAGTGGGCCCGCCGGGATCCCTCTAAGCCTGCATCGGAGTGGTAGGGCGCTGAGCATCCCCTGGCTCTGAGCTTCATCACTTGGCGGTGTCGATCGCCTTGAACAGCTCCTCGCGGAAGACCCTCTCGTAGTTCTTCGCGTGGTGCTCGGTCATCAGACGACCGAAGGGCCAGCGTGGCTTGATGTTGACCTGCCTGCGCAGCAGGTAGAGCGAGATCGACTCGACCTTGCCGGTGAAGCTCTCTTCAGCTTCGAGCTTCCTGCCGATTCGGTCGTTGGGGATCTTGAAGACCCCGTACCTCGCGCGGCCGCGCCGCTTCATCGTCTTCAGCAGTGCCGTTGGCCGCAGCTCGCGCGGAATAGCGCCGCTGCTGCCGCGACGCCTGTCGACGTAGCGCGTAGGGATCGCGACGTTCTCGCCCGGATCGCGCGATCGTTTGATGCCTCCATCGATGTGGGGGATCAGGTAGTAGTCCTTGTGGCCCACCTCAGCGACGGGCTCGGGCCAGTCACGCTTCTCCGCGCGCTTGAAGTCGAAGCCCTTCTCTGCGCGATTCGATCGGAGCTTGAACGAGGTCTTGAGGGACGCCCTGGCTTCGTCGCGGCCGCCTTGAGCGATGCGCGTGAGCGCCTTCGCCGTCGCGAACGGAATCTGCTCGCGCGCGAGCAGTCGGAGCGCCTTGGACAGCCTCTCGGTGTCCGCGTAGGCCGTGATCTTGAACGAGCCCGAGCTCACTTCACTCGAGGTAGCCGTCGCCCAGGCGCGAGCTCGCCGCGGGCATGAGCCCCTCGCGCTTCACGATCTCGCCGGTCGGCATGATCACTTCGGCGTCGATCTCACCGCCCGTGCGCACCGCGAGCACCTTCGCGGGCCGCTTCGCGAGTCGCGGCCCGCCGAGCAGCAGCATCACGTGACAGTCGGCGCCCTTCTTCGGCGACCAAGGCTGCGCGGGGGGCTTCTCGTTGGAGGGGGGCTTCGCGGAAGGCGCGGCGGCCTTCGTGGCGTCGGCAGCAGTGGCGGCGTCGGGTTGGTTGGCAGTGCTCATGCGCCAAGCCTGACCTGTGTCGCTTGGCGGTGCAACCGTCAGACGGCGCGCCCCACTCGTCCCCACCCGCCTGTGGAGGGGCGGGGAGGCGCCTGCTGGACCAGCCGCGCGCGTCGCTCCATGCTCGCGCGCTGAAGCTGCCGCACGACCGTGCGATGCAGCGACAGCGCGCACACCGTCAAAACGCCCAGCGCCGCTCCCGCGCCGAACGCGTTCCCTCCGTACGCCAGAGCAGCGACCACGCCGCCCGAGAGCAGCGTCGCCACTAGCAGGGACATGGAGAGGACGCGTGTGCGGCGATCGATGGCGTGCTCTTTCATGCGCTCGATGTCACCGCCTAGAGCCAGCGACCGTCAAGGTCGAGGAAACAGCTGAGCGGGCGACCGACAGTCACACGCGAGCCGTCGATCGCGCGGCCGTTCTCGTTGAACGGAACCGCTCGACTCGTGGGAAGAGGTCGTGCCCGGGCGTTGGCACCACCTCTAGCCAGTGGGCCTCGCTCGCTCGCGCGATCACGCTTGATCGTTGAAGCATGATGAAGGGCTGCCGCCCCAACTGTCTTGGCGGCAGCCCGTTGCGTCCGAAATGGACTTACTTACGCTTGCGCCAGATGGGGAAGGTCTTTCCCGGCGGAGCGACGATTCGCCGCTTCGCCCGCGCGTGCCAGAAACTCTTGGCGAACCCCACCAGGACGTAGCCTGGTCGAGGTTTCACCGCGAATGCAATGTCCAACGGCGGTGCCTTTCTCGCTCCAACTTGACCGCGCGCCGGACTTATCCGATGATCCGCATCTGTGGTTCGGATGCGTACCGGTTGGCGTGCGACCCCCGGATAGGGGAGCGTTCCCAGTCGGGCCAACGAACACGGGGCCGCCAGTTCGCGCTGGCTGCCCCGTTTGCCTTTTGGCTACATCGATTCCTCCTCGCGAATCGCTTCCGCCTCGTCGGAGACCTTGGCGTAGCGGGCCGGGCGTCGCCCCTGGCCAGGTCGCTCAATTCGAAGGGTGCCGAGCTTCACCAAGCGCTTTAGCGCTCCAGAGACGTTTGCGCGGAAGTCCGAATCGTCGACCATTTCCGTGTCGGCGCTGAGGATCCGCTCCCACACTTCGGGACTGTCGAACGCGTCCGGCAACTGATCCACGGCCGCCTCGACGCGCGTCAACAGCGAGTCATTGCGCGGCTCCGCCTCGCGTTTTCCCGAGGTTTTCAGCAGTTTCCACGTCTTGTCGAGATCTCGAATCTGAGCGCCCAGTCGGGAGGCCTTGTCCAACGCCGACTTGCGGTCGCGCTCCCATTGCTCTCGAATCGCTTGGTACGTAACGAGGTCCATCTTCTGCCTCCCGCCAGTTCCTCAAAGGGTAGCGGGACTGCCGAGCGTCGACAAGTGCTTCCAGGCTACGATTAAATTTGTCTGGATGTAATGCGGCTCGGGCTGCTGCGATTTCTACGACGGGCACCGCGAGAGCTGCCCTGACCATCCAGATCTTCGCGTTCGGCTCTTCGGGCCTGCGTCTCCTCCGCGCGGACTCGGGCGTCACCTGCCTGGAAGGCGATCCCAGCGAGTACGTGCGCGACCAAGGGTGCACGGCTATCGCCCCTGCGGCGCCCTCGAGGGGTCGAGCGCGGCGTGGATCTGGCGCGCCCGGTCGGGGTCGTAGTGCAGATAGACGTCCGTCGTGCTCAGCGACTGATGCCCGAGCATCCTCGAGAGCGTGTGCAGGTCCGCGCCGCCGCGCAGCATCTGGGTCGCGAACGCGTGCCGGAGGCTGTGGCAGGTCAGGCGGTGCTGGATCCCAGCCCGACGTGCGTGCTGAGACACTATCGAGCTCGCGTTCTTGTGATCCATCCGCGTGCCCTGCCGGCTCAGGAACAGCGCGTCGGCGTTGTCCTGACCGGCGTAGGGGAGCCGGTAGGGGATGTAGGCCTGCAGCGCCGCCGCCGCCCGCTCCCCGAGGAACACGATGCGCTGCTTGCGGCCCTTGCCGCGCACACGTGCTGACCCGCGCACCTGGCCGTCCGCGCCGGCCTCGAGCTGAAGGTCCTGGACGTTCAGCGCCAGCGCCTCGGCGCGCCGGCAGCCGGTGGACCAGAGGAACAGGATCAGCGCCCGGTCGCGCAGCGCCATCAGCCGGTAGCGCTGCTGATCGCAGGCGTCCAGGATCGCCTCAATGTCCGCCGGCGTCGGGACGTAGGGGATCTGGTGCCGGTCGCGCCGGATCACGGGCGCAGCGCCCGCCACGAACGCGACCCCACGGCTGGCCGCCCAGGCGAAGAACGTCCGCAGGGCGGCGTTCTTGCGCACGATGGTGTTCGGCGTGCGGTTGTTGTCGCGCAGGGTCGCGAACCAGTCGCTGACGTGGTCGTAGTTGATCTGGCGCAGGTGCTCGACGCCCATGGTCTGGCAGTGGGCCCGGAACTGCCGGAGATCCGACTGGTAGGCGGTGACTGTGGTGTGGCTGCGACCCTGCCCGCGCAGGTGCCGCAGAAAGAGTTCGATCTCTCGTTCCAAGGGGGACTCCGGCGGAACCAGCGTAAGTGGCTCGGCCGGACCTTGCCGGGGTGACCCGACGTAACCGGGGACCAGGCGAAGGGGGTACGGGAGGGCGTCACTGCCTCGGTGCGAGCGGGACATGGCATGGTGCGAACGGGATGGAGTCCTGCGAGGTTGTCCGCCGCCGCGATTCCGAGAATTCGCCCGCTCACGGGATTACAAATGCAACATCCCGAGCGCCGCAAACCCTCGCCGGTGCGCGCGTTCCGTGAATGCGTTCGAGCGCTTGACTCGTCGCGTCGGAAACTGTTGCTTGACTGCTCTGGGGCGACGCAGGTCGCTACCAGGTCTGAAAAATCGGTCGCCGTCGAGTGTGCCCCCGCCCCTGAAGGGCGGAAGCGGCATGAGTCGCCCTGTAAGCCGGGTTCTGTCCAGCGGACTTCGCAGCCCG
>CALFYL010000074.1 GCA_937952135.1 uncultured Planctomycetia bacterium
GGACAACCCGCTGAAGAACGCGCCGCACACCTGCGACGTGGTCGTCTCGGACTCCTGGTCGCGCCCCTACAGCCGTGAGACCGCAGCTTTCCCCGCGCCCTGGACGCGCGAGCGCAAGTTCTGGCCCTTCGTGGGCCGCGTCGACAACGGCTACGGCGACAAGAACCTCGTCTGCACCTGCCCGCCGATCGAGAGCTACGCCGAACCGGCCGCGAGCGCAGCGCCCAAACTGCAGCCGGCCTGAGACGATCCGACGCGCACGACTGTCCAAAGCGCCCCGCAGCCACGGCCCCAGCGGGCCTCGCGATGATCGCCACCTCGCGGTCGACGACGACCGCCTCTGGCGGAGGTCATGAACTTGGAGTTCCGCGTGAGCAATCGATGGGGTGGCCGAAAGCGCACGCTCGAGGCGCCTGGCGACTTCGCGCGAACGCCTCCTCGTAGCGATGGGTCGGCCCGATCTGATGCCGTGACACAACCCCTCGAATGCGGTCGGGCCCCGTCGACGTAATCCGTCAGCGGGGCCCTGCCTGTTGTTGCGGCTAGCGGGCCGCAAGCGTCCGAGCGCGTTCCTCGGCGCTCGCTCTCTCCACCCTGCGCGGACGCGCCGCAGCTCTACGGGCGTGGGGTCGCAGTGAAGTCGAGGTCCGCAGCGCCACTCACCGTGCCCCACGACTTCCCCGGCTTGGGCGCGATCGAAACGTCGTAGTACAAGGGCGGCGCGGGAGGGCGGGACCTGACCACGATGTTGCGATCGAGGCTGACCACCGCCTGCATCGCGGTGGCGTCCGCCACTGGATGGACTTTGAGATAGTCGAGCTGGCTCATCAACCCGACACCGAACAGGAACCCGACGTGGATCGATATCGGACGCACCTGTTCGCCGGTCGCCGGGTCGAGCAGAACCGCGCCAAAGCCCGTTACCGACGACATCTGGACACCATTGCCGATGTCGCGGACGTCGCGCCACGTCGGCGCGTTCGGGGCTGGAGCAGGCGTCGGGGCGGCCACTTGCTGGCGCAAGACGGTCGCGGAGCCCAATGCCAGCGGAACGAGGAGAGCAGCAGTCAAGATGGTGAGTTTCATGGAACGTCCTTGATTAGTGGTCGGTCTTGCACTTGGTGAATCAGCACCAACCCTCGAGATCGGAACACTCTTGCACGCCGCCCCAATTCTTGTCGGCCTTGGGGCCCACCATCGCGCCGCCGACCGGGACGTCGAAAGTCGCAGAGTTCTCTTGCGTGGATTGACCCTTCACGCCGCCATTCTCGTAGGTCACAACGGTCTGACCGGGCGTTTCGTGGCAGACCCAGAACGTCGAGTTCGGGCATCCGGGGATGTGGCATGGCCCGAAACAGGTTGCCGTCGCTGAAGTCGATGCGCCGATGTTCAGGAAGCTAGACACGATGGCGAGCAATGCGAGTATCACTGGAACTCCATTCTGTGGGTTCTGCACCCGCGCACCCGAATGTGCGCGGATAACCGAGAACGCTACCCCCCCCCCCGCCCATCCTGCAAGCGGCAAGCGAGAACAGATCCACCTCGGCTGACATCCTCCCGTCGGGATCCGCTGGTCGGCGACGGAGGCGCGGAGGCTGTTCCCGCCGGCCGGTATTCGCGCCTCAGAACCTGCGCGAACGCGCCTGGAGTCTCCTGATTCCCGCGATCGGCGTTGCGGCCGACGACCGCAAGCGAGTGACGCGCAAAGCGAGGGCTCGGGTTGCTGCCCGCAACGCAGGGCTGACTCGCGGCGCGGGGATTTCGGCCAGAATCGTGCGTGGAGCGCGCGCGCTGGTGCGTGTAGAGCGCGCCCGCCATGTCCGACGCCGCCGTCCCCCGGGTTGA
>CALFYL010000075.1 GCA_937952135.1 uncultured Planctomycetia bacterium
GCAGGCCGAGCTTCTCGGCCAGCTTCATCTTGCGCAGCGCCTTGCGGTAGCCCTCGGGGTGCGCGCAGCCGAAGTTGCACGCGATGCGCTCCTTGGTCGTCTTGCCCTTGCGGTGCGCGACCAGGAGGAAGCGCTGCTCGCCCATGGTCGCGAAGCCGGTGACGATGGCCTGGTCGTCGGCGAAGTACTTGTCGCCGCACAGCTCGAAGAAATCGTCGAGCGTCCCCTGGATGTAGTCGATCGCGACCGGCCGCTCGGCGTGGCGCGCGACGTTCACCGTCTCCCAGGCGCTCAGGTCCTTGTACTTCGACTCGATCGCCGCCCGATGCTGCTTTCGCAGGGCTTCGATCTCGCTCGAGATGTCCAGCCGGGTGCGGAGCGCCAGAGCCTCGAGTTCGGCCAGCTTGGCCTCCATCTCGCGGATCGGGCGTTCGAAGGCAAGCGAGGCGGCGTCGCCTCGAGCTTGGGGGCGTTCTGTGGTGGCCATCGTGTTGGGCGCCCTCGGAGCGTTGCGCACCGGGAGGAATCCCCCGGGGCGAAGCGGGGCGCGTGCGCGCAGCCTAGTTTCGCGAAGGCGGAAGAGGAAGAGGTCCTGGGAGTGCGGCCTCCGGACCGCTACCATGCGCACGACTGGAGAGCTTGCGAGGGCTCTTCGGCCCAACATCTGGTGTTGAAGGACGCCGACGCGTCCAAATCTAGCGGTTCAGCTCCCCAGATCCTCTCTCGAGCCTCGCGTCCCGCCAACGGCCCGTGGCGCCCCACGCCTCTACCTCCGTTCAACCCTCCCGGCCCGTCGGCGCGCCCCCTCAAGCGTGGCGCGTCGAGGTCTTTCGGCGCGCCCAGATCGACGACCCCGCGGGTGCGTCGGCCGTCGCCGCGCTGCGCGAAGTCGGCGTGCAGGGCGTGCGCTCCATCCGTCGCGGCCACGGCTACTTGCTGTCGCCCGAACTCTCGCCCGCGGCGCTGCAGGGAATCGTGCAGCGCCTGCTCGTCGATCCGGTGCTCGAGGAGGCGCGAGTCACGCCGCCGGGCGACTTCCCCCGGCGGAGCGAGCCCTCCGCGAAGGGTGCGAACAAGCTGCACCGCATCCTCGTGATGCGCCGCCGCGGCGTCATGGACCCCACCGCGGTGACCATCGAACGCGCGATCGCTCGCAGCGGTCTCGGCGAAGAGCGCGAAGTTCGCGCGCTGACGTTCCAGGCCTTCGAGATCGAAGGCGAGCTCGACCGCGCGCACTTGGAGCGCGCCGCGCAAGACGTGCTCGCCAACGATGTTGTCGACGAGGTCTACATCGACGACGACGCGCTGCACTTCGAGTTCCCCACCGCCGGTGCGACGCGCGTCATTCAGCACGTTCCGCTGCGCGAAGCGAACGACACGGAGCTCGAGCGCATCTCGCGCGAGGGCCAGCTCAGTCTCTCGCTCGACGAGATGCACGCGATCCAAGCGCACTATCGCGCCGCGGGCCGCGAGCCGACGATCGCCGAGATCGAAACGCTCGCGCAGACCTGGAGCGAGCACTGCAAGCACAAGACGTTCACCGGGATCATCGACTACGACGGCGAGCGCATCGACAACCTGCTGAAGCGCACGATCAAGGCCGCGACGGTCGAGTTGAACAAGCCCTGGTGCGTGAGCGTGTTCCACGACAACGCGGGAGTGATCGAATTCGATGCGGGCTGGAACGTGTGCTTCAAGGTCGAGACGCACAACCACCCGAGCGCGATCGATCCCTACGGCGGCGCGGGCACCGGAGTCGGCGGCGTGATCCGCGACATCCTCGGCGTCGGCCTCGGAGCGAAGCCGATCGCGAACACGGATGCATTCTTCGTCGGACCGGCGGATCTGCCGCTGGAAAAGTTGCCGAAGGGCTGCATGCATCCGCGGCGGATCCTGCGCGGCGTCGTCGCGGGCGTGCGCGACTACGGCAACCGCATGGGCATCCCCACGGTGAACGGCGGCGTGTGGTTCCACCCGCGCTACGTCGGCAATCCGCTCGTCTACGCCGGCTGCGTCGGACTGAT
Source organism: uncultured Planctomycetia bacterium (assembly GCA_937952135.1). Lineage (GTDB taxonomy): Bacteria > Planctomycetota > UBA1135 > UBA1135 > WYBT01. The sequence goes on from CALFYL010000075.1 coordinate 2,025, forward strand.
GCCGGCGGACTGCACGGACAAGCACGTGGCGCCGGGCGATGCGATCGTCGTCGTCGGCGGTCGCACGGGCCGCGACGGAATCCACGGCGCGACCTTCTCGTCGCTCGAGTTGCACGACGAATCCCAGGTCGTGTCGAGTTCGGCGGTGCAGATCGGCGACCCGATCACCGAGAAGCGCGTATGCGACGCGCTGCTGCGCGCGCGCGACGCGCGGCTGTACCGCGCGGTGACCGACTGCGGCGCCGGCGGCTTGTCGTCGGCGGTCGGCGAGATGGGCGCGGACTGCGGCGCCGAAGTCGACCTCGAGCTCGTGCCGCTCAAGTACCCCGGCCTCTCCCCCGCCGAGATCTGGATCAGCGAAGCGCAGGAGCGCATGGTCCTGGCGGTCCCGCCGGAGAAGCTCGACGCGTTGCTCGCCGTGTTCCGCGCGGAAGACTGCGAGGCGACGGCGATCGGACGCTTCAACGCCACGGGCAAGCTGGAGCTGCGCTATCGCGGCGAGCGCGTCGGCTTGCTCGACATGAGCTTCCTGCACGACGGCGACCCGCGTCCGCTGCGCGTCGCCAAGCGTCCGGCGATCGACGCGACCGATCCGGGTTGCCCGCCGTGCGCGGATGCGAACGCCGCGACGCTCGCGTTGCTGCGCGCGCCGAACATCGCGAGCAAGGAGTGGATCGTGCGCCAGTACGACCACGAAGTGCAGGGCATGGGCGTGCTCAAGCCGCTGTGCGGCGAGCGCGACGACGGCCCCGGCGACGCGGCGGTGCTGCAACCGCTCGCGCATTCGAAGCGCGGCATCGCCATCGGATGCGGCGCGAACCCCGACTACGGCTTGCGCGATCCGTATGCGATGGCGACCGCCGTCATCGACGAGGCGCTTCGCAACGTCGTCGCCGTCGGCGGCGATCCGGCGCGCACCGCGATCCTCGACAACTTCTCGTGGGGCAACTGCAAGCGCCCCGAGCAACTCGGCACGCTCGTCGAGGCCGCGCGCGGCTGCTACGCCGCCGCGATCGCCTACGAAACGCCGTTCATCTCGGGCAAGGACAGCCTCAACAACGAGTTCCGCACCGGCGACGAGACGATCTCGATCCCGCCGACCTTGTACGTGTCGGCGCTCGCGATCGTCCCCGACGTCTCGCGCAGCGTTTCGATGGAGCTCAAGCGCGCGGGCAACGCGCTCTACCTCGTGGGCATGACCCACGCGGAGTTCGGCGGCTCGCAGTACTTCTCGCTCGCCGGTCTCGAGGGCGGCCGCGCGCCGCGCCCCGATCTCGCGCTCGCGCCGCGCACGCTTCGCGCGCTGCACTCGGCGTTGAAGGACGGCCTGGCGCGCGCCTGCCACGACCTCTCCGAAGGCGGCCTCGCGGTGGCCGCGGCGGAGATGGCCTTCGCCGGCGAACTCGGCGCGGCCCTCGACCTCGAAAACGCGCCGCTCGGCGACTTCGACGCCGCGCGCGTCGATCGCGACACGGCGCTGCTGTTCTCCGAGTCGTGCACGCGCTTCCTGGTCGAGGTCGCGCCCGAGCACGCCGCGGACTTCGAACGCGCGCTGAAGGGCCTCGACTTCGCGCGCATCGGCGTCGTGCGCACGGAACGCCGACTGAGCATCGCGCGCGGTGCGAAGTCGCTCGTCTCGCTCGACCTCGACGCGCTGCGCGCCGCGCACCAAGGCGCCTTCCAAGGATGAGCACCACGGTGAACATACGCGCACTGGTCGTGCGCGCCGCAGGCGTGAACTGCGAGCGCGAGACGCTGCTCGCGCTGGAGAGCGCGGGCGCGAAACCCGACCTGCTGCACATGCAGCAGTTGATCGACGCGCCCTCGCGCTTCGACGATTACTCGCTGCTCGTGCTGCCGGGCGGCTTCAGCTACGGAGACGACATCGCAGCCGGCCGCGTGCTCGGCTTCGAAATGCGCAGCTTCCTCGGCGAGGCGCTCTCGCGCTTCGTCGCGCGCGGAGGCTACGTGCTGGGCGTGTGCAACGGCTTCCAGGTGCTCGTCGACACGGGCCTCCTCGAAAGCGTGAGCGCCAAGCCGAGCGAGCGCACCATCGCGCTCACGGCGAACGTCTCCGGCCACTACGAGTGCCGCTGGATCACGCTGCGCAACGAGCCGAGCGCGTGCAAATGGCTCGAAGCCGGCGCGCTGTGGCCCACTCCCGTCGCGCACGGCGAGGGGCGTCTCATGTTCAAGGACCCGTCCGCGCTCGCGCGCTTGCGCGAGAACGGACAGATCGCCCTGCGCTACGTCGCGCGCGACGGCGGCGCACCGCAGTACCCCGACTGCCCGAACGGCTCCACCGAGGCGATCGCCGGCCTGTGCGACCGCACCGGACGCGTGTTCGGGCTCATGCCGCACCCCGAGCGCAACGTCGCGCCCTGGCACCATCCTCGGTGGACCCGCAACGCCCCGCGCGCCGAAGGCGAAGGGCTCGAGTTCTACCGCCGTCTCGTTGCCGCCGCGGGCGCGTAGCGCGCGAAACGCACCGCGCGCGCCGGCCACAGCACCTCACTCCAGCCGCCTCACCCACTTCCGTCTTGCCCTTTCGAGGGGCCGCAAGATCCAACCTCACAACCCTCCCGAAACCACCATGCGCACTGCTCTCAAGATCGCTCTCCTCACGCTCCCGTTCACCCTCCCGCTCTCGGGTTGCCTCGTCGCCGGCGCCGTCGGCGGCGTCGTGCTCAGCAACGAGATGGTCGACAACCGCGCCTACGTCAGCCACGTCGACAAGGACGCGAAGGTCGTGTGGAACACGGTCAAGGACTTCCTGTCGAAGGAGAGCCCGGAGTTGATCGAGTTCGACGACCAGACCCGCATCGCCAAGGCCAAGCTCGACGACGCGAACGTCACGGTCACCGTCGAGGCCTTCGACCTCGACAAGTCGGTGCTCACCGTCTCGGCGAAGAAGTTCATGTCGACCGTCAACGACGGCGAGTTCGCCAAGATCGTGATGGAGCGCCTGCACCGGCGCCTCAACGCGACCAACTGATCGCGACGAACTGGCCGCGACGAACTGGCCGCGACGAAACGGCGCGACCCCGCGCGTCAGCTTTCCTCGACGGGACGTTCGGCGTCGTCGCCGTGCGTCCCGTCGGTCGCCCGCGTGAGAGCGCTCGCGGGCGCCGCCGTCCCGCCGCGCTTGCGCGCGCACGCCCGGCACAGGCCGATCAGCCGGTGCGAGTGGCTGATCAGCACGAAGCCCTTGCGTTCGCAAGCTTCGTGCTGGAGCGCCTCGATGCGCTCGTCGTGGAACTCGTCGATGCGCCCGCACTCCATGCACACCATGTGGTCGTGGTGGCGGTGGCCGAGCAGGTGCTCGTAAACCAGCTCGCCGCGGCCGGTGTCGAGCGAGCCGAGGAATCCGCCCTCCACGAGCAGGCCGATCGTGCGGTACACCGTCGCGCGCGACACGCGCGGACCGGGCTCGTCCTTCAGCCAGTCGTACAACTGCTCGGCGCTGAAGTGGTCGTGCGTGCTGAAGGCGCGCTCGAAGATCCGGTCGCGCTGGGACGTGAGCTTCAGCTCGCGCGTGCGCAGGAATTCCTCGAACGCTTTGCGGATCGACTCGTGCTTCAAGGGATGGCGCGCCGTTCGCGCGTGGCCCACTCTAGCGGCTGGCGGCGCGAGGGTCATCCGCGCTCCGCTCGTGCAGCGGATACCAGCGCGCGAGGCGCTGCGGCGCCGCTCCCGCCGACCATGCTGCGCGCAGCAGCCAGTTGCGGAGCGTCGCCCGCAGTCGGCCCTCGCGGCGCCAGCGCCGGGCGTCGACCAGCACCCAGCCCTCGAGCAGCTCGACCTTCGCCGCGCGGCGGAGTCGTTCGGAGAACTCGACGTCCTCGAGCAGCGGCAGGTCGGCGAATCCGCCCAGCGCTTCGTACAGCGAGCGGCGGATGCAGAGCGTCGAGTCGCCGTAGACCATGCCGCGCCGCACGCGTCGGTCGGCCGCGCGTTCGACGGCGCGGTAGAACCAGCCGGGTGCGTCGACGCGCTGGCGAAGCGCCGCCGCCGCGAGCTCGGGGCGCGCGAAGTTCCTTCGGATGTCGCGCAGGGCGCCCGGCGCGAGCGCGTTGTCCGCGTGCAGGAACACGAGCACTTCGGCGCGCGCCTCGCGAGCCGCGCGCGCGAGCTGTGCGCCGCGGCCCCGCTCGCACTCCACGACCTTCGCGCCCGCGCGCCGCGCGAGCTCGCACGTCGCGTCGCGACTTCCGCCGTCGCCCACCAGCACTTCGTCGGCGCGGTCGAGCGGATCGTTCGCCGCGAACAAGCGCTCCACCGCCTGGGCGATGCACGCCGCCTCGTTCAGCGTCGGCACGACGACCGCGACGCTCCCACGCGTCTCGCGCTCCGCCGCCGGCAGCTCGAGCGAGTCCACGCGCGGGTTCAACGCCGTTCGCGGCGCCTCGCGGCTCGCGTCACCGCGCGCGCACCACGCGGCGCGCGCCGATGTCTCGCCGGCCGAACTTGCCGTCCCAGCGAATCCGCTCGAACGCCTCGTACGCGCGGGTTCGCGCTTGCGGCAGATCCGCGCCGAGCGCCGTGACGCACAGAACGCGCCCCCCGTCGGTGACGAGCGACGTCGGGCTCTGCTTCACGCCGCCGTAGAACACGACGACCTCCTCCATGCGCTCCGCCTCGTCGAGCCCGCTGATCACGTCGCCGCGCCGAACGTCGCCGGGATAGCCCTCGGCCGCGCCGACGACGCCGACGCACGCGCGCGGGTCCCACTGCGGCGGCTCGAGCTCGCCGAGCCGCCCCTCGGCGGTCGCGAGCACGTACGGCCCGAGATCGCTCTGCAGGCGCCGCATCGCCGCCTGGCACTCCGGATCGCCGAAGCGGCAGTTGTATTCGAGCACGCGCGGACCGGCCTCGGTCAGCATCAGGCCGACGAACAAGATGCCGCGGTAGTCGATCTCGTCCTGGCGCATGCCGTGCAGCGTCGGGATCAGGATGTTCTGCTCGACCTGGCGCTGCAGGCGCGGCGTGAAGGCGCTCACGGGCGAGTACACGCCCATGCCGCCGGTGTTGGGCCCCGAGTCGCCGTCGCCGACCTGCTTGTGATCCATCACCGGTTCGAACACGCAGATGGTCTGGCCGTCGACCATCGCGAGCACGCTGACCTCCTCGCCGATCAAGTGCTCCTCGACCACGATCGAGAGGCCCGCGTCGCCGAGGCGCCGCTCCTCCATCACCGCGTCGACGATCGTGCACGCTTCGCGCGCATCGTGCGTGATGAACACGCCCTTGCCCGACGCGAGCCCGTCGGCCTTGATCACCTGCGGCCACTGCGTGCACGACTCGAGGTGCGCCTTCGCCGCGCCCGAGCGATCGAAGCGCCGGAAGCCCGCGGTCGGGATGCGGTGGCGCGTGAGGAACTCCTTCGAGAACAGCTTCGAGCCCTCGAGGCGCGCGCCCGCGGCGCCCGGTCCGAAGACCTTGACGCCCGCGGCGCGCAGATCGTCGGCGAGGCCGCGGCACAGCGGTTCCTCCGGCCCGATCACCGCGAGCTCGATCTGCTCGTGCGTGCACAGGTGCACCAGCTTGGCCGAGTCCGTCGCGGCGATGCCGACGTTGCGCGCCACCTTCGCCGTGCCCGGATTGCCCGGCGCACAGATCACCTCCGTGAACAGCGGCGACTGCGCCAGCTTCCAGGCGAGCGCGTGCTCGCGCCCGCCGCCTCCGACCACCAAGACCTTCATGCAACCTGCGCTTTTGTTGTGAACTCCGTCGCCGGCGCGCGGCCCGCGCGCCCGATCCGGATTCGAGCGGAAGAGCCTACGGCGCGCGCCCTCCGCCGGCCACCCTCCGCTGCTCCTTCGCTCCTCGTTCGCTTCGCCGCGCGCTCCTCCCGCGCGCTCTCCCTCGCTGGCGCCGCCGCAGCGCGCGCCGTAATGTCTGCAATTCGGCCGGGGAGTACCTCAGTTGGTAGAGGCGAAGCTTTGGGTGCTTCGAGTCGTGGGTTCGAGTCCCATCTCCCCGACCACCGCTTCCCCTCTCGCGCCCGTAGCTCAGCTGGATAGAGCAGCGGATTTCTAATCCGCTGGTCGGGGGTTCGAGTCCCTCCGGGCGCGCCAGCGGATGTGCGAACTCGGCGGCGGCGGGCTCCGTGCGCTGCTCGGTGCTCCGCCCGCAGAATGGGCCACGATGGCGGCGTCCGGTTCGCGTCGGGCTGCGCCGTGTCAGCGCGCGCGCCGATAGTGCAGGGCGACCGCGCCGCAGCGAAACGGCTTCGCCGAGACGAGCTCGAGGCGTCGCGTGCTGGGCAGCCCGCTCTGGTAGAGGGTCGGGCCGTGACCGGCGATGCGGGGGTGGACGAGGAACTTGTACTCGTCGATCAGATCCAGCCGGTCGAGTTCGGTCGCGAGCTTGCCGCTGCCGAGGAGCACGCCGTCCGGGGTCGCGTCTTTGAGCTTCTGCACACCCGCGCGCAGATCGCCGGAGATGCGGTGGCTGTTGGTCCAGGGGAAGTCCGTCCGCGCCGCGGACACCACGTATTTCGGTTTCGCGTCCAGCTTGACCGCCCACTCGCGCATCGCCTGAGGGGCCTGTTCGTCGCCGCGGGCGACCGCCGGCCAGTAGCTCTCCATCATCTCGTAAGTGACACGGCCCCACAGCATCGCTCCGCACTCGTCCAGGAGACGGGTGAAGAAGGCGTGCGTCTCGTCGTCGGCGATCCCCTCCTGGTGGTCGACGCAGCCGTCCAGGGTGACGTTGAAGCTGAAGGTCAGGAGTCCCATGCGACGAGTTTAGGCAACGCAGTCGCTCGCGGATGCGGTGCGCCGGGCGTCGCGAACGCACCGCGGAGTCGGCGGGCTTGGAGCAGGGCCGCCGCGCGAATAGGTTGGAGCGGATGGAAAGCTCGGAGACAGGTCGCGGGAGAGGTGCGCTGAGCGTCGTGCTCGGTGTCGCGCTCGCGCTCGCGGCGTGTGGCCCGGAGCGCGACGAAGGAACGTCGGCGGCGGGCGACGCGTCGGCGACACGTTCCGATGCGAGTTCCGCGAACGGCTCGGCGCGAACCGGAGAACCGATCGCGGGGAGCGAGCCTGCTAAGGACTCCGCGGTCGAGCCGCCGCAGCTGGCCGAGACAACGCCGGCGAGCGCTCCGGCGGCGCAGTCGAGCGATCCGCTCGGAGTTGCGCCGTCGCCGCACGGCGAATTGCGTTCGCCGGAGATGGCCGAGAAGTTCGCGCGGCGCGATGCGGCGGTGGACGGATGGTCGAGCGAGGTGCTCAACGAGAGCACCGGGTCGCAGTTGAAGGCGCTCGGCATGTGGCTCGGCAAGCCGGGGGCGCTCGAGGGCGCGCCGCTGAGAGGGTTGCTGGCCGAAGAGTTCGCTTGCACGGAGCTGCGACCGGCGTGCGAGGCGGTCGAAGGCGTGAGCGCGGCGCTGAAGGTGGCGCGCAACGATGCGCCGGCGAAGGAACGCGTTCACGTCGGTGCGGCGGGCGCGCTCGAGGCGCTGCGTCGACTGCGCGGCGCGTTCGGCGCGGACGACGTGCTCGCGAGCCAGTTCAAGACGATCTCCGTCGAAGAGCGCGGCGAAGTCGCGGTGACGCGCAGCTATGTGTTCCTCAAGACGCTCGGCGCGGCGCCGGCGCGGCAAGTGCACGCGACGTGGCGCTGCGAGTGGCGCGTCGCGCCGGACGCGAAGACGCCGCCGAAGCTCGCGAGCGTCGAGGTCGAGGCGCACGAGGAGAGCGAAGCGCGCACGGCGCTGTTCGAAGAGGCGACGGGCGCCGTATTCGCGGGCGTCAAGAGCTTCGACGAGCAGCTCGCCTTCAGCCTCGAGCACTTCGCGGCGCGCATCGAGCGCTCGCTCGGCATGTCGCTCATCGGCCACGAGGGCCTCGCGCTGGGCGACGCCGACGGCGACGGGTTCGACGATCTCTACATCTGCCAGCCGGGCGGACTTCCCAATCGCCTCTACTTGCGCGCGAGCGACGGCAAGCTGCGCGACACTTCGCGCGAAGCCGGGGTCGACTTCCTCGACGGTTCGCGCGGCGCGCTGTTCGTCGACCTCGACAACGACGGCGACCAGGACCTCGTCGTGGACGTCGACCCGCGCCTGCTCGTGCTCGAGAACACCGGCGGCGCGCGCTTCGTCGAACGCGCGCGGCTCGAGGTTTCGAGCACGACGTCGATCTCCGCCGCCGACTACGACGCCGACGGCGATCTCGATCTGTACTGCTGCGGCTACATCCTGCCCGACCAGGCGCACGTCACGCCGCTGCCGTACCACGACGCGAACAACGGCCGGCCGAACACGCTGCTTCGAAACGACTTCGGGCCCGACGGTTGGAGCTTCGTCGACGCGACCGCCGAGTCGGGCCTCGACCACAACAACCGCCGCTTCAGCTTCGCCGCGTCGTGGGAGGACTTCGACGACGACGGCGACCTCGATCTCTACGTCGCGAACGACTTCGGACGCAACAACCTCTACCGCAACGACGGCGGACGCTTCCGCGACATCGCCGAGCAGGCGGGCGTCGAGGACATGGCGGCCGGCATGGGCGTGAGCTGGGGCGACTACGACCGCGACGGCAAGCTCGACCTGTACGTGAGCAACATGTTCTCGTCGGCCGGCGAGCGCGTGACGTACCAGCGGCGCTTTCTCGACGGCGTGAGCGAAGCGACGCTCGGCGGATTCAAGCGCCACGCGCGCGGCAATTCGCTGTTCCGCAACCTCGGCGGCGGCGCGTTCGAGGACGTGAGCGAGCGCGCGGGCGTCACGATGGGCCGCTGGGCGTGGGGCGCGATCTTCGCGGAGCTCGACAACGACGGCTGGCCCGATGTGTTCGTGCCGAACGGCTTCGTGACCGGCGAAGACCCCGAGGACTTGTGAAGTTTCTTCTGGCGGCAGGTCGTGTCGCACTCCCCCACGCTCGAACAACAAAGCCTGCGCGAGAGCTATGAACTCGGCTGGGTCGCGATCCACCGCATGCTGCGCGAGGGCAAGTCGTGGAGCGGCCGCGAGCAGCACTGCGCGTACCTGAACACTCGCGACGGGCGCTTCGCGAACATCTCCGGAATCAGCGGGCTCGACCTCGACGACGATGCGCGCGCCGCCGCGCGGGTCGATTGGGATCTCGACGGCCGCCAGGACCTGTGGATCGTCGGGCGCAACTCGCCGCGCGCGCGCCTGATGCTCAACCGCACGCCGGAAGCGGGCGCCTCGCTCACGCTGAAGCTCGAAGCGACGCGCGGCGCGCGCGATGCGATCGGTGCGCGCGTCGAGGTCCACGTCGAAGGAGAGCCGCCGCGCATCGACAGCGTGCGCGCGGGCGAAGGCTACTTGGCGCAGTCGAGCCGCTGGCTGCACTTCGGGCTCGGCCGCGCGCCGAAGGTCCAACGCGTCGTCGTGCGCTGGCCGAAGCTCGCGGGCGACACCGAGCGGGAGGTCGAGACGTTCGAGGGACTCGAAGTCGGCGGACGCTACGTGCTCGTGCAAGGCGCGGGCGAAGCGCGGCGCGAAGTCGTGAAGCCGCTCGAGCTCGCGACCGCGCCCTTCGTGCGCCGGCCGTCGAGCGAGCGCGCGCGCGTCGTGCTCACCGCGCGGCCGCCGCTGCCGCCCGCTCCTCTGATCGTGCCCGACGCCGACGCCGCCGACCTCGTGGCGAACACGCCGCGGCCGCTGCTCGTGAACGTGTGGGCCAGTTGGTGCGCGCCGTGCCTCGAGGAGTTGCGCGAGTTCTCCGAGCGCAAGGACGAGATCGCCGCGAGCGGCTTGAACGTGCTCGCGCTCAGCGCCGACGAGGTCGCCGCGCGCCCCGCGGCGGTCGACGTGCTCCACCGCGTGCAGTGGGATCAACTCGCCGCGTTCGCGACCTCGGAGACCCTCGACACGCTCGACGCGTTGCAGCGCACCGTGCTCGACCGCCGCCGCCGCATGCCGCTGCCCACGAGCTTCCTCGTCGACGAGCAAGGCGCCGTCGCGGCGATCTACAAGGGCCCGGTCTCGGTCGACACGCTGCTCGCCGACGTCGCGCGCCTCCGTTCGTCGCCCGCGGAACGCCGCAACGGCGCCACGCCATTCGCGGGCCGCTGGATCGCCGAGCCTCCGCTGCAGGCTCCGCTCGAAGCGCTGCAGGAGGCCTATGACGAGCGCGGGCTCAAGCTCGCCGTCGACGACATCGCGCGCCGGCGCCTGGAGCTGCGCAAGACGTCGCCGAGCGTCGTGCTCAATCAGATGGGGCTCGCGCTCGCGCGGCAGGGCCAGCTCGAGGCTGCGGCCGAGCGCTTCCGCGAAGCCGCGCGCGCGGCGCCGGACGACGTCGAGCCGCAGTACAACCTCGCGGTCGCGCTGCACGAATTGCGCCGCATTCCCGAAGCCGTCGAAGGCTACAAGAAGGTGCTGACCCTCGACCCGCGCCACGCGAACGCGCTCTACAACCTCGGGCTCGCGCGCTGCGCGCTCGGCGAGTTCGAGACCGCGCGCACGGACCTCGCGGCGCTCGAGTTGATCGATCCGGCGGCCGCCGCCAAGCTCCGGCGGCAGATGGAAACCACCTTCAAGCGCTGAACGGATCCGCATGAGCGAGTCGATCCGCAGCATCCTGGTCGTCGACGATGAGGACGTCGTGCGCGAGGTGATCGAGGCCACGCTGCGCGCGGGCGGCTACCGCGTCGAGTGCGCTTCGAACGGCGACGAAGGCCTGCGCAAGTTCGAGGCGGCGCCCGAGTCCTACTCGCTCGCGATCGTCGACCGGCGCATGCCGGGGCTCGACGGAGCGGCGCTGATCGAACGCCTGCGCGCACTGCGCGCGGATCTGCCGATCCTCTTCGCCAGCGGTGCGGTCGATCCGGCGCCGGGGCTCGAGCGGCTGCCCGGCCCGCCGATTCAAGCGCTGAACAAGCCCTTCCGGCCGGCGGGGCTGCTGATGGCCGTCGCCGAGCAGATCGGCAAGCCGCCGAAGCGGGGCTGAGCCGGGCCGGGCGCGCGGGATCCCGATCCCGGTTCGCGCGCCGCCCCCCGCTCTCAACCCGGCCGCTGGCGCGGGCGATGAGACGGCGATGACGTCCATCAGTCTGTGCATGATCGTGCGCGACGAAGCGCGAACGCTCCCGCGGTGCCTGGAATCGGTGCGCGAGGTCGTCGACCAGATGTGCGTGGTCGACACCGGGTCGGTGGACGGCACGGCGCGCATCGCGGCGCAGTACGGCGCGGTGGTCGCCGACGAACCGTGGCACGACAACTTCGCCGCGGCGCGCAACCTGTCGCTCGCGCTGGCGAGCGGCGACTGGGCGCTGGTGCTCGACGCCGACGAGTGGCTCGAACTCGGCCCCGGCGGCGCGGAAGCCGTGCGGGGCGCGCTGCTCGACTTCGCGCGGCGCAACCCGCGCGCGATCGGCCGCGTGCAAGTGCGCAACCTCGAGGGCGAGCGCGAGCTCTCGCGCGTGTCGATCGGACGCTTCTTCCCGCTGCGCGCCGGGGTCGCCTACTTCGGCCGCATCCACGAACAACTCGGGGCTCCGCACGGAGAGCGCTGGCCGCAGCTCGACTGCGACGTCACGCTCCTCCACGACGGCTACGCGGCGGAACAACTCGCGTCGAAGCGCAAGCTCACGCGCAACCTGGTGCTGCTCGAGCGCTGGACGGCCGAGACCCCCGAGGACGGCTACGCCTGGTACCAGCTCGGCCGAACGCTCGGGATGAAGGGCGATCACGAGCACGCGCTCGAGGCGTTGCGGCGCGCGCTGGAGTGTTCGCACGACGCGGATGCGTGGCCCGTGCACGCCGTCGAGCTCGCGGCGACGTCGCTCGACGCCCTCGGACTCGGCGCACAGGCCCTCGCACTCGTCGAGGAGGCCTGCGAGCTCGCCCCGCAGCGCCCGGACACGCTGTTCCTGCGCAGCAACCTCCAGCTCCACCTCGGCGCCGTCGAGGACGCGCGCGCGGGCTTCGAAGCGTGCCTCGCGCTGCCGGCGACGAGCGGCGCGACCGAGTCGTGGTCCGGCGCGAACAGCTACGCCGCCGCGCACAACCTGGGCGTGATCGCGGAGTGCACCGGCAGCCCCGAGCAAGCGAAGGGCTGGTACGAGCTCGCGCTGACCTTCGATCCACACCACGCGCCGAGCCGCGAAGGCCTCGCGCGCGTCGCGGCGCCCGCCGCGGGACTTCCCACGGGCGGTTCGATCGGCTAACGTCCCCGGCCGCCCCGAAGCGGGCCGCCCTCGGACATGAACTTCTTCTGCCGCATCTTCGGGCACACCTGGTCGCCCGCCGCCGACAACCCCAAGATCAGTTGGAACACCAACGACGACATGTTGGTGCTGACGGCGCGCGCCTCGACCGAGGAGGTGCGCTTCTACGACGTGTGCCTGCGCTGCCGCGAACGCCGCGAGGTGCAGGTGAAGCGTCGACCGGTCGCGAGCGCGAACGCCTCCGCCGGTTCGAGCAAGTAGGGTCGAGCAAATAGGCCGAGCGAGTAGCTCGGGCCCCTGGTTCGGCCCCGGCGCCTACTTCGCCGCGAGTCCGGCGCCGCTCTCGCCGAGTCGCTCGAGCTTCTGCTTCGCGCCGGCATGTCCCGCGCGCGCGGCCTCGTTCAGCCAATGCGCCGCCTGCGCCGAATCGCGCTCGACCCCGTCGCCGCGCAAGTACAGCAGCGCGAGGTTGTGCTGCGCCGGCGCGAAGCCGCTCTCGGCGGCGAGGCGCAAGCGTTGTGCGGCGTGGACGGCGTCGCGTTCGACCCCGCGCCCGGCCAGTTCGAGCTCCGCGAGGTACGTCTGCGCCGGCGCATGTCCGCCTCGCGCGGCCGCCTCGAACCAACGCGCGGCGCGCGGCGCGTCGACCTCGCCTCCGCGGCCCGTGTCGAACATCCAGCCGAGCGCGAAGCTCGCTTCGAGCGAGCCCTGCTCCGCCGCGCGTTCGAGCCATTTGCGCGCGTTCGGCGCGTCGCTGGCGACGCCGTGGCCGAGCAGCAAGCGCCGGCCGAGTTCGAATTGAGCGTCCGAGCTTCCGCGAGCCGCGGCGCGTTCGATCCACTCGAGCGGCAGCGCCGAACCGTCGTTCGCTGGCGCCCGCGCGAGTTCGTCGAGCGCGCGCACCGCGTTTGCATGGCCCTTCGCGGCAGCGAGCGAGAGCCAGCGCTCCCCGGCTTCGCGCTGCTGCGGCTCGCGGGCGCGCACGACCTCGAGCAGGCCGAGGTTCGACTGCGCGGGCGCGAAGCCTTGGTCGGCCGCGCGCGCGAACCAAACGCGCGCACGCTCGGGCGAGCGCTCGACGCCGCGCCCGAAGTGGAACAGGAGCCCGAGGTTGTTCTGCGCGGCGGCGTGATTCTGCTCGGCCGCCAGCGTGTACCACTTCGCCGCGAGTGCGGGGTCGCGCGGTGCACCGAGGCCGTCCTCGTGGAGCAGACCGAGCATGTACTGCGCCTCGGCGTCGCCGTCCGCCGCTGCTCGCCCCCAACGCTCGTGAGCGAGCTCCCAGTCGCCGCGCTCGTATGCGGCCCAGCCCGCGTGCTTCGAGCTCTGGCACGCCGGAAGCCACGCGAACGACAAGAGCAAACCAAGGGCCGTTGAAGAGAGGCAGCGCTTCATTCCCCTGCTATCGGGACCGCGCTCGCGCCGCTTGAGCCAACCGCGCCCTCGCGTGCGTGGATTCGCGACAGCGATCTTTATGAAGACCGCGAGCGCGACAGCGCTTCAGCTCGCGCGCGCTCGAGCAGGCTTCCGCGCGGGCCTTCGACCCGACTCTCGTGGCGCTCTCGCGCCGCTCTTCGTGCTCGCGGTCGCTAACGCGCCGAGCTTCGTGAACGCGCGCCGCTCCGCCGCGCGCATCTCGCGCCGCTCGCGCGGCTCGTGGTCGTCGAAGCCGCACAGGTGCAGCGAACCGTGCACGACGTACAGCATCAGCTCGCGCAACGGATCGAGGCCCCGCGCGCTCGCCACCGCCGCGGCGCGCTCGACGCTGACGTACAACTCCCCCGCCGGGCCGCTGTCGTCGTCGCCGAGGTCGAAGGTGATCACGTCGGTCGCGCTCGGGTCGTCGAGCCACACGGCGTGCATTCCGGCGAGTTCGTCGTCGTCCACGAACACGATCGAGAGCTCTCGCCTCGGCGCCGCTTCGCCGCCGACCTCGAACGCCGCCGCGACCGCGCGCCGCACGAGCGCGACGCTGTAGCCGCGCGGCCGCCGTTGCCGGCTCGCCCACGCGACGGCGCTGCGCCGCGCGCACTCGCTCGGGCTGCCGCGGGACGTCGCAGCACGTCGCGCACGCCCCTTCACGCTTCGGTCGACTCTTCGTCGCGCGGCCGCTTCCCGGGACCTTGGTCGACGCGGAGCGGCCCTTCGTAGGCGCGCACGATCTGCTCGACGAGCGGGTGGCGGCAGATGTCGTCGACGGTGAATTCGACGACGCCGACATCGTTGAAGCCCTGCAGGCGCGACACCGCATCGCCGAGACCGCTCTTCTGCATGCGCTCGAGATCGTTCTGCGTCGGGTCGCCCGTGACGACCATGCGCGAACCTTCGCCCAGGCGCGTCAGGAACATCTTCATCTGCGGAACGGTCGTGTTCTGCGCTTCGTCCAGGATCACGAAGGCGTTCGAGAGCGTGCGGCCGCGCATGTAGGCGAGCGGCGCGACTTCGATCACGCCCGCGTCCTCGAGGCGCGTGACGTCCTCGAAGTCGAGCAGGTCGCCGAGCGCGTCGTAGACCGGCCGCATGTACGGGTTGAGCTTCGCGAGCAAGTCGCCCGGCAGGAAGCCGAGCTTCTCGCCCGCTTCGACCACCGGACGCGAGATCACGAGCCGGCGGCATTCGCCGTTGCGCAGCGCGCGCAGCGCGCACGCGACCGCGAGGTAGGTCTTGCCGGTGCCCGCGGCGCCGAGGCCGAACACGAGCGTGCGCTTGCCGATGAGCTCGACGTAGCGGCGTTGGCGTTCGCCGCGCGGTTCGAAGGGTCGCACGCGGAAGTTCGTCAGCGCCGCGGGTCGCGCCGAGCGCACGCCGATCTGCGCGCCGAGTCGGTCGGCCGGCGACGCGCTGAAACCGCGCGGCGCCGAGCCGGTGAAGCCGCGCGCGGGCGAAGGCGGCGGTGAATAGCCGCTCTTCGGCGCGGACGCCGTCGCACCTTCGGCGGCCGGCGGCCCGACCAGGATCGCCTCGGCCTCGCGCACGTCGAGATCGCGGCCCTTGCGCAGCTTGCCGAGCAGATGGTCGATGCGCCGGCGCGCTTCGGCGACCTCGTCCTCGGCGCCCTTCAAGCGCAGATTGCCGTTGCGCGTGTAGATCTCGATCTCGAGTTCCTGGCGCAGGAGTTTGGCGTGCCGATCGTAGGGGCCCAACACCAGGATCGCTTCCTCGTGGGACTTCAGCGGGATCGTGACTTCAGCCAATGCCGCGCTCGTGCTCGTTGGTGTTGGTGGGTCGATGCGGAGGTCGAGTTGCGTGAGACCAGAGGATCCCCCGCGCGCTCGCGGACTGTCAAGCGTGGCCGAAGTTTAGGACGAGCGGCCAGACGACCAGGGCGACCGGGCTCGCGAGAAAGAAACTGTCCACGAGGTCGAGCATGCCGCCCGAGGGACCGAACCAGGCGCCGGAGTCCTTCACGCCCGCTTTGCGCTTGACCCAGCTCTCGAGCAGATCGCTCGCCTGCGCGGCGAGGTTCACCGCGGCGCCGGCCGCGAGCCCCCCGACCCAGCTCGCGTTGGGCAGCCAGCCGAGTTCGACCGCGCCCACGCACGCGAGCGAGCTCGCGACGAGGGAGCCGAGGCAGCCCTCGGTGGTCTTGCCGGGGCTGATCGATTTGAACGGATGGTGGCGGCCGAGGGTGCTGCCGACGTAGTAGCCCGCGGTGTCGCCGATCTTGGAGATCGCGAGCAGCGCGACGAGCCCCCAGTGCGTGTAGTCGTACCAGATCCACACGAGCCCGACGATCGAGACGGCGAGCAGCGGCCCGAGCAGCAGGACCGAGAGCGCCTCGCCGCGGCGTTCGGCGCCGAACACGGCGAGCCGCAGCACGATGAACAGGAAGAGCACCGCGGCGGCGATCTCGACGCCCTCGATCGGTGTGTGTCGCTCGGTCAGGAAGGGCCCGACCGCGAGCAGGGCGCCCGCGATTCGTACGACGATCGAGCGCGTGCAGGCGAGGGCGTACACCGCGGTGACCGCGAGTCCGCTCCAGAGCCCCGCCCACACCAACCAGAGCGACGCATACCCCAGATCGACGTGCGCGCGGTCCTCGAGATCGATGCCGCCCCCCGCGTGGAAGAACTCCAGCGTGATCCAGATCGCCGCGAGCGCGCCCGCCGCGAGCGGGGCCCACAAGCGTCGGCCGCGCAGCGAGCCCATGCGGTTCACTTCCCAGATGCACACCGCGAGCACGACGGCCGCCAGCGCGAGCATCGGCAGCTCCGAGTGGAACAGCGTCGTCAGCCACAGGACGCCCACGAGCCCCGCCGCGATCGTGCCGCCAACCCTCGTGCGCCGCCAGAGCTTCGAGCCCTTCGACGGCCCGCCCGGCGCCGCATTCGTCACGCGCGCGCCTCGCTGGGCGGTGCGTCGGTGACGAGCCCGCCGAACTTGCGCACGCGCTTGGCATAGTCCTCGAGCGCCGCCATGAGCTGCGGACGGCGGAACTCGGGCCAGCACTCCCGCGCCACGTAGATCTCGCTGTAGCTGATCTGCCACAACAGGAAGTTCGACACGCGCATCTCGCCCGAGGTGCGGATCAGCAGGTCCGGATCGGGCGTCTGGGGATCGTAGAGGTAGCGGCGCAGCGTCTCGTCGCCGATCTCGTCCTCGCGCACTTTGCCGGCGGCGACGTCGCGCGCGAATCCCTTGAGCGCGTCGGCGATCTCCGCGCGGCTTCCGTAGGACAGCGCGAGCCGCAGGAGCATCCCCGGATTCTGCGCGGTGAGCTGCTCGGTCTCGCGCAGCCGCGCCAGCGCCGGCGCCGGCAGGTCGTCGATGCGCCCGATCGCGCGCAGCCGCACGTCGTTGTTCATCAGCGTCGGGCGTTCCTCGACCAGGAACTGCTCGAGCAGCCCCATCAGGTACGCGACCTCTTGCCGCGGCCGCTTCCAGTTCTCCACCGAGAACGCGTACAAGGTCAGCGACTTCACGCCCATCTTCGCGCACTCGGTGGTGATCTCGCGCACCGAGCCGATGCCTTCCTTGTGGCCGAAGACGCGGATCATGCCGCGCCCCTTCGCCCAGCGGCCGTTGCCGTCCATGATCACGGCGATGTGCTCGGGGAACGGTCCCCCGAAATCCGGCCGCTCGATCTTCAAGCGCGCTCCCGTCATCGAACGCCCTAGGCGTGCGCGAATCCGCGGGTCGGCTCGGCCGCGCGCGGAATCACCTGGTCGCGGTCGGGTCCGACCGAGAGCATCACGACCGGCGTGCCGACGAGCTTCTCGATCCACTCGACGTAGCGCCGCGCCTGCGCCGGCAGGTCTTCGTAGCGCCGGATCGCCGTCGTGTCCGCGAGCCAGCCGCGCATCGACTCGTAGCGCACCTTCACATCCGACAGGTTCGTGAGCGCGCCCGGCCAGTCGGCGTAGTGGCGCCCGTCGACCTCGTAGCCCGTCGCGACCTTGATCTCGTCGAAGCCGTCGAGCACGTCGAGGTTCGTGATCACCCAGCCGTCGGCGCCGTTGAGTTCGAGCGAGTAGCGCATCGCGGGCACGTCGAACCATCCGCAGCGCCGCGGCCGGCCCGTCGTCGCGCCGTATTCGTTGCCGGCTTCGCGGATGCGCACGCCGTCGGCGCCGTGGTCCTCGCTCGGGAACGGACCCTCGCCGACGCGCGTGCAGTAGGCCTTCGCGATGCCGACCACGCGCTCGAGCCACTTCGCCGGGAAGCCCGCGCCCGCGGCCACGCCATCGGCGCCGGTGTTCGAGCTGGTGACGAACGGATAGGTGCCGTGATCGATGTCGAGCATCGCGCCCTGCGCGCCTTCGAACAGGATGCGGCGACCTTGCTTGTACGCATCGCGCACTTCGGCGCCGCAGTCGCCGACGAAGGGTCGCAGGCGCGCGCCGAGCCCCGTGTAGCGCTCGAGCTGTTCGTCGAGCGACAGCGGCGCCTCGCCGTGGACCTGCGTGAGCTGCGCGTTCTTCTCCGCGAGCGCCGCCTGCAACCGCTGGCGAAAACGCTGCGGATCGAGCATGTCCGCGACACGCATGCCGGTGCGCGAAGCCTTGTCGGCGTAGCACGGCCCGATGCCGCGGCCGGTGGTGCCGATGCGCCCGTCGCCGCGCCAGCGCTCGCCCGCCTGGTCGATGCGCTTGTGGTGCTCGAAAATCACGTGGGCGTTGCCCGCAAGGCGCAGGTTCGTGCCGTCGACGGCGACGCCGCGTTCGAGCAGCCCGTCGACCTCCTCCAGGAACTTGAGCGGATCGACCGCCACGCCGTTCCCGATCACGTTGAGCTTGCCCTTGTGCAGGATCCCGGACGGGATCAGGTGCAGCACGTACTTCGCGCCGCCGACGATCACCGTGTGACCCGCGTTCGCACCGCCCTGGTAGCGCACGATCACGTCGGCGTCGCGCGCCATCGAGTCGATGATCTTGCCCTTGCCCTCATCGCCCCACTGGGCGCCAAACACACAGGTAGCCGGCATCGTGATCGGTTCCTTGCTCCCGAAAGGAAGTTGCCGCCCGCGGCGCGAGGGACGCGAGCAAGACGTGGCGACCGAAGGGCCGCACTGCGCCGCGCTTTCGCTCCGCCGGAGGTCGCCGCGGAAGGTACCACGGGATGCGCCGCGCACCACCTACGAAGGACGTGTCAAAGGCGTCGCACGCTTGCCCCGAGGACGTCGCGAGCGTTTCGCGGGCGTGGAATCCGGCTTGCCGAAGCCTCCGCCGCCCGGTGTCTCGAGTTCCAAGCGGTCGCCGGCGGCGAGCGTGAAACTCGTTCGCGGCGCGAGTTCGCGGCGCGTGCCGTCGGCGAATTCGACGCGCGCGCTCCCGGTCGCGCCCGCGCCGCCGCCCGCGAGCCCCCACGGCCCGCGGCGCGCGCGGTCCGCGATCCACGAGACCTGCGCCGGCGCGAGGAACAGCCAGTGCTTGCTCGTTCCGTCGCCGCCGCGCGCTGCGCCGGCGCCACCCGAACCGCGGCGAACGGTGCAGCGCACGACGCGCGCCTTGAAGCGCTGCTCGAGCGCCTCGATCGGCGTGTTGCGCGTGTTCGTCATGTGGGTCTGCACCGCGCTCGCTCCGTCGCGGCCGCGCGAGGCGCCCGCTCCGCCAGCGATCGTTTCGTAGTAGGTGAGCGCCGCGGCGCGCTCGCCAAGCTCTCCCTGGACGCCGAACGCGAGGTTGCTCATCGTGCCCGCGCTCGCGGCCGGCACGTCCGCGGAACCGGCGCGCGCGAGCCAGCGCGAGAACGCGCCGAGCACGACGTCGACGAGGCGTTGGCTCGTCTCGACATTGCCCGCGGCGACCGGCGACGGATAGCGCGCGTCGACGACGGAACCGGGGCGCGTGACGATGCTCACCGGCTCGAGCAAGCCCTCGTTGGTCGGCGTTTCGGGCGGCAGAAACAGGCGCAGGCAGTAGAACACCGCCGCGACGGTGACGGCGCGCGTGGCGTTCAGGCCCCCGCCCACGGCGTCGTCGCTCGCGGAGAAGTCGAACACCAGCTTGCCGCCGCGGCGCGCGAGCTCGACGCGGATCGCGACGGGCGCGCCGCCCTCGTTCGCAGCTTCGAGGCTGTCTTCGAACTTCGCGCCGCCCGCGGGCCAGCTCGCGATGCGCTCCGCGGCGAGCTTCGCCGTCCAGGCAATGAGTTCGTCGCTCGAACGCACCAGTTCCCGAGCCCCGTGGCTCGCGGCCAGCGACGCGACGCGCGCGGCGGCGACGTGGTTCGCCGAGAGTTGCGCGAGAAAGTCGGCGCGGCGCTCGTGCGGCGCGCGCACGTTCGCGAGCACCAGCGCGAGCACGTCCTCGCGCAAGCGGCCGCGCTCGACGAGCTTGAGCGGCGGAATGCGCAGCCCCTCGGCGTGCACGTCGTCGAACGGCGCCATCGAGCCCGGGCTCGCGCCGCCGATGTCCGCGTGGTGCGCGCGGTTCGCGCACAGGAACGTCGGGCGCGCGCCGCGGCCGACGAAGATCGGCGACACCAACGTGACGTCCGGCAGGTGCGTGCCGCCGCGGTAGGGATCGTTGAGCAGCACGGCGTCGCCCGGAGCGAGCTCGACGGAGCGCAACACCTCCGCCACCGACAGCGGCAGCGCGCCGAGGTGCACCGGAATGTGCGCGGCGTGCGCCGTCATGCGGCCGCGCGCGTCGAAGAGCGCACACGAGAAGTCGCGGCGCTCCTTGATGTTCGGCGAGAAGGCCGAGCGCTGCAGCGCGGCGCCCATCTCCTCGGCGATCGCGACGAACAAGTGGTGGTGCGCCTCGAGTCGAGCGCTGCGCCGCGCGCCGGACGCGCTTCGTCGGACCCGCCCCATGCCGCGCGCTCAGCGGTCCTCGTCGGGATAGTCGAGAACTTCGAGCGGCGTGTAGTCGAGCACTTCCCAGCGCACGATCGGCACGAGCCGCACGTCTTCTCCGTCGACGTAGCGCCACACGACGCAGCGCACGGTGCGCACCAGGCCCTTGCCGCGCACATCCTCGCGCGGATCCTCGCGCTGCGTTCCGAGCAGCGCCCCCATCTCGTTGCTGTCGACGCCCGTCTTGCGGCGCGCCGTGACGTAGATCGAGAACACCTGGCTGCGCACGGTCAGAAGCTGCGCGAGGCGCGCCTGGATCGGCTCGTCGAGCTGGTCGTAGCCGTCGACTTCCGAGAGCTCCTCGAGCGAGTCGAAGATCTGGCGCTGGATGATCTCGCGGCCGTACTCGTCGAGCATCGGCTCCTCCTGAACCTGCGAGTCGCTCGTCCCGTCTTCAGGCTCCTCGGGCAGGTTGCGGTACTCGAGCACGGCGTCCCAGAAGCGCGGCGGCACGTCGCGGTCGTCGAAGAGCGCCTTGAGCACGGCGATCGGCGCCGTGTTGACGTTGACCATCATGCCCCAGTTCGGCTCGTCGCCTCCGCCCGCCGCGCCGCC
>CALFYL010000076.1 GCA_937952135.1 uncultured Planctomycetia bacterium
TCGGCTTCGGAACCTCCGTGCATCTGTGGGGCGACTCGATGTTGGTGGGCAACCCTACGGGGAGCGAGTCCGCGAACTACGCGGGCCATCTGCTCTTCAAGGACCTCCCGCGGGTGGAGAGCCTCTCGTATTGCTCCGCGACGGCGAACTCCACCGGTCAGGCGGCGCACACCTCGCTCGCGTGTCCCGGGATTCTCGAGGAGCACCTGCTTCTGCGCGCCGCACCGGCGCCGCAGGGCAGCATGGGCCTGTTCCTCCTGGGAAGCACTCAGCCGAACGTCCCCATGTTCGACGGTATCCGCTGCGTCGGAGGGATCGCGATGCGGCGCCCGCTGGTGTCCGAGGTCGGAGGTGAACTCGCCGATGACGTGGACCTCGTCGCCGCTCGAGCGCTCGGCCTGATGGCGCCCGGATCGACCTGGTACGCCCAGGCTTGGTTCCGGGACTCCGCCGCTGGAGGCACGGGTTCGAACTACTCGTCCGGCCTCGAGGTGATCTTCGCCCCGTGATGCGGCCGGGGCTCGGTCCCGTCGCGAGGGGCCGAGCCCGCCAGCGTCGCTCCCGGACGACGGCTCCAACTCGATCTCGATCGCGTCGGACAGTCCGCCGCCGAAGTGACCCTCTCCTCAGCGCGGATTCAGGCGAGCGGCGTCGCGCGCCGGTCGGTCACGCAGTCCGCGCCGCTCGCTCCCTGGACAAGATCGAGCACGGCGAAAGTGTCACCCATGCGCCCGGGCAAGAGTGCTACCTATGTCCCCGGTTGCACACCCAACCGACTCAATCCGCGCCGCGAACGCCGTGCGCTGGATCGATGGGGCCAAGCTCGCGACCGCCGCCGGCATGCGTCTCGCCGGCTCTACGACCAGGTTGCAGGGTCTTTGGCCTTCAGCGCTTCGGCCATCTCGGTGATCGCGCGGCCGTGCGCGAGTTGCGCCCTTGCCAACTGCTGCTGAGCTCTATCGAGGCGGGCGGCGAGTTGCGTTGCCACGACCGCCATCGTGCCGGTCGGCGCCTTTCCCTGGAACGTGGCCACCTCCGCCGCGAGCCGTCCGACTTCGTCGTTCGCGCGACCGACCTCGGTCGCGGCGCGAGCGAGCGCAGCCCTGGCGTCTTTGAGTCGTCCCATCGTTTGCGCCTCCTGAGGCAGCGTGGTTTCGGTTCGATCCGTACGCTCGAGCGAGGGGCCCGCGCCCTCCAGTCGAAGGTGCGGCAACGCGAAAGCGCTGAACGTTCCTCCAAGTGAGACGGCCACGAGGCGGCGGTCGTGCGGGGTGCACGTTGCACCGACTGTGGTCGCCCGTGCTTCGCGGTCACCACGGCGTCAATCTCGGCGGCGGAATCGGGGAACGGTTGCCGGGGGTCCGTGGCCGCGGTCAGCGCGCTCATCGCCCGGCCCACGCTATCCGCGCCGCCCTTCTCCGCCCCCTCCAAGCCGTCTTGGCCGGCGCGGCCTTCATCGTGGCTCCAGCGGGGTGACACCGCGTCCCCCGCTTCTGCCCCGTCGTCTTGAGCTTCTTCGCCGCGACCATGCAGACGATCGGGAGCTGGAGGTCCTCGGCCGAGACGTCCAGTGCGCTGCCGATCTGCTCGACGGCCTCGCCTATCTTCGCCACGTTGTCGGGCGTGCGCCTCGCGGGCTTCCGCGGCGCTTGGGAGCGACGGACGGTGAGCGCGAGCCTTCGCCAGCAGCCTGGGGCGACGATCGGCGAATTTGCTCGACCGTGGCGCGAGCTGCAAACGTGGACGTGGCGCGCGATTCGATGTGCGAATCGTCTCCACCCACTCAAGCCAACCCAGCAGACTTGCCATGAGACACGCTCGTACCCGTGGTTTAGGGCCTCAAGAATCCCGGTGCTGCCCGTTCTGGTCGTCGGGGGCGCCGTCGCGCGCGAGAACCGGGCGCACGCGCGCCGCCGTCGCCGCGCTCGCTGCTCTGGCCTTGTCCAGTTCGTGGCCCAGTACCGCGGCCCTGGCGGCAACTCCAGGTGAGCACGTCCAGTCGTCGGCCACGACGGCTGCAGCCGAGCACGCTGCTGCGCGAGCGCCCAGCGAGCGTCTGGCACAGTTGATCCACGCTCGGTGGGGCGGGCTGTGGACCGCCCGCAAGTTGCGCGGGAGCACGTGCATCCACGGGAGGTCGGACGTCAGCGTGGGGGCGCTCGGCACTGCGCAGAACGCCGAGCTCGCCGCACGGGCGGTGCTGAGAAGCATCGAGTCGGCGCACGGAACGCCGGAGCGCCAGCTCGTGGGCCGCGCTTCGCACTGGCTCGCGCTTTCTCGCGCGGGCTCCTCGGACAAGTGGAGCGTGACGTTCGATCAGGTCGTCGCCGGCTTGCAGGTGGAGGATGCGCGCGTGGCAATTCTGCTCGACACGAGTGGCCATGTGCTGATGCTGGAGAGTTCCGCGGTTTCAGGTCTCGACGAAACAAGCATCCAATCGATGCGTGCGGAGGCGGCCGTATCCGCCGAAGAGGCTCGGGCGCTCGCCGCGACGGCCTTCGCGCGTGAGTTCAACATGTCTCCGTCCGAACTCGGCGTCGCCAAGCTGGTCTTGCGCCAGACAGAGGCTGGGCCGAGTCCGCGGTGTGCGCTGGCTTGGGCCGTGGATGTAGCCAATGTCGATGGAGCCTCCGAGCAACCACAAGCTGTGAGTCTGCGCATCGACGCTCGCACCGGGGCGGTGCTCGCAACCTTGCCCCGCTCGTGGGCGTTCGATGTCTCGGGCACGGTCAAGTCCTGGGTCACCCCAGGCGTCACTCCCGACGTTGCCAGCAATCCCGAGACGTTTGAACCCATGCCTGGCATGACTGTGACTAGCTCGGCTGGCACAGTCACAACGCGAGGCAACGGCTCGTTCACCATCGTGGGCGCCACGGCGCCGATCGATGTGACGGTGAGCTACTCCGGCGCGTACGTCAACGTCCTCAACACACCGATCGGAACCGAGTACCAGCTCACAACCACGCTCACCCAGAGCTCTGGGAACGTGATCGAAATGAACCGGCTGCGCACCGAGGCTCAGACCGCGCAGGCCAACGCATTCCTCTGGGTGAACCAGGTGCGCGAGTGGATTCGAGATATCGACTCGGCGGACACCACGGCTGACTTCGTTGCGTCAGCTCAGGTCAACCGCACGAGCGGCTTCGGGAACCTGGTCTGCAACGGCGCCGCGTCGGGCGTCTCGATCCTCTTGGGAGCTGGAAATGTGTCGTGCAGCGGAGGCGTCTGCACGAACAAGGCGAACTCAACAGTCGTCGCGCACGAGTACGGCCATCTGCTCAATGCCCTCTACAATCCGGTGACGTTGAGCGGACAGTTCCACGAAGGCGCGGCGGACGCCTGGGCGCTGTACTGCACCGACCAAGCGTGGCTCGGCGTTCAGTGGTGCGACACGCTCACGTTCCTCCGCACCGGGGACAATACCCAGCCCTTCTGCGGTGACCCGAACCTCGGCGGATGTCCGGGCAGTTCCCACGTGGGCGGACAAGTGCTCATGGGCGCTTTGTGGAAGTCGCGCCAAGCCTTGAAGACCTCGTTGGGAGCGTCCGCCGGGGCGCTCGCGGCAGACTCGCTATTCCTGGGATGGATGCAGGGCTTTGACGACGCCGAAATCTCGGCCGACATCTGGTTGCACTGGCTAATCCTCGACGACGACAACGGCCAATTGAGTGACGGCACTCCCAACCGTAGCGCGATCGACGCCGGCTTCGTGGCCCACGGGTTCTACCCGACACCGTGATCGGGTTGAGCTCTGGTCCCTTGACGCCCCTGCACGCAGGGGACTGAGAGCATTCGGTCGGCGCGGGTCCTCGGTGCACTCCGAGGTCCCGCGCACGACCATCTCCTCGCCGCAGCCAGGGCTTTCGGAGACGGCCGTCAGTCCTCTCGCCAGACAACGTCAAACCGGAGCGCATTCCGTTACACCCGACTGGCAACGCGGACGATCCAACGTTCGTTGTCGGCCCAACCACCTTCCAGTAGCGGTGAGCGCTAGTTCGCGAACTACCGCGTTCCCCGCCGCTCGCCCGTAGTGCGCATTTTCCCCGCCTCGACCGTGCGGGTGATGGGCAGCGCGAGTTCCTTGGCCTTCTGTACCAGCGCCTTGCCGATCGGCTCGACGGGCTGGCCGGGGTTCTTGGCGACGTCTTCGGGGGTGCGTTTGGCAGGCCCGCCGCGGCCCCTCGGAGCAGCGATGGGGGAGGGCGCACCGTACTTTGCGAGACGACCGGGTCCGCGCTTCTGACCTGCTCCCAGTAGCGATACCAAGTCCTGTGTTAGTCGAGTGCACGTTGCAGCAACTGTGGATCCCCGTGCCTGCGGACTTCCACGCCCTCGTCGTCGGCGGCGGAAGATGCCGATTGCCGAAAGGACAGCCTCCATGCGTGGGGAGGCCTTCGTGGGGGAGCGACGCGAGCGAGCGCGGCTCGCTCCTTGGGCGTCGGCCTGCGGGCTCGCACGTCGGATAGCATCCGCTCGCGTGGAACCGCGCCCGAGCCGAGCCGAATCGATCGCTGCGTCGTTGCGCGGGGTGCGCGTCGCGCTCTGCGAACCGAGCTGGTCCGACGAAGAGGAGTTCGTCGCCCTGCGGCTCGCGAGCCGCGAATTCCTCGCGCCGTGGGAAGCCACGCTCGAGGGGCTGGATCCCTTCGGGCCCGAGCGCTTTCGGCGCTTCATGGCGCGTGGGCCGACGCGCAGACGCTTCTTGATTCGTTCGCGCGACGGTGGCGAGCTCGTCGGCGCGCTCTCGTTCTCCGAAGTCGACCGCGCGCGGCGCACGGCCACCGTCGGCTACTGGATCGGCGCCGAGCACGCGCGCCAGGGCCTGATGAGCGAAGCACTCCCCCTCGGGCTCGCGTGGGCGTGCTCCGAGCTCGACCTCGAGCGCATCGACGCGTACGTGCTGCCCGAGAACGACGCCTCGATCGCGCTGCTGGTCAAGTGCGGTTTCGCGCTCGACGCGGTCGTGCCGCGCTACCGCGTCGTCGCCGGCCGCATGCGCGATCACGAGCGCTGGACGCTCGCGCTCGCGGCGGACGCTCGGGCCTCAGCAAGTCCCGAGTGAGCGGGTTCGCTGCGAGCCGGCTCACAGCGCGCTCGCCAGTTCGGCCACCGTCGTAGCGAGGTCGTGGAGGTCGGCGCCGAGCGTGCCCAACTGCGTCGCTCGATCCGACGCGCGCACCGCTCGGTGGCGCTTCTGCTTCCAGTCGGAGAGCTGCTCCAGGCTCGCGCGCTGGAACTCCCAGTTCCGCCGCAACACCGGCTGCAACGCCTCGACCTTCTGCAGCAGCTCTTCGTTCTTGGCCGCGATCCGCGCCACGCGTTCCTTCGACCGCGGACGGTTCGCGAGCGCTGCCTCCAACTTCTTCACGGCTTCGACGCCCTTCATCGCCGCCGCGGCGAGATTGCGGCAGCTCTGCTCGCCCGCCTGCAGCTTCGCGCCGAGGTCTTTCGCCTTCGCCTCGGCCGTGTTCACCGTGGTCAGCTTGGCGGACAGGATCGGGACCAGCGCGACGCTGAGTTCCTTCAACGCCTCGGCGCCCGCGCGCCGCAGTTGGTCGTCGATGTCGCGCCTCAGCTCCGTGAGCATCGCGTCGAGCGCGGCGGCGGCCTGATCGGCGCTCTGAAAAGCGGAACGAATCTCGAGCGCGGCCTTGCTCGCGGTGTTCGCGAGTCCGACGTAGGCCGCGACGTTCGAGCCCGCGCTCAGCGCCAGCGCGGTCAAGCTGGCCGAGATCGCGAGCGCGTCGAAGCTGAGCTTGAAGGCGAGCTTGGCGCGCTGCGCACGGGCCAGCTTCTTGCGCCGTGCGTGCTCGTCCAAGGCGCGCTGCGCGGCTTGCTGCGTCCCCGCGGACAGCGCGTCGGCGGCATTGCGTATCGCGAGGTTGAGCGTGCGGCGAATGTCCTCGACCTGGCGCAGGACGAGCTCGTAGCTCGCGTCCGAGGCCAGCGCCTCGGCCACGCGCTGGTACTGCTGGGCGATGGCGGCGTGGACGATCTTCGTGGCGTTGTTCACGTGCTCGGTCGCCGCGTCGTGGAGCTGCTGCGCGAGCAGCGGATCGTCCGCGAGCGCCTGTTCGAGTTCGCGGTCGGCTTCGAGGGTCACCGAATCGACGCGCAAGGCGCCGAGTTCGAAGTACTCGAGGTGCGAGGGCGGAATACGACTGGCGAGATCGAAACTTCGGAGCAGGGGGATGGCGGCCATGTTGGCGGAACGGTCCGTGGTGGCGCGTGGGGTGGTGGGGGGCGGGCGACGCGGTAGCTCCGCCCGCGACTCACGCGCGATCCGGCGTGCGAAAGCACCAGTTCGAGCGCGATTCGTGGACGCGCATCGATTGCGCCGCAAACGCTGACGCTCGCGCCGCCCCGATGTCGCGTGCTGGTCCTGGAGACTCGCCGCACTCCGCGGGCCTCGCTCCGCGCGCCCCCTCCGGCGCGCGGAGCCACTCCCTTCGCTGCGTTTCCATCGGCCCCCCCCCAGGATCCAGTCGTGCCCACCCATCCCTCGCCGCGCGCGCTACGCGTCGGAACTCGCGCCGCGCTCTTGGCCGCACTCCTCGCCAGCAGCTGCGCGGTCGTCGCGTCGGTGCGCAGCGGCGTGGGCTCCGTGGCGCGCTGGGCCGAGAGCTTCTCCGCCGGCGAGGGGCGCGTGTCGGGCGGCAAGCAACAGGGCGAGTGGACGTTCACCTATCCGGGCGGGCAGCTCCGAGCGCGCGGCGCGTACAGGGACGACGTGCAAGACGGGCCGTGGACGTACTGGTTCCCGAGCGGCGACAAGGAGTACGAAGGCAGCTTCGCGGACGCGCGCCGCAGCGGTGTTTGGCGCTATTGGCACGCGAACGGAAACCTGCGCGCACAGGGCGCCTTCGTGCGCGGTCGCGAGTGGGGCGAGTGGAGCTTCTGGAGCTTGCGTGGCGAACGCGTTCAGCGCGGCGCGTTCGAGAACGGACTGCAAGTCGGGCTCTGGACAGCGTGGCGAGACGATGGCGCGCGCGAGTCGGAGGGCTTGTTTCTCGAAGGGCGCCGCGTCGGACCGTGGACCTTCTGGGACGAGAACGCGACCGCGCGCACCGAGTCGTTCGAGTGGCCCGCGGGGCTCGAGTGGGTGCGCGACACCTGGCCCGACGGCTCGCTGCGCCGCGCGGGTTTCGTGCGCGACGGCAAGCCGACGGGTCTGTGGACGCTTCACCATCGCGCTGGCGGCGCGCGGCTCGTGGGCAGCTTCGAGGCGGGGCTGCCGAACGGTCCCTGGGCGGCGTTCGATGCGCGCGGTGAGCGGCTCGCGGAGGGCGCCGTCGAAGCGGGGCGGCCGCGCGGCGAATGGACCGTCTACGAGTCCAGCGGCCGGCGCGCGTGGGATGCGAGCGCGGCCCTGCCGCCGCCGGTGTTCCGCGGCGAGTGGTCGGACGACGAGCTGGCGCGCGGCGCCGCGCTCGACAGCGTGCTCGCCACCTGGCTCTCGGAGGTTGCTGCGCCGTTGGACGCCGAGGTGCGCTTCGACGCGATCGCGCTCGCGCGTCGGCTCGGCGCCGACGAAGCTCCGAGCGTTGAGCCGCAGGCGCCGGTCTCCGTCGAACCCGACGTGCCCGTGCACGCGCAACCGTGGACGCAGCGCGAGCGCACCGAATTCGCGAGCTACGTCGAAGCCTACACATCGGAATCGAGCGCCAAGTCGACGGTGCTGAGCTCGCGCTACGCGCCGCGTCGCGCTGCCTCGAAGGAGGTCGCGCCCTCGAGCGGCGGATCGCCCGAGCGGGCGCGGGAGTACCTCGGCAAGCCGCTCCCGCTGACGTACTTCCACGACACGGACGGCGCCGAAGTGCGCTCGGACGCGTTCAAGGGCCAGCGCGTCGTGCTCGTGGTGCTGCGCGGGTTCGGCGGCGGCGTGTGCGTGTACTGCACCGCGCAGACGGCGGCGCTGAGCGAAGCTGGCGCGCTCGAGCGTTTCGAGCAGCTCGGCGCGCGACTCCACGTGCTCTTCCCGGGCTCGCGCAACGGAGTCGAAGCCTTCAAGCGCGGCTACGAAGCGCTCGCGCCGCAAGAGCGCCCGCCCTACGGGCTGCTGTACCAGAACGACTACCTCGTCAGCCGCCTGCTCGACCTCGAGGGCAACAAGGTGATCCCGTCGACGTTCGTGCTCGACGAGGACGGAATCGTGCGCTTCGCCTACATCGGCGAGCACATCGCGGATCGCCCGCCCGTTGCGACGTTGTTCGACGAGCTCGAGAAGCTCGGCCCGCGTCGATGATGGAGAGCACCGAGCGAGTGCGGCCTCCGGAACCCGAGCCGGATCCGGATCGAACGCACGTGACGCCGCCGGCGAGCGCCACGCGCGAGGAGACGGGCTTCGAGCGCACGCTGCAGCGTGAGAGCGACCGCTCGGCGCGACTGCGTGGAGCGAACCGGCTCGACGAGACGCCGCCGACGATTCCGGACGTGCGCATCGACTCGCTCCTCGGCCGCGGCGGTCAAGGCGTCGTGTACCGCGCACGCCAGACGTACCTCGAGCGCGATGTCGCCGTGAAGGTGCTGATGAGCGGCGCGGACTCCGACTTCGAGCAACGCTTCCGGCGCGAGGCGCGCATCCTCGCGGGATTGCAGGACCCGCACATCGTCGCGTGCCACCAGGCGGGCGTGACCGAGGACGGGCGTTGCTATCTGGTGATGGAGTTCATCGACGGACCGGACCTGGCGCGGCGCATCGACGAGCACGGCAAGCTCGCTCTGCGTGACGCGCTGACGCTCACGCGCGACGTGGCGCTCGCGCTCGAGCACGCGCAGTCGGTCGGGATCATCCACCGCGACGTCAAGCCGCAGAACGTGCTGCTGGCGCCGCACGCGGCGGCGGGCGCGAGCTTCCCATTCCGCGCGAAACTGGCCGATCTGGGGCTCGCGCGAGGCGGGGCGGGCGAGCTCGCGCTCACGCAATTCACTGCGCCGGGCGCGATCATGGGCACGCCGTCGACGATGGCGCCCGAGCAGTTCGACGACGCGGCGCAAGTCGACTTTCGCGCCGACATCTACGGGCTCGGCTGCGTGCTGTACCACTCGCTCGCCGGGCGCTGCGCGTACAGCGGGCAGACGCTCGGGCAGGTCATCCGGCGCAAATCGAGCGGCGCTCCGCCCGACCTCACGCACGCCAACCCGGGCGTTCCGCAGACGGTCGCACGCCTCGTGCAACGCATGCTCGCCGCCGACCGCGAACGACGGCCGGCGAGCTACGCGGAGCTGATCGCGGAGCTCGACGCGCACATCGCGCACGTCGATCGGCCGCCCTTGCGCGCGCGCGCCGCACCCGCCGCCCGACCCGCGTTCGTCGTGGCGCTGTTCGCCGCGCTGGCCGCGGCGTGGTGGTGGTCTCGCGACGCCATCGACGAGCCGGAGAGCCAGCGGGAGGACGCACTCGAGAGCAAAGCCGCCGTCGCGACGCCGCGGCTCGACGGCGCCGAGGCGAGTGCTGCGCCGATCGGCGCGGTTACGACCGCCACTTCGGACGAGGCGGGCGTGGACTCGACGCCGACGACGTCTGAAGAGGCGCCGCCGCCGCTGCCTCCCGGCGCGCGTTGGCGGCCCTTCGAGGCCTGGACTTCGCTCGATGAGCTGCTGCAGGTCGACGGCTGGCGCCGCGACGAGCCTCCTGGACGGAACGTGTGGGGTTGCCTCGAAGGCGACCTGTCCACGCTCCTCGCGAACTCGCCGACGGGCCTTTCGACGGCGTCGCGCGAGCTTCCGAGCGGAGCGTGGACCCTGCGAGGCGAGCTCTCCGCGCGCAGCTCCTTCGGCTGGGAAGCGCAGGAAGCGCGCGCCGGCGTGCGGCTCGTTCTGGCCGGCTCGCGCGCGCTCGAGTGGGAGTGCAGCACGGCGCAGGCGTCGCAAGAGCTTCGCTGGCGCGTCGCGCGACTCGACGGCGAGCGCTGGAGCGTCGACGAGTCCCAGCCGGGCGGCTCGCGCTCGCTCGCAAGCCCCGACGCACGCTTCGAGTGCTCGTTCGAAGCCGGCGCGCTCGAGCTCTCGCTCGTCGAGCGCGATCGATCCCACTCGCTCGTCACGCTGACCGCGCAGGTGCGTGCGCTCGAGCTGTTCGTCGAAGGCGGCATGGGTCAGTGGACCGCCTTCGAGTTCGTCTTCCGCTGAAGCCTCACCCTCTCGACCACCGTCTCGCCGCGATGCGGCGCTCGAAATCCATGCAACCGAAGAAGTCTCTCGCGGCGCTCGGCCTCCTCCTCGCAGCGTGTGTCGTGCCCGACGGCGCGCGACCGAGCGCCACGTTCGGCGTCGACGTCGCGACGCAGAACAACCGCCGCGGCGTCGTGCTCAACGAGCGCCTCGTCGCGCAGCCCAGCGTCTCCGTCGCGCTCCCCGCGGAGCAGCAGGGCACGCTCGTCGCGCGAACCTGGGGCAACCTGGACCTGTCGAACAGCAACGGCGACGCGTGGGTGCCCGACGCCGACCGTTTCGGGTTCAGCCAGCTCGACTGGAGTCTGCTGTACGAGCAGGCGATCGACGACTACCTGCTCACGATGGGCTTCATCACCTACAACCTGCCGAAGGGGGGGATGCTGGCCAAAAGCGCGGCGACGAGCGAGTTCATGGTCGAGGCGTCGACGCAGCTGTCCGACGAGTACTGGGCGCTGCAGCCGCGAATCGCGCTGCACTACGACTACGACGCGATCGACGGCGTGTACCTGCGGCTCGGAGTCGCGCGCGAGTTCGCGATCGACGAGAAGCTCGGCGCGGATGTCGACCTCCACCTCGGCTGGATGGACGACAACCAGGCGTATTACACATACGGCGCGATGATGCAGCAGTACGCTTCCAGTGGTTTTGCGGACCTGCGCATCACGGGCCGCCTGACGTACGCGATCAGCGACCACATCGCGGCCCACGGGTTCGCGAGTTTGTCCGAGCTCGTCGACGGGGACTTCCGCGACAAGCTCGACGAAGTCGGGATCGACTCGGCGCAGATGTGGATCGGGGCCGGCGTGACCTGGAGCTACTGAGCCGTGAACGCGAGCGCGCTGGTTCGCGGGGCCGGCGGTCGCGCGCGCGCCGCGAAAGCCGCGCCGTGGACGCCGGTCCGCCGTGCGGCGGGTGGCCTTACTCAGCGTGGCTATACTCCGAGAATGCCCGTCGGAGACCATCACGGCGCGAGCGAAGGGTCGCAGGCGGCCGTCGGCGAGGCCACGCAGCTGTTGCAGCGGCTCGGGAACGGGGCGGCCGCGGACGCGGACCGCCTGCTCGAGCTGATCTACGCGGAGTTGCGCCGGCTCGCCGCGAGTTTTCTGGAGCAGGAGCGCGACGGCCACACGCTCCAGCCCACGGCGCTCGTGCACGAGGCCTACCTGAAGCTGATCGATCAGACGCGCGTTCAGTGGAAGAGCCGCGCGCACTTCTTCGGCATCGCGGCGCAAGCCATGCGGCGCATCTTGGTCGACCACGCGCGAGCGCGGCAGCGCGAGAAGCGCGGCGGTCGCTGGATCCGCGTGGAGCTCGAGCCGAGCGTGGCTGCGGCGGGCGCGGCGGCGCGCGACGACGCGGACGAGCTCGTGGCGCTCGACGCCGCGCTCGAGCGTTTGAAGCACGTTTCCGAGCGCCAGGCGCGCATCGTGGAGCTCAAGTTCTTCGGCGGGCTGTCGAGCGACGCGGCGGCCGAAGCGCTCGAGCTCTCGCCGTCGACCGTGGACCGCGAGTGGCGCTTCGCTCGCGCGTGGCTCGCGCGGGAGGTCCGGCCCGTCGATGGATGAGCGCACGCCGAACGAAAGGGCGGCGGAGACGGCGCCGTGAACGCGAAGCAGCACAGCCTCGCGACCGAGTGGTTCGAGCGCCTGACGCTGCTCGACGCGCCGGCTCGCGAGGCCGCACTGGCGCGGCTGCGCGCGAGCGATCCCGAGCTTGCGCGCCTGCTCGAAGAACTCCTGCGCGAGGACGATTCGGGCAGCCGGCTCGACCGGCCCGCGTTCGAGGTCCTGGTGAAGGCGCCGCTCTCGCCGCTGGGTCCGAGCGCGGATCCGACGACGATCGGACGCTACCGCATCCTCGGTCGGCTCGGCGGCGGCGGAATGGGGGTCGTGTACGAAGCCGAGCAGGATCAACCGCGCCGCCGCGTGGCCCTCAAGGTGCTGCGGCGCGCCTTGCTCGACGCTCGCGCGCTGCAGCGCTTCGAGGACGAGGCGGAGGTGCTCGGCTGGCTCACGCACCCGAACATCGCGCGCATCTACGAGGCGGGATCGGCGCTGCTCGAGGGTGAGATCCAGCCGTTTTTCGCGATGGAGCTCGTGCGCGGCGCGCCGCTGGACGAACACGCCGAGCGCGCGAAGCTCTCGCTGCGCGAGCGCGTCGAACTCGTCGCTTCGCTGTGCGACGCGATCGAGCACGCGCACCGCCGGGGTGTCGTGCACCGCGACCTCAAGCCTTCGAACGTGCTCGTCGACGAGGCCGGCTGTCCCAAGGTGCTCGACTTCGGCGTGGCGCGCGTCTCCCGCCGCCAGCGCGGCGCCGCGCTGAACACGCAGGTCGGCGAACTCGTCGGAACGCCCGCGTACATGAGCCCGGAGCAGCTCCGCGGCGATCCGCTGGCGATCGACGCACGCACGGACGTGTACGCGCTTGGAGTGCTCGCGTTCGAGCTCTTCGCGCGGCGCAAGTTGCACGACGTGGCGCGTCTGCCGATCCACGAAGCGATCTGCGCGGTGCTCGACACGGAGGCGCCGCTGCTGGGCGCCGTCGACCGCGCGCTGCGCGGCGATCTCGAGACCATCGTGGCCAAGGCGCTCGAGAAGGACCGCGAGCGCCGCTACGGATCCGCGCAGGAGCTCGCCGCCGATCTGCGCCGCTTCCTGGCCGACGATCCGATCGCGGCTCGCCCGCCGAGCACCGTCTACCAGTTGGGCAAGTTCGCGCGGCGCCACCGCGCCCTCGTCGCGAGCGCCGCGACGGTGTTCGTGGCGCTCGCCGCCGGCCTCGCAATCAGTTGGCGGATGTACTCCCTGGCGGAGGCCGCGCGCGCCGACGAGCGAGACGCGCGCCTCGCGGCCGAGGAGTCCGCCGACGAATTGCGCGAGACCACGAGCTACTTCCTCGGGCTGCTCCAAGCGCCGATGCCGGAGTACGGCGGCGTCGACACGCGCGTGCTCGACGTGCTCGAACGCGCGCGGCCGCGAATCGATCGCGCCTTCGTCGGACGGCCCGCGCAACGGGCCCGGCTGCTCTCGACGCTCTCGCGCGTGCACCACGGCGTCGGGGATTACGAGAGCGCGTGGGAGTTCGCGCGAGAGGCGCTCGAATTCACCGAAGCCGCGACGCCCGTGGATCGAGGCGCGCGGGTCGACGCGTTGCAAGGCGTGGCGGTCTCGGCGGCGCAGCTCGGCCGGCTCGACGACGCGCTCGCGGCCATCGAGCGAGCCGTGTCGGCGCTCGCCGACTCCGACCCGACGCTGCGCCGCGCGACCGTCCACGGAACGCACGCGCGGGTGCTCCTCGCGCTGCAGCGCGTCGACGAGGCGCAGGCCGCCGCGCAGCGCACCTCGGACGCGCTCGCCGCCGATCCGAGCGTGAGCGCGTCGGCCGCCGCGCCCGAGAAACTGACGCTGGCGCAGGTGCTGCGCGGCGCGGGGCGGATCGACGAAGCGCGCGAGGTGTGCCTCGCGTCGATCGCGGCGCAGCAAGCCGAGTCCGACGAGGTCACCTACGCGCTCGTGTGCTTCTTCGACGAGCTCGGCGCGCTGGAGCATGACGCCCAGCGCTACTCAGAGTCCGCCGAGTGGCTCCGCAAGGCGCTCGATCGGTTGCGCGAACTCGTGGACGAGGGCCATCCGACGATCGCGACGCACCTGAGCAACCTGGCGGCGGTGCTGCGCTTGCAAGGCAAGCTGGACGAAGCGGCGCCGCTGCTCGAGGAGGCGCTCGAGCTCGCGCGTGCGAGTTTGCCCGCCGGCGATCCGGGGCTGGCGCTGAAGCTCGCGAACCACGCGCTCCTCGTGTCGGCGCAGGGGGATCTGGAGCGCGCGGAGAGTTTGCTTCGCGAGAGCTGCTCGATGCTCGATCCGACGACGCCGCAGATCGAGTTGCGGCGCGCGTACGTGCAGTACCAACTCGGCCAGCTGCTGTCGAACCGAGGCCGCCACGACGAGGCGTGCGCGGAGCTCGAGCCCGCGCTGGAGACCCACGTGGAGCTGCTCGGCCCGGGGCGCCCCGAGGTCCGCGCGGTTGCCTGCGCGCTCGGCCGCGCCCAACTCGAGGCCGGCCGTGGCGCGCAGGCGGCTGCGACCTTCGAAGGCGCGTTGCAGGCGCTCGAGGACTCCGGCGCCGATCGCGACGGCGTCTGGCTCGACCTCGTGCTGGCGCTGTCCAGCGCGCAGCTCGACTCCGGCGATGGCGCGCGCGCGCTCGACACCGCGCGCCGAGCCTGGGAGGTGCTCGAGAGCCTCGACGACGCGCCGCTGGCCGCCCGCGGACGCGCGGCGTTGGGGCTCGCGCTCGCAGCGCTCGGGCGGCGCGACGAGGCCGAGCCGCACCTCGCCCGCTGCGAGCGCGAGCACGTCGAGCTCTTCGGAGACGATCACGCGCTCACGCGGCAGCTCCGCGCGCGGCTGGCGCGGGACGGCGCGCTCCCGGACTACTTGCCCCAGTCGCGCAAGTAGCGGAAGTCCTGGTTGATCGTGCGGTTCGAGAGCTTGGCGATGATCGGCATGACGCGCTTGAACTGCGTCGCGGCGATGCGCGCGGCCATGCGGCGCACGAACGCGGCTTCGAAACCGCGCGCGACGAGCTCGTCCTCGTTCAGGCGCTCGTCGACCATCCAGTACAGCAGGCGGTCCGCGTCCGCGTAGCGGAAGCCGAGTTCGTCCTCGTCCGTCTGGCCCTCGAACAGGTCCGCGGACGGCGCCTTGTCGAGGATCTCGCTCGGCACGCCGAGGTGGCGCGAGAGCTGGTAGATCTGGTGCTTGTAGAGGTCGCCGATCGGATTCACGGCGCTCGCCGAGTCGCCCCACTGCGTCGAATATCCGAGCAGGATCTCCGTCTTGTTGCTCGTGCCGATCACGAGGCCTTTGAACTCGACCGAGTGGTCGTACAGCACGATCATGCGGCAGCGCGCCATCACGTTGCCGCGCCGCATGCGTTCCTCGACCTTGTTCGCCGCGAGGTAGCCATCGGCCATCGCGGTGATGTCGACCTTCTTCGACTGGATGCCGAGTTTCGCGGCCAGCAGCCGCGCATGGGCTTCGCTGTCGGGGTTCGAGGTGCGGTAGGGCATCAGCACGCCGAGCACGTTCTCGGGGCCGAGCGCGCGCGCGCACAGCGCCGCGACGAGCGCCGAGTCGATGCCGCCCGAGATGCCGAGCACGGCGCGCGAGAAGCCCGCGCTGGCGAGCTCTTCGCGCAGGAAGTTCGTGAGCAGTTGCTCGACGAGCGGCGGGTGGATGTCGAGCTCGCTCACAGCACGCCGTCCTCGCCCGCGATGCGCCGCAGGCCGCGCGCGAGCATCCAGGGCTTCGAATCGCGCAGCAGCGGCGTCGCGACGCGCGCGCGGCGAAGCGCGGCGCCGTCGATCGAGGCTTGAACGTGCCCGCTCTCGATGCCTTCGATGCGGGCGACGAGGCGCCCGAAGGGGTCGAGCACGCGCGAGCCGCCCCAGAAGAACACGCCGTCTTCCCAGCCGACGCGGTTCGCGTACACGACCCAGGTCTGGAAGAACAGCGAGTGTGCGTCGAGCAGCGTGCGCCAGTTCGCCTCGGAGGACAGTTCGGCGGCGCCGCCGCTCACGCCGCGGCCCGGGCTGCAGCTCGGGATCAGCAGCGCGTCGGCGCCGGCGAGGAAGTGCTGCAGTCCGCTCGACACGTGCCACGCGTCCTCGCAGATGAGCACGCCGAAGCGGCCGTGCTTCGACTCGAAGGTGCGGAACTCGTCGCCCGCGGCGAACTCGCGCTGTTCATCGAACATCCCGTAGGTGACGAGGTGCACCTTGCGGTGCACGTGCAGCACGCGGCCGTCTTCCAGGAACGCCGCCGAGTTGTAGATGCGCCCGTCCTCGGCGCGCTCGACGAAGCCGACCAGGATCGAAACGCGCTTCGAGAGCTCGGCGAGGCGTTTCAACTCCTCGCTCTCGACGCTGCGCGCGAGTTCGGCCGTCTGATCCTTGAGGAAGTACCCCGTGAGAGAGAGCTCGGGGAACACGATCAACTGAGAACCGGCCGCGACGGCGGTCTCGATCGCCGCGACGTGGTCCTCGAGGTTCTTCGCGACGTTTCCGAGCGCCGGGTTGGTCTGCGCGACGGTCAAGCGGCAAGCGGTGAGCGGCATGCGGGGCGGATGGTGTATCGGATCGGCGCGTTCAGCGCCATGAAACGCGCGCCTTGGCGTGCTCGAACGCGGCTCGAGCCAGGGCGTCGACCGACACGCCCGCGGCCTCGCCCTCGTAGCCCAGGATGAGCCGGTGGCGCAGCGCCGGCGCGCAGGCGGCTTCGAGGTCCTCGACCCCGACGTGCAGCCGTCCACGCACCAGCGCGCGCGCCTTCGCCGTCCACAGCAGCGCCTGGCCGCCGCGCGGGCTCGATCCGTGGCGCACGTAGCGCTTCACGTCCTCGGGCGCGTCCCCCGCGGGCTGCGTCGCGAGCACGACCCGCGCGGCGAGCTCGACCATGTCGCTCGAAGTCGGCGTCCGGCGCGTCAGTTCGCGCAGGCGCCGCACTTGATCCCGGGACAAGGCCGGCTGCACGACGCTCTCGACCGCCGGCGGCCGCTCGGCCGTCGCAGCGAGCACGGCCACGGTCTCCTCGAGCGTCGGCAGCCCGAGCACGACCTTGTAGAGAAAGCGGTCGAGTTGCGCTTCGGGCAGCGGGTACGTGCCCTCCATCTCGATCGGATTCTCCGTCGCGACGAGGAAGAACGGATCGTCGAGCGCCTGGCTCTCGCCGAACAGCGTCACGCGCGCCTCGGCCATCGCTTCGAGCAGCGCCGACTGCGTGCGCGGGCTCGCGCGGTTGATCTCGTCGGCGAGCACGACGTTCGCGAACACCGGTCCGCGTTGAAAGGTGAAGTGCTTCTTGCCGGCGGCGTCTTCCTCGAGCAAGCGCAGGCCGAGGATGTCGCCCGGCATGAGGTCGGGCGTGAACTGGATGCGGCGAAAGCCGAGCGCGAGCGCCGCGGCGAGCGCGCGCACGAGGGTCGTCTTGCCGAGGCCCGGCACGCCTTCGAGCAGCACGTGGCCGCCGGCGTACAAGCACAGGAGGAGCTGTTCGACGGTGCTCTCGTGGCCGCGAAAGACCTTCGCGATCTCGGCGGTCAGGCGGCGATGGCCGGCGAGCAGCTCTTCGAGCTCGCGCTCGAGCGCTTTCACGTCGTGGCTGTCTCGCGCATCCATGCTTCGAGTTCGATCAGGTCCTTGACGGTGTGGTCCGCAGTGGATGTCGAGGGCGCGCCGCGGCGGTCGACGCGGATCGCAAGGATGCCAAGCGCCTGTGCGCCGCGCACGTCCCGCTCGGGACAGTCCCCAACGTGCGCGGCCTCGTCCGGGTTCGCACCGGCGCGCCGCAACGCGATCTCGAAGATCTCGGGTTCGGGCTTCTCGCAGCGCTCGAGCGCGGAAATCACCTGGAAATCGAGCTCGGGCCCGAGTCCGAGGCTGTCGAGGACGCCGGGCAGCGCCGCGCTCCAGTTCGACACGATTCCGACGCGCAGGCCGCGTGCGCGCAGCGAACGGACGAGCTCGAGCGCGCCGGGATAGAGGCGGAACGTCGCCGGGTCCTCGAAGCGCGCGAAGAGTTCGCGGGTGAGCGCACGGAGGTGCGCGGGCTCGAGGCCGTACTGGTCGACGAACACGCGCTCGATGAACGCGTCGAACCACGGGGCCGAATAGCGAAAGTGCGGTCCGAGTACGCGGGGCAGCGCGTCGTGCGCGTTGATCATCGCCTGCTTCATCGCGGGCTCGCGCACGTCGAGCCCGTACGCGCGGCCCACCTGCGCGTAGATCTCGAAGCGCGACGGCTCTTCGTGCAGCAGCGTTCCGCCAGCGTCGAGGAGCACGGCTCGAAGCGTCCTTCGGCGACCCATGCGCGCCAGCCTAAGGTACGCGCGACGCGCCTCGCCAGCGGCCACGCCGCGCTTGGTAGACTCCGCTTCCGCACGATGCGAAATCTCGCCTGGATCCCGCTTCTGGCCGCCCTCGCGCTCAGCTCGTGCGCGAGCTCTCCGCGCCGGGGCGTGCGCCGCCACCCCGAACCGCAGCGCGTGACGCTCGAGAGCGCGCGCGCGGCGACGCAGAACGAGCAGTGGCTGCTCGCGTCGAGTAGCTGGTACGAGATCTACCTCGCCGGCCGCGCCGAAGCGCCGATGGCGTGCGTCGAAGCGGCGCGCGCGCTGAGCGAGATGGGGGACGTCGCGAGCGCTCGAAATCTGCTCGACCAGGGCTTCAAGCGCTACCCCGAGCACCTGGAGTTGCTCGAAGCGCACGCCGAGGTGCTGGAGAACGCCGGTTTTCGCCGCGCGGCCGAGCCGTACCTCGAGCGCGTGCTCGAACGCAATCCCGACCGGCTCTCGACGCTGCTGTTCCTCGCGCGCTTGCGCGTCGAGCTTTCGCTCGAGGACAAGGCGCTGCCGCTGCTCGAGCGGCGCATCGCGCTCGGCGGCGCCGACGCGCTCACTTGGCGGCTGATCGCGCGCGCCCAGCGCAAGGCCGGCCGCACCGCGGAAGCGCTCGACGCCTATGCGAAGGCCTTCGCGTACGGCGAGAACGATCCGGACCGGCTCGTGCACGCGGCGAGCTTGTTCGTCGACTCGGACGCCGAGCAGCGCGGAACCGTCGATGCGTCCGTCGTGCGCACGTGGTTGCGGCGCGCGGTGGAGCTCGATCCGCAGCTCGCCGTCGGCCACGAGTACCTCGGCCGGCTGTGCGAGCAAGCCGGCGACGATCCCGCGGCGATCGCGTGCTTCGAGCGCGCACTCGAACTGGATCCGAGCCGCAACGAACTCGCGCTGCGCCTCGGGCGCATGCACTTGGCCGCGGGCAATCCAGCGCGCGCGGCGGCGCTAGCGAAGCACGCGCTCAGGTCGGAGCGCGACCTCGAACGCAAGGCCGAGTTCGAGCGCTGGCTCGAGCCGCCGCCCGCCGAGTCGCCCGTCCAAGTGCCCGCCGAAGTTCCGGTCGACGGCTGAGCGCGGAACTCGCGGCGCCGCGCGGAACTTCGTCGCGCGAGCAGGGTTTCATCGCGCACCACCCCCGGAGCACGAAGAGCCACCATGAACACGAAACTCCTTCTCGGTTTGACCAGCATGATCCTCGTCGGCGGCGCGGCGTTCGCGTTCAGCTCGGCTCAAGAAGGCGCGCGTCGCGGACCTCCGCCGGTGCGGGCGCAGCGCGGCGAGGCCCAGAACCCGCGCGCCGAACATCGCGCGCACGGCGGCCGCGCCGAACGGATGCGCAGCAGCCTGCGGCAGCGCCGCGAGCGGTTGCGCGCTCTCGAAGTCAGTGAGAGTCAGCGTGAACTCGCGCGCCAGGCTGCGCGCGAACTCGCGCCCAAGGCGGCCGAACTGCGGCCCCAGATCCGCGCCTTGGCGGAGCGCGCGAGAGAGATGCGGCGCCGCGGCGACGCCGAGGGCGCGCGCGCGATGCTGCGCAGCGAACTGAAGCCGCTGCTCGAGAGCGCGAAGCCGCACGCGGAACGCGCGACGGCGCCCCTCGTGCAATCGCTGCGCCCCGAACAACGCGCCAAGCTCGAAGCGGGCGCGCAGCGGCGAGGCCAGAGCTTCGACGAGCGTCGCTTCTCGCACCGCCTCGGTCTCATGCTCGGCAGCCGCCGTGCTCAGCAGCGCGCGGGCTGCGACGGGAAGCAGCGCTGAACAGCGCGAGCCTTTCTCCGCACACCCCAGCAGCGCCGTGAGCCGCGCCCCAGGAACGGGGGGACGCGGCTCGCGGTCTTTCGGGCGCTGACGGCCGCAACGCGTCAAGGCTTCTTCGTCGCGAATCTCGCGGGATTGCCGACGAACTGCTCCTGGCAGTGCTCGCAGCAGAACCAGTAGCGCACGCCCTCGTGCTCGGCGGACGGCGAGTCGTCGAACACGGTCACTTCCATCTTGCACACCGGGTCGTAGGCCAAGGTCGGCGTCGCCTGCGTCTCGGTCGTCGCCGCCAATCCCTTCAGGTGCTCGATCAGGCGCTCGATTTGCGCCTCGCCGAGCACGCCGGCGTAGCTCGGCATCGTTTCGCGGTAGCCGTCGACGATGCGCGCGCTCGGATCGAGGAGCGCCTCGCGCAAATACTCCGCGTCGGCCGCGATTTCGCCGCCGCCACGGAGCTTCACCGCGCGCCCGAACACGCCCGCCAGCGGCGGACCGAGACGCGGGTCGTTGTGGCACCCCGCGCAGCCCATCGCGTCGAACAATGCGGGCCCCGCGAGCTCGGCGTGCGCGGCTTGCGAGTTCGGAAACTCGCGCGCGAGCAGCTTGTTCGCGTCGGACACGAGCCGCTCCAGGGCCTCGTCGTCATCGCTCAGGTACGCGCCGCGGATCGTTCCGCGCGGATCGACGAGAAAGAAGCGGTTGGAGTGCAGGATCGGATCGTCGACATCGTCGGTCTTCTGCACCGTGACGCCGAAGCCCTTCGCGACGCGCAGCAGGTTCTCGGGATCGGTCGCGAGCAGCGACCAGCGGGTTTCCGCCGGGCTCCAGTCCTTCGCGTAGTCGTGGAGCACTTGCGGCGTGTCGTTCTCCGGATCGACCGAGTACGACACGAAGCGCAACTGGGGCGCGCTGAGCGAGCGCTGCAAGAGCACCATCTTCGCGGTCATCGTCGGGCAGATCGATGTGCACTCGGTGAAGATGAAGTTGGCGATCCACACCTGCCCGCGCAGCGCCTCCAGCCCGAGCTTGTGGCCCGCGTGGCTGTCGAACTCGAACGCAGGTGCGTCCCACAGCGTCGGCAGATCGTCGTCCGAGCGCGCCTTCGCAGCCTCGTCCGTGGCCGGAATCCGCGCCACGCTCGCGCGTTGGCCGCGCGGAACGAAACGCACGATGACGGCGGCCGCGACGGCCGAGAAGAGCAGGATCCAGAGCAGGTTGCGGTTCACGCTCGCGCCTCAGGCGTAGTTCGCCGGGAACAACTCGCGCTCCACGGCTTCGATCGCGATGTGGAGGATCTTGATGTGCACTTCCTGGATGCGATCCGACGTCGTCGCCAGCGGCACGAGGATCGGGATGTCGACCAGCGGCAACAGCTTGCCGCCGCCCTTGCCGAGCAGGCCGACGGTCGTCACGCCCTTGCGTTTCGCGCTCTCGACCGCGCGCACGCAGTTCGGCGAGTTGCCGCTCGTCGACATGAGCACGAGCAGGTCGCCCGGCTTGCCGAGCGCGTCGACCTGGCGCGCGAACACCTCGTCGAAGCCGAAGTCGTTCGCGATGCAGGTGAGCTGGCTCGCGTCGGCGAAAGCGACCGCCGCGAGCGCCGCGCGGTCCTTGCGAAAGCGGCCGGTCCACTCCTCGGCGAAGTGCATCGCGTCGCACATGCTGCCGCCGTTGCCGCAGGCCATCAGCAAACCGCCGCGGTCGAGCGTCGCTTTCGCGGCCTGCGCGAAGCGCCGCACGCCGTCGAGCGATCTGGGCTCGGCCAGAAACGCCTGCAAGGTGGCGAGGGAGTCGTCGAAGGCGGCGCGGATCGGATCGTGGGCGTGGCTCATGGCTGGAAGCGGCGATTTTCGTACATCCGAGCGCGCGAGGCCAGTCCCGCGTGCAACTAGGCTCCGCGCGAGCCGCGGAAAACGCGCCGCCAGCGCTTACTCTGTACGCGCCATGAAGCCTGGAATCGTGCTCCTGATCGCCGCCGCCCTCGGAGGCACGGCGTACATCGCGTTGCGCACCGAAGCGCCGACCTACGTTCCGCCCAGCGTCGTGAAGCCCGCGACGCTGCCGACCGTGCTCACCTCCCAGCCCGAGGCGGGCGAGGTCGTGCGCGTGTTCGACGTCGAAGGCATGTGCTGCAACGGCTGCGCGCCGAAGGTCCACAAGGCGCTCGCGGAGGCGCCGGGCGTGCGCGAAGCGGTCGTCGATTTCGACACGCAAACCGCGCGCGCGATCGTGAAGGCCGACGCCGACGTCGCCTCGCTCGAGAAGGCCATGACCTTCGACGACTACACCGCGAAGGCGCGACCCTAGAGCGTCGAGCGCGGCG
The DNA here is from genome assembly GCA_937952135.1 of uncultured Planctomycetia bacterium. Lineage (GTDB taxonomy): Bacteria > Planctomycetota > UBA1135 > UBA1135 > WYBT01. The sequence continues at coordinate 22,154 of CALFYL010000076.1, forward strand.
ATGATGGAGTTCGCGCTGGTCGCGCTCGCGCTGGCACTGGCCGGAGCTGGAGTCTGGATCGCGCGGCTCGCGGCGGAGCGCGCGCGGCTCGCGGCGCAGCTCGAGCACGAACTCGCGCGAGCGCAGCAAGTCGCGGGCGACGAACAACGGTTGCGCGACAGCTTCCGCGCGCTCGCCTCGGAGACGCTGAAGGCCGAGAGCGCCCAGTTCCTGCAGCTCGCGGAGCAGAAGTTCGCCGCGCGCGAGGCCAAGGCGGTCGCGGAGTTCGAGAAGCGCCGCGCGGGCGTCGACCAGCTCGTGCAACCGATCGGCGAGGCGCTGAAGAAGACGCAGGAAGAGCTGCGGCGCATCGAGTCGGTGCGCGACATCGCGTACGCGGGTCTGCGCGAGCAGGTGCAGTCGATGCAGCGCGCGAACGCGGAGCTCTCGGGGCAGACGCAGCGGCTCGCGCAGGCGCTTTCGAAGCCGAACGTGCGCGGCCGCTACGGCGAGATCCAACTGCAACGGGTGGCGGAACTCGCGGGCATGCAGGCCTACTGCGACTTCGCCACGCAGGAGAGCGTCCGCGACAGCGCGGGACGGCTCTCGCGGCCCGACATGGTCGTGAAGCTGCCCAACGAACGCGTGATCGCCGTCGACGCGAAGACGAACATCGAGGCCTACCTCGCGGCGCTCGACGTCGCGCGGCCCGAGGACGCCGAGGCGCACCTCGTGCGCTTCGCCAAGCACGTGGCCGACCAAGTGCAGGCGCTCGGCAAGAAGGGCTACTGGGCCCAGTTCGACGCGCCGGAATTCACGGTGATGTTCGTGCCGGGCGATCAGTTCGTCGACGCGGCGCTCGAGCGGCGGCCGGATCTGATCGAGCTC
>CALFYL010000077.1 GCA_937952135.1 uncultured Planctomycetia bacterium
TGGAGGCGCGCAGCCCCGAAGGCCGCCAGATCGTGACGATCGTCAAGCTCGACGACGAATCGGTGTGGCTCGACGGCAACCACCCGCTCGCCGGGGTGCACCTCAACTTCGCGGTGACCGTCGTCGACGTTCGCGCCGCGACGCAGGAAGAGATCGAGCACGGCCACGTGCACGGCGAAGGCGGCCACCACCACTAGCCCGGTTCGTGAGGGTGCGGGGCCGCACTCGGCGCCGCACCTCCTGTTCGTCGCCTGGAACGCCTCGGGCGAGGTGCGCTCGATCGCGAAATCGGCGCTGGATTCCGAACGACGTGCAACGCGGCCCGGCGGCCCCATTGGGCCCCGACTGGAGTTCCGAACCCTGGTCTCACGCGCGCGGCGGCGGAGCGGGGGCCGCTGCTACTCCAGAGTGCGGCGACCCGGTTCGCACGCGAGTGCGAGCTCTGGCGAAGGTCGGAGCGGTCGGTCTCGAGCCTCGACGGCCCGAGTCAGCTCGTTGCCATCGGCGCGTCGGGGAAGCGCTCAGCGGCGTCTCCGCAGCGAGCCCGGTTCCGTGTCTCGGACGTCGCTGCTCCCCAGTTGCTGCGCCCGAACCACGCATAGCGCGGCCAAGCGACCTCGAGTTCGCGCAGGGGGACACGCCTCGCCCGCGCCAGCGCTTCATCGCAGGCGTCGATGCACGCTTGCGTTGTGGCGAGTGCGTTCGTTCGTTTCGGACGCCCGCCGTCTACGTAACTGAGCGCGGCTGGGCAGCGGCCGATTTCAGCAAGACTTCCCAGCACATCATCGAACGCGACACCGGGGACAGCGCGAACCGTTGACTCAGTCACTGAGTCATTGGATAGCGGCTTGGAAATGCCGCAAACAACGAGAATCGGAGGTTACTCGAGCACCGCCGCTCCATAACTCAATGAACGATCGGCAGCTCGTTACCACGAATGGGAATGTGTGCCCATTTGTGCACTTCAAGCGTCTCAACAGTAGGAATCTCCAGACCATGCGCGTCATTCGTTTCACTTCTGTGCTGTTGGCTTCGGCCTCGCTGTTACCGACGGCCGCCAAAGCTCAAACGGTTCTCGTCAGCGCGAACACCACGGGTGGTGTCGGCAACGCCGAGAGTCGCGGCTCCGCGCTCTCGACCGACGGTCGCTGGGTCGCACTGACCAGCAACGCGACCGATTTGGTCGCGGGCGATACCAACAGTACGCGGGACGTGTTTCTGAGAGATCGACTGACGGGAACGACGACACGCGTCAGTGTGAACTCGGCCGGGGCCCAGGCAAACAACCTAAGCGGCCACGTGTCACTCTCGGCCGACGGTCAGTTCATCGCGTTCATGAGCCTTGCCACCAACCTTGTGACTGGAGACACCAACAACAGCGCGGACATCTTCGTCCACGATCGGCAGACGGCTCAGACGACCCGTGTCAGCATCAGCTCGTCCGGTGTTCAGAGCAATGCTGACAGTGAACACCCGTGCATCTCGGCAGACGGGCGCTTCGTCGCGTTCACCAGCCAAGCGGGCAATCTCGTGACCGGCGACACCAACGGATTCAAAGACATCTTCGTGCATGATCGGCAGACCGGCACGACCTCGCGAGTCAGCGTCAGTTCCTCGGGCGTACAGGCCAACTCGAACAGCGCGTGGTCCTGCATCTCGGCGGATGGCGGCAAGATTGCGTTCGAGAGCGGAGCGACCAACCTGCTCGGCGGGGGCGGCGACACCAACGGGGTCGCCGACGTGTTCTTGCACGACCGCAATACCGGCCAGACGACGCGCGTCAGCGTGGCGACGGGCGGGACCGAAGGCAACGATCGCAGTGGCTTCGCCTCGATCACAGCGGATGGCGGGCGCGTCGCGTTCATGAGTTTCGCGAGCAATCTCATCGCGGCCGACACGAACGGGAACCCCGATGCATTCGTCCACTCGGTTGCATCGGGGAGTACCGAGCGTGTCAGTTTGACGGCCGCGGGGGGGCAAGCGACCTTCGGAACGTCCAGTTTGGATGGCCCGTCGATCTCGGCGGGAGGCGCCTACGTCGCGTTCACGTCGTACTCGTCGGACATCGTGCCGGGAGACACCAACTCCAGCGCCGACATCTTCGTGCGCGACCTTGCAACGTCCCAGACGACTCGCCAGAACGTCGACAGTTCCGGCAATCAATCGAACTTCAGCACATGTCAGTGGCCGAAGCTGTCCTCCAGCGGGCGCTACCTCGCTTTCGAGAGCACAGCGAGCAACCTTGTCGCGGGGGACACCAACGCCGCGTACGACGTCTTCCTGAGGGATCGGGGCGACATCAATCCGCTTACGTATTGCACGGCGGGCACGAGCACCTTCGGTTGCGCGGCGACGATGGGTTGGGCCCTTTCCACTGGCGACTGCCCAAGCGTCTCGGCCGGTTCGGGCAGCTTCTTCGTCACGTGCAGTGGAGCCGATGGACAAAAAGACGGTGTGATCTTCTACGGCGTCAGCGGGCGAGATGCGACGCCGTGGGCCTTGGGCAGCACGAGCTTCCTGTGCGTCAAGGCGCCGACTCAGAGGACCGCGAACGCCAACTCGGGAGGAACCATGGGTGCGTGCGACGGGTCGTACTCGCTGGACTTCTTTGCTTGGTTGGCGGGCAATCCGGGCACGCTGGGTGCGCCCGCCATGGTCGGTAATCAGTTCAACTTCCAGGCGTGGTACCGCGATCCCCCCGCGCCCAAGACTACGAGCCTCTCGGACGGACTCGAGTGTTTCATCGCTCCCTGACGTCAGCGGCCGTGCCCTGATATGGAAGCCCACCCGTCGAGTCCCGGAGCCGCTCGGCTCCGGGCCTGCGGTGTTGGAACTGCTCGAATCGCGAGCCGCTCGCGCTAGTTGTTTGTTGGCGCGAGCGGCGAGCCCAGCCCTTCGAGTTGGCGGTTCAGCGAGCCAAGCCTGCATGGCTCGGCAGGCGAGCGGTCGCCGAGAGCCGGGGGCCAGCTCGGGGCCTCCGGGCGGCGTTGAGTCGACGCTCGTCGGACACGGGACGCGGAGTGAAGGAACTCCACCGGGACCGCGGAGGGCGGAGAGTGTGGCGCCTACGCCGCGGTGTTCCGCCGAGGAGCTGCATCGTCCGCGACGGGCCTCGTCCGCGAGACAGTTCGCGACGCGCGCTCGTCGCCCGAGCCGTTCACTCGACGCGGTTCACGCCCGCCGGCGCGCGGTCGATGACATCGGGCCACAGGCTGCCCTGCAGCGCATGCTGCACGT
>CALFYL010000078.1 GCA_937952135.1 uncultured Planctomycetia bacterium
ACATGAGCGAGTTCAAGGAGGAGCACAAAGTCTCGCTGCTCATGGGCTCGCCCCCGGGTTACGTCGGCTACGGCGAAGGCGGCGTGCTCACCGAAGCCGTGCGCCGCAAGCCCTACAGCGTCGTCTTGCTCGACGAGCTCGAGAAGGCGCACCCCGGCGTTCAGGACGTCTTCTACCAGGTGTTCGACAAGGGCTCGATGAAGGACGGCGAAGGCCGCGACATCGACTTCCGCAACACCGTGATCCTGATGACCACGAACGCCGGCACGGACACGATCATGGCGCTCAACGCCGATCCGGCGACGATGCCGGACGCGCAGGGCCTCGGCGAAGCGCTGCGCCCCGAGCTGCTCAAGCACTTCAAGCCGGCCTTCCTCGGCCGCACGACGATCCTGCCGTATTTCCCGCTGTCGGACAGCGTTCTGCGCAACATCATCGGGCTCAAGCTCAACAAGATCGTGAAGCGCGTGCGCGAGAACTACGGCGCGACGATGACCTATTCGAAGGAGCTCGTGGACGCCGTCGCCGCGCGCTGCACCGAGGTCGAATCGGGCGCGCGCAACGTCGACCACATCCTCAGCCGCACGCTGCTGCCGGAGATGGCGGGCGAGTTCCTCGCACGCATGGCGGCGGGCGAGAAGATCCACAGCGTGAACGTCACCACCGGCCCCGACGGAGCGTTCCGCTACGAGTTCGGCGACGCGGCGTGATGCGCGCGCCCCGCGCTTCCGCGGCGCCACGCGCTCGAGAACCCTCGAACGCCTCTCTCACTGGTTGCCTCCCACGCACAACCCACTTCTAGTTTCGAATTCCCTGTGCGCTCGCGCCGCGACATCGGCTCGACCGCGCTCTCGCGCGTTCCCCGCGCGGCGTCCCCCAACGGGCTCGACCGACCACGTTCCGGCCGGACCCGTATTGGTCCCCTACCTTAAGTCCTCCCCGCACCCCCCACCCCGAACCGCTTCAGTCAAGGTTCAAAAGGAGCAGCAAGCATGGCCGTGTACATGAAAGTCATCGGCATCGAAGGCGGTGTCACGCAGTCGTCCCACCCCAAGTGGATCCAGATCAACAGCTGCGAGATGCCGGTCGTCCGTCCGGGCGTGAACACCACGCCGGGCAAGGTCGTCGACCGCCTGCGTTCGGCCGTCGACTTCGAAGACATCACGCTGCGCAAGGACGGCGACATCTCGAGCGGCCACTTGATGAAGTGGATGATCAACGGCGAGACGAAGGAAGTGATCATCCACTTCTGCAAGGAGAAGGGCGACACGATCCTCGAGGTCAAGCTGCACAACACGCTGCTGACCAACTACCGTTACTCGATGCGCGCCGACGATCCGCTGGAGGAGGAGCTCAAGCTCGACTTCACGAAGATCGAGATGGTCTACACCAGCTACGACGCGAAGAACGTAAAGATGAAGCCGTTCCCGGTCGGCTACGACCTGGCGACAGCGGCGGCGATGTGATCTCGGCGCCGGCCCCGGCTCGCCGCGCGACGCGCGAGAGCCGGGGCCGGCGCACTTCCTCGCGGCGAAGCACTCGAACGAACTCTCGATGACCTCCTACATGTGGATCCAGGGCGTGACGTCCGCCGACGCCTCGTCGCCCGACCCGAATTGGATCCTCGTCGACCGTTACTCCTTCGCGATGCAGCGCGAGGAGATCGTCGTCGGCGTGGGCGAGGACAGCGAGACCCAGAAGAAGCCGCTGATCCGGCTCGCGTCGATCCACAAGGCGGCGGACGCGCACACGCCCAAGCTCGCGCAATGGCACGTCGACCACCGCGAGCGGCGCTACAAGAAGGTCGTGCTCGCCGAATGCGATCTGGGCTTCGAGCCCTACCTGATGGTCACGTTGGAGAACGCGCTGCTGGTCGGCTACTCGCTCAACGCGAACGCCGACTCCGGCGGCGGCGGCTCCACCGAACAACTCTCGATCGAGTACACCAAGCTCGAGTTCAAGTTCCGCTCGATGGATGCGGCGTCGGCCTTCGACTCGTACCGCACGTTCAAGTTCGACGACGCTCAGTCGTGAGTCCGCGCCGCCGCGCGGCGACCCGACGATCCAAGACTCCCACGCCACGCCATGCTCATCTACGCCAAGGTCGGAGACGGATCGGTCAAGAGCGGGCTCACCGCGAAGGACCACGAAGGTTGGTTCGAGGTCACGCGCTTCGAGTTCGGCGAGGGCAGCGTGTACGACTCGCGCACCGGCGCCGCCCCGCAGGAAGAGGATTCGGACGACGCGCCGGCGCCGACGAACGCGATGTTCAAGGAGCTGTTCGAGCTCGCCAAGAAGATGCGCTCGGACAGCAAGCGGCTGCACGCCGAATACCCGCTGTTCAGCTCGAGCGCGACGCTGACCAAGCCCGTCGACGCGGTGAGCCACGACCTGATGGACTGGGCCAGCACCGGCGATCCGCGCCGCATCCAGTTCGACCTGTGCCCGCCGGGCGGACAGGTGATGTTGAGCGTCGTGCTCAAGCGCTCGCGCGTCACGAAGTACGCCTTCGAAGGCCCCAACGGATCGAGCGGCAACGCCGTCGAGACGCTCACGCTCGACTGGGAGGAGCTCGAGCTCCACACCTGGGAGATTCCGCCGGACGGCAGCGCGCCGCGCGGACCGTTCTCGTTCACGTGGACGCGTCCGGAGGCGCCGGCGGCGCGCAGTGCGATCTCGGGGAGCGACTGGACCACGGACTTCGCGACCGGGTTGGACGGTCCGGCGCTGTCCTGGGGTGAAGCGCAGCTCGACCAGCCGCCGGGCGCGGCGCACCCCGATTCGAGCGGCTACGAGCAACTCGGCCGCTCGCTCAAGGTCGGGCGCATCGGCTCGGCGGAGTTCGCGCTCGAGGCCTTCACCGGCAGCGAGTCGATGTCGCAGCTCTTCAAGTTCAAGTTGTCGCTGGTGGCGAGCGCGGCGATCGACCCCAAGGCGGTCATCGGCAAGGAAGTGTCGTTCTCGATCGAGGACGACAGCGGCATCGAGAGCTCGAAGGCCAGTCCGCCGCGCCACTTCCACGGCATCGTTCGCCGCCTTCGCGCGGCGGAAGCCGGGTCGGGCGACGCGCGCCGCTTCGAAGCGATCGTGGTGCCGCAAATGTGGCGGCTCACCAAGCGCACCGACTGCCGCATCTTCCAAAACAAGACGATCTCCGACATCGTCAAAGCCGTCTGCACGGGCGCGGGCATGCCCGGCTCGTACGTCGACACCGCGGCGCTGGGCGACGCGGACGCGACGCTCGAGTACTGCGTGCAGTACCGCGAGAGCGACTTCGACTTCGTCGCGCGCCTGCTCGAGGCGCACGGGATCTTCTTCTTCTTCCGCCACGCGGCGGCGAGCCACACGCTCGTGCTCGCGGCGAAGACCACGGCCTACCAGGACTGCGATCCGGCGCAGCTCGTGCAGTCGAGCGGCGCCTTCGACGGCAAGCACGTGTCGCGCTGGTCGTGCGCGTGGGAGGTGGTGTCGAAGAAGGCCGTGCTCGATTCGCGCGACGTGTCGAAGGCGAACGCGCAGGCGAAGCTCACGGCGGAGCGCGCGAACAACCTGGGGCTCAGCGACACGGATGCGCTCGAGCTCTACGACTATCCGGGCTCGTACTTCACGAGCGCCGCGGGCACGAAGCTCGCCACGGCGGCCATCGAGTCCGAGGAAGCGACGCACGAGGTCGGCTCGGGCGACAGCAGTTGCGACCAGCTCGGCGTCGGCCTGAAGTTCAGCTTCTCCGCGGACGAAGGCCAGGCCGATGCGGGCGCGTCCTACGTGCTCACGCGCGTGGAGCACTCGGCGCAAGTGCGCGTCGACGCGACGGGAGCGGCGGTCGCCTACAGCAACCGCTTCATGGCCATCCCTTCCGCGCGCATCTTCCGGCCGCGAAAGCGCCGACAGCGCCCGTACCTGATCGGCACGCAGACCGCGGTCGTCGTCGCGCCCGACGGCGAAGAGATCCACACCGACGAGTTCGGCCGCATCAAGGTGCGCTTTCACTGGGACCGCAATCCCGACGTGAAGCCGGAGGAGCGCTCGTGCTGGATCCGCGTCGCGCAGAGCCTCGCCGGCAACGGCTGGGGCATCGTGACGCTGCCGCGCAAGGACCAGGAGGTCGTGGTCGAGTTCATCGACGGCGATCCCGACCGGCCGCTCGTCGTCGGCGCGGTCTACAACGGCGAGAACAAGCCGCGCGATCTGCCTGCGATGAAGACGCAGACCGTGCTGCGCACGCGCTCGAGCAAGGAAGGCACGGCGGAGACCTTCAACGAGCTGCGCTTCGAGGACAAGAAGGGCGAGGAGCACGTTTTCTTCCACTGCGAGAAGGACTTCGAGCGCATCGTCAAGCACGACGACAAGCTGACGGTCGGCAAGGACGACGAAGGCTCGCGCACGGTCGTGATCAACAAGGACTCGACGCTCACCATCAACAAGGGCCACCGGCTCGAGACGATCAAGGAAGGCAACGACACGCTGACGATCGAGAAGGGCGATCGCACCATCGAGGTCAAGACCGGCAAGGAGACCGTGACGATCAAGGGCGACCGCAGCGTCACGATCCAGAGCGGCAACGAATCGCTCGAGGTCACGAGCGGCGACCAGAGCGTGAAGGCCGGCGGCAAGATCGCGCACGAGTCGTCGGGCGCGTTCAGCATCAAGTCGTCGGGCGGCAAGGTCACCGTGGAGTCGCCGCAGGCCATCGAGCTCACCGCCGGCAGCAGCAAGATCAAGGTCGGCGCGTCGGGCATCGTGATCGAGAGTCCGTCGATCAAGATCAACGGCAAGATGGAGACCAAGATCACCGGCGCGATGATCTCGGTCGAAGCGTCGGGCGTGATGAAGGCCAAGGGCTCGGCCGTGATGCTGGGTTGAGAGAGCGAACGCGATGAGCAGACAAGCAACCAAGTTCGCGACGCAGCCGTTGGCGCAGGTGCTCGAGGGCATCGAGCTCGGCGAGCGCGCGACGGGCCAGCTCCAGCCCGGCGACGACGCGAGCGCGTTGTTCGCACGGCTCGCCGGCGCCGGACTCCACGTCGACGCGCTGAAGGTGGCGGCGGCGGCGCTGCCCAAGCGCGAAGCGGTGTGGATGGCGGCGCGCTGCGTTCAGGAGCTGCTCGGCGCGGCGGCGCCGGCGGTGCAGGCGGCCGCGCTCGATGCGGCGCGCACCTGGGCGCAGGAACCGAGCGACGCCAACCGTCGCGCCGCGAGCGCGGCGTCCGAGAAAGCCGGACTCGATCAAGCCTTCGGCTGCGTGGCGCTCGCCGCCTTCATGAGCGAAGGCAGCCTCGGCCCGCCCGAGGTTCCGCCGATGCCGCCCGCGGCGCACCTTTGCGCGCTTTCGGCGGGCCTCGCGCTCGAGATCGCGTTCGCCGGGATCCCGCTCCCGGAGCGAGCCAAGGCGGGAGCGCGCTGCGTCGCGGTCGCGCGCGAGGTCGCCGAGCAGCCGGCGCCATGGGACGCGCCGCCGAAACCGCCCGCGACAGCGACCCCGAATCCCGCGACGCGCCCGCTGAAGCGCTGAGGTCGCGCCGACGATGATCTGCGCTTGCGCACAGTCGATGGCCGCGTTGCCCGGTCTGTTCTCGCCGCTTCCGGCGAACGTGGCGGCCATGGGTTCGGTCAACGGCTCGGCCGGCGCGCAAGCCGCCTTGAACGCCGCGCTCGCGGCACAAGCCTCGGCCGCAGGAAGCGCGGCGCTCACGGCTGGCGTGTCGGTGCCCTTCAGCGTCGCCGCGATGGCGAGCTTGACCGCCATGGCGAACGCGGTCGGAGCGCTGCGGCTCGGACTGCGCATGAATCTGAGCGGCGGCAACTGCGCGCCGACGCTCGAGCAGCTCCTGCGCTCGATCGAAGCGAACGCCCTCGCCAAGGCGCTCGGCGGGCTGCCGATGAGCACGCTGTCGCCGCTGCAAGCGCTCGCGCAGCTCGCCTCCGCGCTCGCAGCGGCGAACGCGATGGGCGTCGGGCTGCTGTCGGCGAACGCCGCCGCGCAACTCAACGCGCAGGCCCAGGCTTCCGCGACTGCCGCCGCCTCGGCTCAAGCGAACGCTGGCTTGAGCGCGAGCGCCGCCGCGAGCTTGCAGGCGTACTTGGCCATGCAGGCGTCGCTCGCAGCGAACCTCGGCATCCAAATCGGAATGCCCGGCGGCGTCGGCATGCTCGGCGCGTCGCTCGGCAACGTGGCGTCGAACATGTCCGCGCTCAACGCCCTGAACGGCGCGCTCAACGCCGCGCTGCTGTCGCAGACGCTCGCGTTGCTCACCGCCCTCGCCGCGATCCAGAAGGCGCTCGGCCTGAACATGCTCACGGCCGGCGTCGGCGCCCTCGTGCCGTCGAAGCTCGCGGCGCTTTCGAAGACCTTCGGTCCGGGCTCGATGTCGAAGAGCCTGTCGAAAAGCGCTTCGAAGACGCTGAGCAAGAGCGCGTCGAAAGCGGCCTCGAAGGCGCTCTCGAAGTCCGTGCAGAACGCCTACAGCGGCGGCCTCGGCAACCTGCTCACGGGCATCCCGGTGCTTCCGCCCGCCACGCTGCTGCTCGCGTACCTCGTGTCGAAGCTGATGGGCCAGTTGGGCGTCGGTCTCGTGCAGTACTCGTCGTGCGGGCCGCTGTGCCTGGTGAGCTCGATCTCGCTGCCGTGCCCGTTCGTCGCAGCCGACTTCGCGGAGGACATCGCGAAGCAGGGCGACCAACTCGCGACGCCCGAGCCGCAGCCTGTGGAAGCCGTGGCCGCGAGTTCGCTCGCCGCGAGCGCCGCGGCGCCGAGCGCGAGCGTCGGCGAGGCCGTGCAGTACTCGACGGCGACGAGCGCTTCCGTTCCT
>CALFYL010000079.1 GCA_937952135.1 uncultured Planctomycetia bacterium
AGCTGGTGGTCGAAGGCGACTTCATGGTGCGCGGCGGCATCCACACGGTGGTCGAAGTCTGCTATCCGTGATGGGGGCGCGCGCTCGAAGTGCGACTCGGCTTGCCTGCAGGCGCGCCGGACTGCACTTCGCACTGGGCGATGCTCCACGAGAGCCACTCGTCGAGGGCGGGCGACTTCGAATCGAGCAGGGGTGATCGCGTTTCGATGCGTTGGACATCCGCCGCGAGCGTGCGGGCGAGGCGCGCGCTCTCGACTTGGCGCACGCGCGCAGACGCGGATCGCGCGGCCTCGCAGGTTTCGAGGACCGCAGCCATGACTCGGCAAAACGCCCGTTGGCTCGTGCGCACGCTTGGAAGCGGTGCGAGCAGCGCTTCGAGCTCCGTGTGCCGCGTTAGCTGGAAGCGCAGGCTGTTGCCGACGGCGGTCGAGCGCACCATGCCGGCGGCCGCGAGGCTCTCCAGCGCTTCGCCGATCGACCGCTTGGTGTAGGCCGCTTCCTCTGCGAGGTCGCGCGCGTCCAGCGCCCGGGCTTCGCCTTCGAGCAGCAGGATGCGCACGACTTCGCTCCTCGCCGTGGCGCCGAACAACGCGCGGCAGCGCAAACCCAGCGCCGCTCCCTCGTTGCGCTGCGCGAGCCGTGACTTGCCCGACGCGCGCCACTCGAAGGCTTCGCCGGCGCCTGGCCAGCGCTGCTTCGTCGCACGCTGCAGAGTTCCCGCGTAGGCCGCCCACGCTCCGCCCGAGACTCCGTCCTTGCGCAAGTGCTCGATGCGCGAGCGGGAGACGAAGGCGATGTTGGAGGCGCACCAGTCGAGCGACTCGTCGCGCAGGCGCGCGTCGACGTCCCCGAGGCGACCGGTATGCAAGACGAGTGCGTCGATGTCGATGCAGCCAGCGAACTGGCTCGAACTCCATCCCGCGACGCCCAAGCAGGTCCAGGCGCTCCACGCGTAGTCGACAAGGCGCGCGCGAAGCTTCTCGATCTCGCTAGAGCTCTTCATCGCCCACCTCCATCTCGAAAAGGGCCAACGCTCCGCGCAGCGACATCCGAAACCCAGGCGACGGATCGTGAGTGCGACTCCAACGCGCCGCGGCGAGCAACTCGTCGCGGGACGGCGACAGCGCGCGCAAGTCCGCGACATGCTTGCTGCGCGGCCCCTGATCGGCCGCGGCGTAGAGCTTGAAGTGGATCTGGTCCAATCGACTGGCGACGTGCACGACCAGGGCGTCGAAGTGGCGGACTAAACTCCGCGCGACGAAGCCGACGGGTAGCCCGAAGTCCAGCAGCGTGGTTGGGCCTGGATTGAACCAGTTGGCGTTGAGCCCCAGGGCGTCGGCGACGTCTAGCGCGGCCTCACGCAACGCCGTCGGCAGCGGCTCCGCGCAGTCGAGCCGCTCACCTTCGACCAACGCCACGACGTCTACATCGTGGGTGGCTCGCCGCACCGCTCCGAGGAGCAACAGTCCCGACCCTCCGATCACTGCGACGGTCGCGCGGTGTCCGCGAAAGGCGAGCGTCTCCCCCAAGGCCTGCAGGGCTTCGTTCAAGCGCTTCTCGTCGAGTTTGTCCACGGCATGATCCTCTCGGATCGCGAAGATCATACGCTTGAGCGCCTTTGCCGCAACCTCTAGCAGCTTTCCCCGGCTCGGGCGGGCCAGCGCCGGCGATCCGGTGGCCGACCCCGTTCGCCCCGGGCTGCGGGCTCGTATCGGTCGGCTCGCACGGCGGCGTCCTTCGCGCACATGCTCGACCTTCTCGGCTTCGCGTTTGGACGCGGCTCAACGCGCGAGCAGCGCCGCCGCGCGCGGCAGGAGCGCGACATAGCGCTCGACCAACCCGCGGTGCGCGCCGAGGTGCTCCTCGTGCACGTGCGGCACGCCGAGCTTCGAGAGCTTGTCGACGAGACGGCGCAAGCCCCACTGCAGGTGGTACTCGTCGCGCAGGCCGCACTCGAGGTGCAGGAGTTCGAGCTTGCGCCAGTTGTCGGCGTAGCGCTCGCACGCGTGCAGCGGATCGAACTCGAGCCACCTGCGCCACACCGGCTCGACGCGCCCGGCCGCGCGCAGGTCGAACGGAAGATCGAAACCGAGCGCTGCTTCGACGTTGGGTGAGTAGCACGCGGCCATCGCCAGGACGTTGATGACTTCGTGCTTGTCGCCCGCGAGGTCCGGCGCGCGGGAAAACTCCTCCAGGAAGCGCGCTGGATCGAGCCCGTAGGGGACCAGGCCGCGCAGGCAGGACGGAAACGCATGCGCGTAGCAACTCTCGAAGTCGACGTCCCCGCTGATCGAGCACGCGACCGGGAAGCGCTCGGGATGGCGCATCGACAGGCGCATGGCGCCGAAGCCGCCCGAGGACTTTCCGATCAGCGCGCGGCGGCCGGGCAGCGTCGGAAAGTGCGCGTCGACCCACTCGCTCAGTTCGTGCGCGACGTAGTCCTCGTAGTTGCCGAGGAACTCCGAGTTCACGTACTGGCTGCCGCCGAGGCGCGTGAAGCAGTTCGGCGCGACGACGATCGCGGGTTCGGCCTCGCCGCGAGCGACGAGTTCGTCGTAGCGCGCGACGACGTGTCGGCGCCAGGGGTGCGTCTCGAAGAAGTCGCGCCCGTCGCCGGTGTAGCCGCAGAGCAGGAAGACGACCGGGAAGCGCGCGTGCGCGACGCTCGCCTGCGGCGGGAGGTACACGGGGACCTCGCGAAGGTGCGGATCGCCGGCGCGGTTGCCGCGCAACGCCGCGCTCGCGAACACACGCCGCTCGACGCTGCCGAAGAATCCGCTGGGAGGGGTGGGCGTGGTCATCGCTGGCCAACTCGGGTCATTGCGAGGCGAGCGCCGCGCGGCGCCGTGCGCGCTCGAGTTCAGAGCGTCAGGCCGAGCTCCTCGCGGAGCTTCGCGTAGCCGGGCTTGATGCGCTCGAAGATGATCCGCACGCGCTCTTCGTAGTGGCGGAAGGCGCTCTTCATGCCGTTGATCGAGATCTTCTCGAGGTCCGCCAGCGAGCAGCCGAACTGCTGGACCGCGATGGCGCACTCGTCGGTCATCGAGGTGCGGCTCATCAGCCGGTTGTCGGTGTTGAGCGTCACGCGGAAGCCGCGGTCGAAGTAGAAGCGGAAGGGATGCTCGGCCATCGAGGGCGTCGCTCCGGTGTGCACGTTGCTCGAGAGGCACACCTCGATCGGGATGCGGTGGTCGAGCACGTACTGCGCCAGCGCGCCCATTTTGATCACCTTGCGGTCGTACACGACGATGTCTTCCATCAAGCGCGTGCCGTGACCGATGCGGTGCGCGCCGCAGTACTGCAGCGCCTGCCAGATGCTCTCGGGGCCGAAGCTCTCGCCGGCGTGGATCGTGATCGAGAAGTTCTGGCGCTTGACGAAGTCGAACGCGCGCTGGTGGTCCTTCGCCGGGTGCCCGGCTTCCTCGCCGGCGAGGTCGAACCCGACGCAGCCCTGAGCGCGGAACGTGACCGCGAGCTCGGCGAGTTGGAACGAGAGGTGCTCGGGCTCGTTGCGCATCGCGCACACGATCAGTCCGAAGCCGATGCCGAACTTCTCCTGGCCCGCGCGCAGCCCGCGCAACACGGCGAGCATCACGCCGTCGAGACCCAGGCCGCGCTGGGTGTGGAAGTGCGGCGCAAAACGCACCTCGGCGTACACCACGCCGTCCTGCGCCATGTCCTCCATGAACTCGAAGGCCACGCGCTCGAGCGCCTCACGCGTCTGCATCACCGCGATGGTGTGCTTGAAGCCCTCGAGGTACAGCGGCAGCGTCTTGCGGTTCGCGCCTTCGAAGAACCACGCGCGCAACAGCTCGGGATCGCTCTCGGGCAGCTCTTGGTAGTCGGCCGCGCGCGCCAGCTCGAGCACGGTCTGCGGCCGCAGTCCGCCGTCGAGGTGCTCGTGCAGCAGCACCTTGGGCGTGCGGCGCACGATCTCGCGTGCGGGGCGGTAGGTGGAAGCGCTCTGGGAGGTGCTTGCGTTCGGCGTCATGGCGCGAATGTAGCCCTCGCGCGTCGCGCGCCCAAAGCGTGGCGCCGCTATCCTGCGGCGCTCGAGAGCACCCAAGGAGTTCCGCCGTGACCCGTTCCGTCCGAGTTCGCTTCGCCCCCAGCCCGACCGGCATGCTGCACATCGGCGGCGCTCGCACGGCCCTCTTCAACTGGGCCTACGCGCGCCGCCACGGCGGCCAGTTCCTGCTCCGCATCGAGGACACCGACCCCGAGCGCTCCACGCGCGAGTACGAGCGCGCGATCCTCGAAGGCCTGCGTTGGCTGGGGCTGGACTGGGACGAAGGTCCGGACGTCGGCGGTCCTCACGGACCGTACCGGCAGTCGGAGCGTTTCGAGCGCTACCGCGTCGTCGCGCGCGAACTGCTCGACTCGGGCCGCGCGTACCTGTGCTTCTGCTCGGCCGAGCGGCTCGACGAAGTGCGCAAGGGCCAGGAGGAGCGCAAGGAGCGCATCGCCTACGACCGTCGTTGCATGGCGCTCGATCCCGCGCAGGCCAAGGCGCGCGTCGACGCGGGCGAGAAGGCCGTCGTGCGATTCAAGACGCCGGCTGGACAGACGCGCTTCCTCGATCACATCCGCGGCGACGTGAGCTTCGAGAACGCCGAGGTCGACGACTGGGTGATGCTGCGTTCGGACGGCTCGCCGACCTACAACTTCTGTGTCGTGGTCGACGACGTCGACATGCGCATCAGCCACGTGTTCCGCGGCGAAGAGCACCTGGTCAACACGCCCAAGCAGGTCTTGCTCTACCGCGCGCTGGGGTTCGACGCGCCGGAGTTCGGGCACCTGCCGCTGATGCTGGGATCCGATGGCAAGAAGCTGTCGAAGCGCACCGGTGACACCGCGCTTCAGGACTACCGCGATGCGGGTTACCCGCGCGATGCGGTGGTCAACTTCCTGTGCCTGCAGGGCTGGGCGCTCGACGGCGCGACCGAAGTGTTCGGCGTGAAGGAACTCGTCGAGCGCTTCGAGATCAAGGACGTGCAGAAGGCCGGCGCGATCTTCGACCTCGACAAGTTCCGCTGGCTCGCGGGCGAGTACATCCGCCGCATGACGCCCGAGGCGCTCGCCGATGCGTGCGCGCCCTTCGTCGTCGCGGCGTCGCTCGCGACGGCGGAGCAGCTCGCCGCGCGCCGCGCGTGGTTCGTCGAAGTCACGAAGAGCGAGCAGGCGCGCATCCACGTCTACAGCGAACTGCCGCCGCGCATCGCGTATCTGTTCCAGCCCGACGACGCGGTGGTCTGGGCCGACGACGCGCTCGCCACCGTTCGCAAGCACGCGCAGGCGGTTTCGACGCTCCACGACTACCGCGCCTGGCTCGCGCCGCGCGTGGAGCACGGCGTCGACGCGGCCGAGCTGCGCGAGAGCTCGAAGAAGTGGGCGCAGGAGCGCGGGCTCAAGCTGCCGGCGTTCTTCCAGCCGGTGCGCCTTGCGCTGTGCGGGGTCCTGAACGGCGCCGATCTGTTCGACATCCAGGCGCTGCTGGGCGCCGAGCACGTGCTCGCGCGCCTCGAAAGCGGCGCGGCGCGGCTGGCGGCCGGAACCGAAGCCTCCCCCAAGCACTGAACCGGGCTCGGGGTCGGGACCGCGGCGGACGCTCCGCGGCCCCGCGTCCTCAAGCCCGCGGCGTTTTCGCTCGATGGGAGCGAGCACGCCGCCATGCGTTTCCCGTTCTCCCCAGCGCCCGCTCCCGCGCCCGACGCGGCGTCCGGTCCGTGCGAGAGCGCGCGTTCGGCGCTGCCGCACCATTGGACGGGCGAGCTCACGCTCGAGCGCCAACGCGCCCTGCGCGCGCACTTGCTCGCGTGCGCGGGCTGCAAGGCCGAGTACGTGCGCACGTCCGAGCTGACCAGCGCGATCGCGCGCGACGGGCGCATCGGTCGCAAGGAAGCCGAGCGCAAGGCGCGCCGCCGGTGGCTCGCGTCGCTCGGCCGCGAATCCGGAGTCGGCCACCACCGCATGTGGATGCGCACGCTGCTCCTGCCCGCGATCTTGATCCTGATGCTCGCGCGCAAGCAACCGACCGAGTCCTTCGCGCGCGTTTGCGCGGAGCAGGGCGCGTACATGCTCGGCGAGCGAACCCTGGCGAGCGAACACAAGCCGCAGCGGCTGCTGCGCGGCGACCGAGTGGTCGCGGCCGAGGGAGCGACGGTGAAGCTGTTCGACGACGCCGCGGAACTGCGCGCCGCGGGGCCCGCGAGCGTGGTGGCGGTGACCCCCGGCGAGCGCCGCTACGTGCTGGGTCCCGGGGCCTTCGAGGTTCGCGGCGCGCACGTGCTCACCACGCCTTGGGCCGTGATCGAGCTCGACGACGGCGCGGCGCGCATCGCCATCGCCGCGGAGGGCGGACGCATCGAGCTGCTCGCGGGCGCGGGCCGCGTGGTGCGGGCGCGCGGCGTCGACGAGCTCGCGATCGGCGCACCGTACGCACTCGGCGCGGGACTCGGAACGCCGCCGAGCAGCGCCGGCCGTTGACCGCGGTTCTATAGTTTCGGCGCTCGCGCGGTGCGTTCGCTCGCGTGCGAGTCCCGACCGCCACCGTGGACATCCGCCAGCAGCCGCGCCGCCACTCGCTCGCCCGCCGCGCCTTCGTGCGCACCGTGGAGTGCGGCTGCCTCGCGCTCGGCGGCCGGCAGCTCTACCGCCTGCGCCATCTTCAGCCGCCGGGCCTGAAGGTCCGCCACGAGATCGTTCGCGCGCCGGATCTCCCGCTCGCGTTGCACGGAGTGCGCCTCGTGCAGCTCTCCGACCTGCACGCCGGCGCGTTCGTGGGCCGCGGATCGCTGCGCCACGTGCTCGCCGAGGTCGAACGCCTCGCGCCGGACGTGATCGCGCTGACCGGCGACTTCATCACGCACGCCCCTCGCGAGCTCGAACAGCTCCTGCCCGAGCTCGCGCAGTTGCGCGCGAGCCGCGGGGTGTTCGCGGTGTTCGGCAACCACGACTACCGCGGACGCTGCGACGCGCAGCTCGCCGCGCGGCTCGCGTCGATCGGCGTTCGCGTGTTGCGCAACGAGTGCGCGCGCCTGGATTTCGGCGGCGAAACGCTGTGCCTGGTCGGCGTGGAGGACCTCGAGGAATCGAAGCACACCGACCTTGCCGCCGCGCGCGCGGCGGTCGGAGCGGACGAATTCGAGATCGTGCTCTGCCACCACCCGGCGCTCGCTCCGCACGCGGTCCGCGCGCGCTGCCTCGCCGTGCTCAGCGGCCACACGCACGGAACGCAGGTGGATCTGCCCTTCCTGCGCCGCGCCGGTCCGCCCCATCCGGGCGCGCGGCTCGAGCTCGGCCCCACGCGCTTGATCGTGAGCCGCGGTTTGGGCGCGATCGGCCTTCCGCTACGCTTCCGAGCTCCCGCCGAGATCGTGACCGTGACTTTGGAGCGCCGTTAGCCCGTGCAAGGATCGTTGTGTCTGCGGGCCGGAGTGCTGTACGTCGCGCGCCAGGCGCAAGCGGCCTTCGTGCGGCCCTACGACTTCGACGGCCGGCCGCTCTCGCGCGGCATCCGACTGGTCGACGAGCAGGGCGCGCCGATCGCCGCGGGCGGCATCGACGTCGATTCGGACCGCCAGGTCTGGGTCGCGGACACCCAGCGCGGCTGCGTGCGAGTCTTCAACCTGTTCGGGATCCAGACGGCGCGCTTCGACGGCGCGGTGCGGGCGCGCGACGATGCGCGCGGCACGCTGCACGGCGCCGTGGACGTCGCGCTCGCCGAAACCGACGAGTCGCGCACGCTCTACGTCGGCTCGCGCGGCTGGCGCCGGCACGCGCTGCAAGCGTTCCGCTCGGACGGCGCCGTGCTCGACTCGCTGCGCCCAGGCGGCGATCCGCTTGGCCGCTTCCGAGACGTGCAGCGCATCGCCGTGCTGGGCCGTTTCACCTACGCGTGCGAGTTCGGCGCCGCGCGGGTGCAGGTGTTCCGCGACGACGAGCATCTGTTCAGCTTCCGGCCGCTCGACGAGCGTGGCGCCGTGGCGCCGCCGGCTGCGCTCGCGCCGCTCGCCGACGGCCGCATGCTGATCGCGACCGGCGCCGAGGACGCGCGGCTCCTGCTCGTCGACGGCTCGGGCCGCACCGTGCGCGAACTCGCGCGCACGGGCCGCGAAGGCTTCGACATCCGCCACCCCGGCGATGTGGTCGCCGAGTTCGCGAACGACGAGCGCTCGACGCGCATCGCGCTGATCGACCGCGACGGCGAGCGCGTGCAAGTCTTCACGCTCGAAGGCGCGTGCCACGGCGAGTTCGCCGACCTTCCCGGGCACGCGGTGGGGGAGGCGGAGTGAGCGCGGGCCCGGGGCGCGTCGCGGCGCTCGACCTAGGCACGAACACCTTCCTCGCGCTCGTGGCGGAGGTCGATGCGCGCCGCGAACTTCGCGCGGTGCACGACGCGTACCGCACGCCGCGCCTGGGCGAAGGGCTGGCGCGGACCGGGCGCATCGGCGAGCTCGCGATGGAGCGCGGCATCGCGGCGCTCCGCGAGCTCCTCGAGGGTGTGCGCGCGAACGGGGTCGCGGCGCCCGAGCGCGTGCGCGCCGTGGGCACCGCGGTCTTTCGGCGCGCGGCGAATGCGGCCGAGTTCGTCGAGCGCGCGCGGCGCGAATGCGGGCTCGCGATCGAGGTCGTGAGCGGGGAACGCGAGGGCGAGCTGAGCTTCGCCGCGGCGGCGGCGGCCGTCCGCGGGAGTGGGCATGACGTACAAGTCACGCCCTCGGACGTTCGCGTGATCGACGTCGGCGGCGGCAGCACGGAGCTGGCCTGGGCGGGCGGCGAGCAGCGCGTTTCGGCGCCGGTCGGAGCCGTCGTCTTGAGCGAGCGCCACCTGCAGGGAACCGACGCGGCGTGGTCCGACGCCGCGTGGCGCGCGGCCGAAGCGGAGGTCGCCGAGGCCCTCGCGACGGCGGCTGCCGGGCGCGTCCTTCCGCCGCCCTCGAGCGGCGTCACGGTGGCCCTGGGGGGGACGGCGGCCAATTTGGCGGCCCTGGAGATGGGCTGGAGCGCCTTCGACGCCGTTCGGACCGAGGGGCGAGCGGTCACCGCCGCGGGCGCGCGGCAGTGGGCGGAGCGCTTGAGAGTGCTCGATTCCGCCGGCCGGCGGCGCTTCCCGGTCGAGCCCGATCGGGCCTCGATCCTGCCCGCGGGGCTGGTGTGCCTGGCGGCGGCGCTGGAACGGCTCGGCGCGTCCCGGGCGACCGCCAGCGGACGAGGTCTGCGCTATGGACTCGCCTGGAAGATGTTGCGCGGCGAGGCCTGAAAGCGGTCGAACCTCGGCGGACGGCCTGCCTTGCCGCGAGGGGCGGGCTAGACTCCAGGGGAGGGGATGCGCGCGCGCGATTTCGGCCGAGGGGGCTGGAACCAGCGGCTGCCGAGCGCCCCTGAAGGACCGTGAGGGTGCAAATCAAGTTCCTAGCCTGGACTCTGGCGTTGGGCGTCGCTGCCGCGACGGGCGCCGCCGCCAACGCCGCGCCGCAGGTCTCGGTTCGCGCCGAGGTGGGGGCTTCGACCCCGCGGGTGCCCGCGCGCCAGGTCGCGCCCACCCAGGCTCAAGCCGGCCAGGCGAAACCCGTCCAGGCGCCGCGTTCGCTCTTCGACGGACTCGAAGGCGGCGTTCCGTACATCTTCCCGCTCGACGCCGAACTCGACGCCCTCGACCTGGCGCTCGGCGCCGAGAGCGAGTTCGAGGGCGGGGTCGGCGCGCGCTCGACCTCGGGGCTTCTGCTCGGCCCCTCGTTCCGCCCCGAAGCGCCCGAGCGCTACCGCGTGAACCTCACGACCGGCACCGGGGACCTCGAGCGCGTGTGGGTTCAGGAAGCCGCGTCCGACCAGGCGCGCCCGCTGCTCGTCGTGTTCCACCGCTTCGGCGTCAGCGAGCTCGACGCGATGGTGAGCACGCGCCTGTTCGAGGAGGCGCGCCGGCGCCAGTGGTACGTGATCGCTCCGCGCTCGTGGGGCAACATCCACTTCTCGTCGCTCACGTCGCAGATCCACACCAAGCGCGCGCTGACCTGGGCGCAGTCGAACTTCAACATCGACCCGACGCGCATCTACGCCGTCGGGTTCTCGATGGGCGGCGGAGCGGCGCTCAACTACGCGGCGCGGCACCTCGACCCCGACGAGCCGCGCTTCGCCGCGGTCGCGAGCCTGTCGTCGCTCCTCGCGCACGAGCACGCATACGACAACGAGGTCGCCCCGACCAAGGCCGTGTACGACGCGATCTTCGGCGTCGCAGGGGTCCCGGGATCCTTCGATCCGTTCCTCATGCAGCGCTCGAGCCTGTTCAAGCTCGACACGCTCTCGCTGCAGATCGTCCCGGGCACCGACGTCGCCCGAAATCTCTCGCACGTCAACCTCTCGCTCTTCCGCACGAACCAGGACGTCGGCTACCTCTCGACGCAGCACGACGCGTTCGTGAACTTCCTCGCGGGCCTGCCGCTCACTTCCGCGCAGCACGTGAACGCGGTCCTCAACTTTCCCGGGCACTCCTGGGACGCGCTCGACGAGCGCGCGGTGTGCGACTGGCTGCGCCAGTTCACGCTCGCGACGCCGACGGCCGCGAACACGTTGGCGGACTCCGACGCGGTGTACTTCCACTTCGAGCTCGAGCAGGACGCGGCGGGCGCGTTCTCGCCGTTCAGCTGGTCGGTCGACGCGCAGGCGAACGCTTTGAGCCTCACCGCAACGCAGAATGTTCAAAGGATCAAGGTGCGCACGTCGGCGGCGGGTCTGAGCACCGCGACGACGCTGCACGTCACGCTTTCGGCGGCGGATGCGCTCGCCGACGAGGTCGTCGTGAAGGACTGGCCGCTCGCGCCCCTGCAGGTGTTGCGCGACGGGGTTCCGACGGCCAACTGGATGCACGACCCGCTGAGCGCGGAGTTGACCTTGCTCGAGACGGATCCCGCGCAACACGTCTGGCAACTCGAGCCGTAGCGACAACCGCTCGCGCAGTTGCCTGCGACCTCTCCGGAAGGCGCCGGCAGGCGTGGCCTCGCTCGAAACCTCGGAAACCCGAGGTTTTTTGCATTCTCGAGCCCTCGTCGCCGCGTCCGGACGAGCCCGCGGCGCGCGGCGAGGCGCGCATGCACCTGGCGGGAAACGAAGACCTGGCGAGAAAAAAAAGGGGGCCAGTGACCCTTGCCGGTCACTGGCCCGAGGGAGAGAGGAGATCCATCAAGCTTCCCGGGCGATCGCACCGCTCGCAAAAGTGCAAACGCCTCCCGATGGACCTCGCATGCGTGAGCGGCGAACCGCTCACACGTCAAAAATGTAGGAGACGCTTTCGGACGGCGCAACGGCGACTTCCCAAAAAATCCACCCGCCGCGCGAGGCGCGCGCGGGACGCTCGCGAAGGCGCTCGGGCATAATCGCGGGGCATGAACGCGCCCGCCGAACCGGTCTACCTCGACTACAACGGCTCGACCCCCGTCGACGGCCGCGTGCGCCAGGTGTTCCTCGACGCGCTCGACGGCCCGATCGGCAACGCTTCCGCGGCGCACGCGCTGGGCCTCGCCGCGCGCGCGACCATCGACCGTGCGCGGCTGTCGATCGCGGCGGGAATCGGCGCGCGCGCCGAAGAGGTGTGGTTCACCTCGGGCGGCACCGAATCGAACAACTGGGCGGTGCTCGAGTGCGCGGCGGCGGCCGGGGTTGCGCCGGCGCACCTGGTCGTGAGCTCGATCGAGCACAAGTCGGTGTTGGAATCCGCGCGGCGAGCCGCGCAGCGCGGCGCCGAAGTGACCTTCGTCGATCCGCGGCCCGACGGACGCGTCGCCCTCGAGGACCTCGAACGCGCGCTGCGCCCGAACACGCGCCTCGTCGCGCTGATGCTCGCGAACAACGAAACCGGCATCCTCCAGCCGGTGGCCGAGGCCGGTGAGCTGTGCCGAGCACGCGGCGTGCGCTTGCTCTGCGACGCCGTCGCCGCGATCGGCAAGGTGCCCGTCGACGTCGGAGCGCTGCGCTGCGACTTCCTGAGCCTGTCGGCGCACAAGCTCTACGCCCCGAAGGGCGTCGGCGTGCTGTACATCCGCTCCGGCGTGCCGCTGCCGCCGTTCATCGTCGGCTGCGGACAGCAGTGCGGAATGCGCGGCGGCACGGAGAACACCGCCGGCGTCGCGGCTCTGGGGGTCGCTTTCGAGCGGCTCGCCGCCGGCGCCTTCGATCCGCGCGCCGTCGAGCGCCTGCGCGAGGTGCTGTGGAAGCGGCTGCGCGAGTTGCGCCCCGACGTGCAGCTCAACGGCGAGGGGCCGCGACTGCCGAACACGCTCAGCGTCGCGTTCCCGGGCGTCGACGCGGCGGCGCTGCAAGCGCGCCTCGCGGAGCTCGACGTGAGCGTCGCGGCCGGCGCGGCGGCCTCGAACGGCGCGGTGTCGCACGTGCTCGCGGCGATGCGCGTTCCCGAACACCTCGCGCGCGGCACGCTGCGCTTCTCGCTCGGGGCCGGAGTCGACGAACGCGCCCTCGACCGAGCGCTGCGCGCGCTGTCCCTGGCGCTCGCTCCGCAGCCCGTGCCCGCCGCTTGAAATCCCCTCGCCCCTCGCGCCCTCTCACCCCATGACCCGCAAGCCGATCGACGAACTCCTGAGCGAACTCGACCGCACCCTGGCCGACGAGCGTCGCACGGCGCAAGTGACCGCGGCGCTCGAGCGCTACGCCGCGAGTTCCGCCGACGACTGGCGCACCTTCGCGCACTTCGAGGCCGACTACTACGCGCGCAACCTCGTACGCCAGAGCGATCTGTTCGAGCTCATCGTGCTGTGCTGGGGCGCGGGGCAGCGAAGCCCGATCCACGACCACCAGGGCCAGCGCTGCTGGATGGCGGTGCTCGACGGCGAAGTGAACGAGACGTTGTTCAAGGTGCGCGCGCCGAGCGAGGCGCCGTACTCGTCCGTGCCTGCGTCCGCGCCTGTGCCCGTGCCCGGGCCCGCGCGCTCGTTCCGCCGCGGCTCGGTGGCCTTCATCGTCGACGAGATGGGCTGGCACCGCATCGAGCCCGCGGGCGGCCGTCCCGCGGTGACGATGCACCTGTACTCGCGGCCGATCCGCACGTGCTCGATCTACGACGAAGCGCGCGACGAGGTCGTGACGCGCAAGCTGCGCTACCACTCGATCGGTGGCGTGGTGCAGACCGCGCACCAGGCGTGAGCTCGCGGCGCCCGCGCGGAGCTGCGCGCGCCGCTCCCTGACGATCGACTCCCGGCCACGATGCCCTCGCGCTCGATCACGTTGCTCGGCCTCGCGCTGGTGTTGCTCGGCGCCTGGGTGCTGCGCGTCCGCGGGCTCGACTGCCAGCTTCCGCAGTGGACGCACTCCGATGGGTACGTGCTGCGCAACCAGGCGGCGCACCTGCGCGGCGAGATGAGCGCGGACGAGGTGCGCGAGTCGGTCGGCTACTACCCCATGCTGCCGATCGCGGCGGTGGCGTACCTCCCCGAGGTCGAGCCGCGGCTCGAAGGGCTCGATCCGCTCGAGCGCGCGCTCGAACTCGCCCGCGCGCCGTGGACGCACATCCGGCGCGTGTCGGTGTGGCTGTCGCTCGGCGCGGTGGCCGCGGCCTACGCGCTCGCGCGGCGCTTCATGGGCCGCGGGCCGGCGCTGCTCGCTGCTGCGTTGACGGCGACCAGCTTGCTGCACGTGACGTACTCGGCGGCGCAGCGCCCGCACGGAATGCTGAGCAGCGTGACGGCGCTCGCGGTGCTCGCGCTGCTGCACTCGCGGAGTCGCTCCGGTGTTGGATCCCAACTGGTGGGGGCGCTTGGCGTCGCGGCGAGCCTTGCGACGCTGCAGAGCGGCTTCGCGGTGCTGCCCGCGTGGCTCGTCGCCTGGTGGCGGCGGCGCGAGCGCGCCCCCGTCGGCGCGGAACTCGTCGCGGCGGCGCTCTCGCTGGCGCTCGTCGGGCTCGTGACCGCGTGGGCCTACGCGCCCTTCTTCGCGAGCGCCGGCGGCGCGGGTGCAGGCGGCGGCGGGGCCGCAGCGGGCGCCGATGTCGCGCTCGCGGGCCGCCACGCGATCGACTGGACCGATGGACTCGGAAGCGGTGCGGTCGTGCTCGGTCGCGCGTTCGCGCTGTACGAGCCCGTGATCGCGCTCGGAGTGCTCGCGGCGCTCCTCGCTCTCGCGTGGCCCGCGCTGCGCCGCCACGGCGCGCTCGACGCAGCGATGCGCGAGGACCTGTGGGTCTGTCTCGGCTTCGTGCTGCCCTACGCGGGGTTCTTTGCGCTCTTCGGCCGCACTCTCGATCGCTTCGCGTTGCCGTTGATTCCGTTCGCGGCTGTCGCGGCCGCGTGGGGCTTCCAAGTCTGGGGCCGCGCGCTGCTTGCGCGCCGCGGTCGCGCGTTCGGCGCCGCGCTCGCCGCCGTGCTGCTCGCACTGCCGATCCTCGCGTGCTGGCGCCTGGGGACGTTGCGCTCGCGCCCCGACACGCTCGAACTCGCCGCGCAGTGGATCGCGGAACACTCCGAGCCCGGCCGGCGCAAGGTGGTCCTCGCCGCGCTGAACCTCGAGCTCCCGTTCTTCTACTCCGAGCACGCGCTCCGGACCCTCGACTACGCCGGCATGGCCGACTGGACGCGGTTCCAGCGCGCCATGGACGTCGAAGCCTTCTCGGACGAGCGCTTCGACGTCGAGCGCGAGCGCAACCTGCTCGACGAGGCATCGGACGGCGTCGCGTCCGAGTGGAACCCCGACTTCGTCGTGCTGCACACGTCGGGCGTGCGCGCGCGCGACGAGCGCTTCAGCGCGGAGCTCAAGCGCTGGCGCGAACGGGGAGTCGAGTCGATCGTGATCTCGCCCTTCGAGGAGTCGCCCGATTCGCTGCGGCGCGAGTCCGGGGTACGCGAGCAGTCGCGGCCGGTGCAGATGTACGGCATCGCCGAGGAGCCGACGCTGCCGCTGCTGTTTGCGAGCGAGCGACTCGGGCCGCGCCTGCGGGTCCTGTGGCGCCAGCCCGTGTCGCGGGCGCAGCCGCGCTGAACCTCGCCCCGCGGTGCTCGCCGGAAAGCAGGCGAGGCGCTCCTGTCTCCAGGAACGCCTCGTCTCTCTCCACGGCAA
>CALFYL010000080.1 GCA_937952135.1 uncultured Planctomycetia bacterium
GGCGCGCACTCTTCCTACGGATCCGGCGCCAAATCCAACCGCCTTGCCGGGCCCGTGCTGCCCCATGGCGAGGGAGGTCCTACTCTTTGCTAGCGCCGCGGACGCCTTCCGACCGATCCAGGTCTTCCAAGCCCGCTATACTCTCACGCCAACGTAAGATTTGGCCGTAGCGGGCCCCCGCAGCGAGCGCGAGCCGAGCACGAGACGAACACCATGGTCGCCACCACCACGAAACGGATGAAGGTCCTCTTCATCGACGAGTACCTTCCCCAGGAGATGCTCGGCGTCATGTGGCTGTCGCGCGCCGTGAAGGATGCCGGCCACGACTGCAA
Organism: uncultured Planctomycetia bacterium; assembly: GCA_937952135.1. Taxonomy (GTDB): domain Bacteria; phylum Planctomycetota; class UBA1135; order UBA1135; genus WYBT01. Next base: position 333 of record CALFYL010000080.1, read on the forward strand.
GGCCCTGTTCCTGCCCGACAAGGACTGGATCGCCAAGCTCAAGGAGTACAACCCCGACGTCGTCTGCTACTCGATGACGACCGGCCTGCACCTGTACTTCGCCGACGTCAACCGCAAGGTGAAGCAGGTCCTGCCGCACGTGTTCTCGATCGCCGGCGGGCCGCACCCGACCTTCAGCCCCGAGTACATCGAGCAAGAGGGCATCGACGCGGTGTGCCGCGGCGAAGGCGAACAGGCCATGGTCGAGTTGCTCGAGAAGATGGCGCGCGGCGAGGCCTTCTACGAGACGGCCAACTTCTACTTCAAGCACCGCGAGACCGGCGAGATCATCCGCAACCCGCAGCGGCCGCTGACGAACAACCTCGACTCGCTGGGCTTCCCCGACCGCGACATCATCTACGAGGCCGGCGCGATCTACCGCGACAGCGATCGCAAGGTGTTCGTGACGCAGCGCGGCTGCCCGATGAACTGCTCGTTCTGCTTCCACCACGCGTGGAAGAAGAAGGTCTACGGGGCGAACAACAAGGAGTACACGCGCAAGCGCTCGGTCGACCACGTGATCGCCGAGATCAACGACGTGCGCGCGAAGTACAACCTGAAGTTCGTCCACTTCCTCGACGACATCTTCAACCTGAAGAACGACTGGCTCGAGGAGTTCTGCGAGCGCTATCCGAAGGAAGTCGGTTTGCCGTTCGACGTCATCTTGATGGCGAACATGACGACCGAGCGCCACATCGAGCTGCTCAAGAAGGCCGGCTGCGTGTACGCGCGGATCGCCTTCGAGGCCGCGAGCGACTATGTGCGCAACGCGGTGTTCCGCAAGAACACGACGCGCAAGCAGCTCACCGACGCCTCGGAGTGGATCAAGAAGCACGGCATCCGGCTGGGCTCGCTCAACATGCTCGGCGGCCCTGGCGGCACGCTCGAGGACGAGCTCGACACCGTGCGGCTCAACATCGAGTGCAAGGTCGACCACCCGCTCGTGTCGCTGATGCAGCCCTATCCCGAGTTCGACATCGCCGACATGACCAAGCAGATGGGTTATGCGGTGTCGGCCTACGACGACTTCCCCGAGAAGTTCAACCGCACCACGTCGATCCTGTTCGAGAACAAGCAGGAGATCGAGAACCTGCACAAGCTGTTTCCGATCGTCGTGCGCTTCCCGTCGCTGATGCGCATCACGCCCAAGCTGATCCGATGGCGCTGGGCCGCGAAGCCGTACTTGATCGCGTACATGTTGTTCAGCGAGTGGATGGTCGCCGAGCAGGCGCGCATCTACTCGAGCGCGCAGGGGCTCAAGGGCCCGCGCTACTGGGCGATCACCGACTTCATCTACCGCCTGGGCACGAAGGGCGTGCTGCGCGTGTACGAGAACGTTTTCCAAGGAGTGTTCAAACGCTTCTTCGCGCCGCGCGACACGCGCCAGATGCAGATCGCACTGCAAATGGGCGACGAACGCGTCGTGGCGCACATGGATTGACGGCCAGGCCGTTCGAGCGAAGCACTTGATGGGATAGCGAGGGGCCGCACGCTGGCGCGTGATGGCCCCTCGGCGCTAACGTGCTCGCCCCAAGGAGGCTTCTCATGCTCAAAAAGATCGTTATCGGCGTCCTCGTTTTCCTCGCCATCTTCGTCGCGCTCGGCTACGCCCTCGGTTCGCACTTCCGCGTCGAGCGGCGCGTCACGATCAAGTCCGACGTCGCCCGCGTGCACGAGTACTGCGGCGAACTCAAGAACTGGCCCGCCTGGTCGCCGTGGGAGGAGGCCGATCCGACGATCGTGACCACCCTCGGTGAGAAGACCACCGGCGTCGGCGCCCACCAGAGCTGGACCGGCAAGGACGGCGCTGGCGAGCTGACCTTCACGCGCTGCGATCCGGAGGTGGGGATCGCCTACGACATGGTGTTCATCGACGGTGAGCGCCGCTCGCCCTCGGTCAGCCTGATGAACTACAAGCCCGTCGTCGGCGGCGTCGAGGTCGCGTGGATCCTCGAAGGCGATCTCGACCTGCCCGTGATCGGTCCGTACATGGCGCTGTTCTTCGACAGCTTGGTGGGACCGTCGTTCGAGCGCGGCCTCGACAAGCTCAAAGTCGTCTGCGAGAAGACCTGAGCCGAGACGGATTCGGTTTCGTGCGCTGTGCGCACGGCTCGCGAGGGCGCGTGAGAAGCTTCGAGAGCTTCACGCGCCCTCCGCACGTTGCCGGGGCCCCTCTACGCACTCAGAGGCGGCGGCGGCGCCGCCAAGTCGGCCGCTTCGGCTGTGCGAGATCGCTACCGTGAACGCTGCGGGCGAAGCTCGCGGGAGGTCGTCATGTCGAGAGTGCGCACGAATGTGGGGTTTGCGGTGGTGCTCGGGGTCGGGCTCATGGCCCTTGCGAACTGGACCCAGGCCAGCTCCGTGCAGGAGACGAAGCGCGAGACGAAGCAGGAGCCGACGCGGCGCGACTTGAGTTCGCGTCTGCAGGCCGCGCTCGAGGGCGCGCGCTCGGACCAGGACCTGGAGGGCTTGTCGGCGGGCGTGTGGCTCGGGGAGCAAGTCGTGCTCTCCGGATGGGTTGCGCGCGATCCGAACGCGGAGCGCGAGGGCCTCACCGAACCGCGCGCGGCGCAGTGGTTGATCGAGCCGCTCACGGCGCTCGCGCTGCTGCGCATGAGCGAAGCCGACAAGTTCGAGCTCAGCGATCCGCTCGCGAAGCACCTGCCCGAATTCACCTTCGGCGGGAAGACCGTGACGGTCGCGCAACTGCTCACGCACTCGTCGGGCGTTCCGAGCTACGTCGACTACCTGGCGACGAAACCGAGCGAAGCGACGACCAAGTCCGTCCTGGCGTGGCTGGCGCAGCGCCCGCTCGACGCCGAGCCCGGCTCGTGCTTCGCGTACAGCGAATCGAATGCACTGCTCGCGACGGCGCTGGCGGAGAAACTCGCCGAGAAGCCGCTCGAAAAGGTGCTCATGGAGTGGGTCACCGAACCCGCGCGCATGATCGAGACCACGCTCGAAGCCGGCGAGACCGCGCGCAACGTGCGCGAAGCCTCGTTCCGCGTCAGCGGATCGCCCGCGGACGCCGCGTCGGTCGCGCGCCTCGTCGGCATGGCTCGCATCATGACCACGCTCGACGATCTGTCGCTGCTGATGCGCGCGCTCGAACGCGACAGCGTGCTCAGCAGCCACGCTCGCAACCAGCTGCTCGGCGCCGACCGGCTGTCCGGCGGTGTCGAGGCGCCGTACTCCTACGGCTTCGCGCGCTCGCGCCTCGAGCGCGAACCCTTCCTCTCGCTCGGCGGCGCCTCCAGCGAAGCGGCGTTGCGCGTGTCGTGGCGCCCCGCGACGAGCCTCGTCGTGGCCTCGGCGACCCGCACCACCGACGCGGACCTCGCCGCCGTCAACGACCGCCTCGGGCGCGTCGTGTTCGAGGTTCCCGAGCAGAAGATCGTCGACCTCCCGCTCACCAAGGAACAGTGCGCGGTCTACGCCGGCGTCTACTACATGGGCTGCACGCGCACGACCGTCGAAGCGCGCGACGAGCAGCTCCACTTCCAATCGCCCTACGAGGGTCCATACCGCCTGCGCTACCAGGGCGAGCACCGCTTCGTCGCCGCGCCCGACGAGGAAGTGATCTTCGAGTTCAAGGTGGAGAGCGGCGTCGCGAGCGAGTTCGTGCTCAGCCACCACGGCGCCCGCACCGGCGCCGTGCGCGTGAAGTGACGCGCGGCGCCCGGCGCACGTGCGCGAACGGGTTCCCGCGAATCGGCCCACAGCGACTCGGCCGCGCCGCGTGGCCGGCCCCGGAAGCTCCTCGATCGGGCTTGCACGCACGCGCCTCGCCGCCGGCAACCCGGAACCGCGCCAACGGGGTTCTCGGCCCCTGCGGACGCTGTTTGCCGCGCAATTTGGGAGTGACACTCCGAAATTGCGAGGGCGCGCGATCGACGACTCCCGAGGTCTGAACTTGCCCTCCAGGAACGTCCGACCCACCGCGCCAAGGTCACGCACCCCGACGCGAGTCCGCGTCAGCCGTGAGGTCGCGCGCACGCGCTCGCACGGGGGTCGGCTTCGAATGCGTTGCTCCGCCAGAGTTCCGAGTCCTTGGCGGGCCGCACTTGGTACCGAGAGCTGAAGCCCTTCTCGCTCCTCGAGACCGAATCGACGTCGTGTCGGGAGCTCGAGCCACTGTGTCTGCGCGCCGGATTCCCGAGCGCCTTCCTCGCGCCCTCCGAGTCCGTGCGCGCCCGCTGGCGCGAGCAGCACCTTTCGACTCACATCGATCGCACCCGGGGCTCGATAGGCTCGTTGTGCGATTCTCCAGGCGCCCGCGCACGACCGCGCGGACTGATGTCACCCACGGTCGGCCCCGAGACTACGCGCCGCTGTCGCCGCGTCAGCGGCGCACGAGCACCGGCTGGCGAACGCCCAGGCTCTTTCGCTCGGCTTCGAGGACGCGCGTGTGCGCGAGAGCGTCCTCCAAGGTCGCGTCGAGCTTGCGCGAGCCGCTGG
>CALFYL010000081.1 GCA_937952135.1 uncultured Planctomycetia bacterium
TGACGACGATCGGGACGGGGCCGTACACGGCCGACATCGGGGACGGGCAGGAGCGGTTCGAGACGCTGGCCGACGTGCAGCGCGCGATGCGGGCGCGGGTCAGCCGCACGGTCATGGGGCACGGCGGACGCCCACAGTTCGCGCAACATGCTTCGCGACGGAGTGTGGAGTTCGGCTGGAGTCGTGCAGCAGCCGGCGCACGTGGGCTGCTCCCATGGAAGCTGTGTGGGTCGGAGCAGGGTGGCGATCGCACGCGCGGCGACGACCGGACACCTTCCTCGTTCGGGCCGGTCAGAGATCGTCCGCCACCTTCTTCCAGCAGCGCGTGGAGGTGTAGAGCGGCCTCCACAGGCTCGCGTTGCCGGACAGGATCGTCGCGAAGGCCCCTGTTTCCAGGTCCGCGACCTTGACGGCCGCGTGCTCGAAGCGCGTGTAGCCGCCACGCCCGAAGCTCCACTCGACCTGCCTGCCTTGCGTGGGGAGCGCCTCGTAGAGAGCGAGGCGCTCGCCGCACAGGCCGATCGGCTCGGCCTCTCCGCGCTCGCGGCCGTTCCCGCGCGTGGCCGGCCATGGCAGGAGTGCGTCGCCTACGAGCAGGCGCTCACCGTCGAGCTCGACGAGCGCGTGGCCCGCGTCGTTGCGGCGCAGGTAAGCGCTGCCGCTGGGCGTGAACGGGCCGTAGCCGTGCGACTGGAGGCCTGTGCTCTCCAAGCTCGCTGCCTCGAACAGCGCCCCGCCTGCCGTGCCGGTCAGGGCGAACTCGCTCCCGTCGGGCTTCCAGTCGCAGCGCTGCACACGGCCGACGCGGTGGGGCACGACCCGTCGCCCTCCCGACGCGAGATCGATGCACCACACGTCGCTCGGACGTTGGGTCGACTCGCTTGCGCTGCTCGCAGGTTCACGCACAGCGATGAGTCGGCTGCCGCTCGGCGCTAGCGCGAGAAGGTTCGGGAAGCCCTCGAGCGCCGAGATCGCTCTCGACGCCGCTCGTCACGTCTACGCGCCGCATGCGCCAGCGTTCGAAGCGGGCGCTGCGCTGCGGCTCCAGATCAAGCTCGCCGCGGAGGTAGTCGCCCAACTTCACGTCGGCGTCGACTTCGAAGGCGTAGAGCAGCTGGCCGTTCGCGTCCACCCCGGCGATCGCGATCGGGTCGTGCTCGAGCCGGACTTGCAGCTCACGCAGGCTGGGCAGGTCGATGAGCCGCACCGTGCGGGCGGTAGCTCCCGACCCGACCGGCGGCAGGATCAGCGTCCCGCACGCCTCTTGGGCCAGCTCCGGCGCCTCGGGCCCAGGCGCCCTCCCGAGCGTGCTTTGGCAGCCGGCCAGGAGCCCCAATAGGAGCCAACACGTTCTTGCGGTCCATCGCATGGCGTCAGTGTGATCAACCGGTCGCACACACGTCCCTCCGAACTGCGAAGCGTGCCGCTAAGCGCCGTGATGGGCTGGCGGATGGACATCCAAGCGGATGGCTTCGGCCGGAGGTGGTCGTCATCGACCGCAAGATGGAGGTACGCCGAGCGGTACCTCCAGATGCGCAGCCGACACGGCGCGAAGGTGCGCGACGCCGCGGGGAAGATGGTCGCGAACGTGTCCTACAACGCGCGGATGTGGCGGCCGAGCGGGGCAAGGGAGGCGATTGGGGTGGGGTAAGGTGGGGGCGCTCTGTCGGAGTTGACGAGGCACCGGTATCGGTAGAGGATCCTCTCCATCGTGCTCGCCCCCTCCACACTGCTGTCGCCGCGCTCACCCGAGAGGCGGTTGAACGCCGACCACCGCGTGCACGCCGCTGGGATAAGCACTAAGCCGTTGAGCACCGCGGCCTGCTCACAAGAACACGAGGCGCCCAGCCTCTGTCCCGACCTTCAAAGCGGAATGGAATTTCGTGACACGACAAGAGTCGCCTCTTGGTCGCGAAGACGACAGCGTGACCGTAAACGCCACAGTTTTTTTGTTCTGCCTGGGTTGCGCCTTCTAGTGCACGCGATTCCTGTGTCGATCACTGCTGCTTTGGTTCTGATTACTTCGATAGTTATGATGCTCTTGATTGCCATGATTCCTTTGTCTTGGATGGGCGGCAGTTTGCGCGTTTGGAGATCGGTGTGTTATTGATTGCGACGTTCTTGGCTTCCCTGCGCGCTGTGGGATTGAACTTGGCGCTCAGTCTCTGTGTCGCGAGGCGGGCAGTCACAAGTGCGCCTGGGAATACTGCGTGGAGGCGAGTGTGGAGCTCGCATGCGCTTGCATGTATTGCTTCCTGCGGGTGCTCGCTAACATCAGTGTCATCCTGTGTGCCAACTGCGATTAACGCGGGTTCGGGTTTGACACCTAGTACGCAAGAGCATTACAAAGACAGGCCAAATGGGAATCAGGCGCCACAAAGTCGGACCGCGCGCAGTCTAGGCATTAGGGCTGCCCTGGCGGAGCGGACCAACTGGAAGTGCGACTGGGATCTCGCTCAGGTTTGGCCTTTGGGGTTTGTTCTGGATGCAGATGAGCCTTCAAAGGCGAGGTTGGTTGCGGTTGGATATGACGGCGAGCGACCAGTGCTCGTCCTTGCCGACCCGAAATCCAGTAGAGAGATAACGCGCATGAGTGATGGAGTCGGGAAGCAGAAGGACTTGCTTTTCGCAGAGCAAGTCATCGTGACCCGCGATATAGACGAAGACGGGTGCGAGGATGTGCTCGTATTGTCGCCTTCGAGTCCGCTCTACAGCCGGGGCTCTGCGCTCGATTTGCAAGTGCTGAGCGGCGTTGACTTGCGTGTCTTGTGCGCAGCCAGTTTGACGAGCCCCAATAGTGACTGGAAGTGCCAGGCGGTTGTTTCTCGGCGCAGCGCATTGGGCGCGGCGACCGGGATCACGCTAGTCGCGCCGTTTGAGTATGCTGCTCAAAAGCCTTCTGGCCTTTACTTGGCAGACCTCGATATTGAGACGCTAACCGTTAGTGCGAGGAGGTTGCTCAAGCAGCGGTTCTTGACGCCTAGACATAAGATATGTTCGGTGGTAGAGTCCACCACGGGGGAGTGCCAGGCGATCGTTGCGCCGGTGTTTGACGGCAGCAGTCTAGCTCTAATTGCATTCAGCGTGGAAGATGGACGTAAGCTGTGGCGTCAGCAAGTGCCGTACGTGGCGGCTGGTTCTTATGGGTATGATTTGATTCAGTTTGTGGATGTTGACGGCGGTGGATTGGAAGATATTGTGTTTGCATGGTTTGGACGGGACGTTGAGAACCTGATAATTTGTGTGTCAGCGGAAAGTGGAATAGAGATTTGGAGGACAAGCGCTCTCCTGGGCGACTTGCCAATGGTCGTATCGATTGGCGACTGCAATGCTGACGGATTGTCGGAATTGGTCGTCAGTGGGTGCTATGGGGCGCAGGTTGGCGGCGGCGAGGTTTTGCAAGCTTACTGCGGCGCGAGTGGGGAGGCGCTTCGAGACGCAACGCTGGCTTTTGGGGCTGATTGCGCCGGATGTCGTGGCCTTAGTCGAATTGTGACTGGCGGCGGGGGGGGCGTTGATGGGTTGACTCACCTTGTGCTGGGAGGACGACGCGGAGAGGCGTTTGTCTACTGCTCCTTCTAGCAGCCTTTTGAGGTAGCACCCGTCACGTCCACTATTCACGCAGCTCGGACCGTGACGACAGGTTTTGCCCGCTGCGGCGTTCGTCGTGTAGCCGCAATCGTGTGTGCTGTCACACCAAACCTCTCCGCTCTGAGGGTCGGGACAGTCAGCGGTTCCTTCGCGTGCTTCAGAGCAGAACGCACAATGGCCGTAATCATCGGACTGTCAGCACCTGACCCGGGCGGACGCCTAGAAGGAGGGAAGTTCGTGACGGGCGACTCTGGACGCACTGCGGTTGTTGCGTCTGATCAGCCAGAGTCTGTTGTGGTCGCGGATACACTAGCGGCGGCCTCGACGCGAACTCGAAGCTTGCGGTGAACGCGGTACTCCTGATGTTTAACTGGGACCGAGTGGTGCCTATTCACACAGCGTGAACCTCAACCCATCGCTCAGGTTGGTCTGCTTCGGCGCGCCGGGATCGCGGAACCAGCCTTGGGCGTGGAACACCTGCCCGGCGACGAACGGGTTTCCGAGCGCGCCGGGATTCGCTGCGCGCCATGCGTTGAAGTCGAGGCGCGGATCATCCGCAGTGACGGACGAGACAGGTGCGGCGAAGCGAGCGAGCATGGGGCGGGGGGGGGCCTCCAGGGAAGGGAGCGCCCCAGTGAACCCGCCCACCCCGATCCTGTCCACCCAGGGCTGCGACACATCGCCCCCGCGACCTTGCCGGTAAGCGGCTCCGACGTATCGTCGTGCGCATGGCGCTTGCAGTTCGTCGACGCGGATGGGTGTTGCCGCACTCCGTGTGGGTCGGTGCGCTTGTGTTCCTCGGCTGGTCGTGCAGCTCGACCAAGCCGGCCGAGGTCGAGGCGGGTCCACTTGTGGTGTCCTCCAGCCTGTTCCGCGACGATTGCCCGGACCGCGCGTCGCTCGTCATGTACGCCTTCGAGAAGGGGCCGGAGACACCACCGTCGGACGAGACAGGGATCATCTTCGCCGCGTGGCCCGATGGCTTCGTGCTGTTCCGTCCGACGGTGTACGACCGGCTTCACGCCGGCCGCGCCCCCGTGAAGCAAGTCGCCGAAATGACGACTGAGATTTGGAACAAGGTCGCCGATGTACCGCGCTCGATGCGGTTCGAGGAGCCGGACCGACCTGATGGCTGGGCCTGCGCCGTGTACGACGAACGTGGCGGCGTCGAACGCATATGGGCTGGCTTCGTTAATGAGGAGGACGACCTGCGCATTCCAGCCATCGAATCGTGCTGGAGATGGGTGGAGTCCTTCGCGACGACGAAGGGCACGCTGTATGAGACCTCACCGGCGCTGATCTGGAAGGCCTCCACAGCGCGGTAGGGTTGCGACGCGCGCGAGATCGCGGCGGATGCGGGCGTGGCAGCCGGCCTATCGACGCCTTGCTCGTACGAC
>CALFYL010000082.1 GCA_937952135.1 uncultured Planctomycetia bacterium
ATCCACGTCGTGATCAACGGCAAGGCGAAGCACACGCTCACGCTCGGCGCCGACGCGCTCCAGCCCGCGGTCCTGAAGCTCTCGCCGGCCGTTTCGATCAAACGCATCGACCTCACGCTCTCGAGCATCGCCTCCGGCGCCTCCCGCCCGTTCGTCGGCCTCGGCGAGGTCGAGCTGCACGGCGAGTGAGGCTCGCCCATTGTGCAGATCCGTTGTTCAGCGCGCCGGCTTCGAGCGCAGATCGAGCGCCATCGCGATCGGCCCGATGACCGCAAGCGATGCGATGGCGGGGATCGTGGCGACCGGCTCGGCCCAGGCCAGGCCGAAATCGTTCGCGAGCCGCAGCCCGCACTCGCCGAGTGCGACGAGCGCGACGACGAACATGCGCCCCTTGACGGTGCTCACGGTCGTGCGCGGATCGGTGAGCATGAAGAACATCAGGAACTGGTACATCGTGCCCGTCACCGGGCTCACCTCGGTCAGCCAGTCGAGGCCGAGGATCGCCGCGCGCACGCCGGCGAGCGCGACGAAGCACGCGAGGTAGGTGAGCGTGATGTGCAGCAGCTTTGCGCGCCGCACGACGACCAGGCCGATGGCCCAGATCACGGCGACGGGCCAGACCTCGTTGCCCCACTCGTGGCTCAGCACCGCGATCGACTGCGGCGCGAGCAACACCATCGCAGTGATCGCGAAGTTCGTCGGGTTCCACAGGTGCCGGCCGCGGTAGGTGAGCACGTACTTCGACGTGATCGAGATCGCGGCGCCGAGCACGAAGGGCCACAAGAGGCCGGCCTGCGGCTTGATCAGGATCACGATCGAATTGCCGGCGATGTAGGCCGACAGCACGCTCGGCCAGACGCCGCGCAGCCAGCGCGAGAGCAGCGCTTCGAACACCATCGCCGTGCCGAGCGTGAGCGGCAGCACCCACAGGCTCGGCAGGATGTGGAAGCCCAACTGCCCGATGACCAGGATCGTCGTGACGAGCGCGCTCACCATGCGCTGCGGCGTCAGCAGCGCCGCGAGCCCCGTCTTGGCGGCCGGCGCGCCGCCCGCCGCCGCACCCGCCGCCGGAACGCTTGCTGCTCTCGCGCTCACGGACGCGGCTCCTCGAGGACGTGGCGTCGACGCACGGCGAACTCCGCGCGCCGATCGCCGGGCCGCAGTTCCCCCTGCGTTGCGCCGGATTCCGAAAGCCATGCGGTCGTCGTTCCGTTCGGCCAGCGCACGACGACCTTGTCGACGCGCTCGGCCTCGCCGAGCCCGAAGTGCAGCACGTGCTCGTTCTGCGAGCAGAAGCCGTTGCCCGCGAGCACGGCCTGCACTTGCCGGCGCTCGCCGAAGTGCAGCGTGAGCTCGGCGCCGATCGCGCTGCGGTTCGACACGCTCGCGCGCAGCTCGAACTGGATCCAGTTGCGCGTCGGGTCGACTTCGTTGCGGTAGACCAGCAGCGGTCCGTTCTGGTTCGCGACGATCGCGTCGAGCGCGCCGCGCTTGAACAGATCGGCGAAGGCGACTGCGCGCCCGTCGTAGAGATCGTCGACCCCCGCGGAGAGCGCGACGTCCTCGAAGCGGCACGCGCCGCATCCGAGCAGCACGCGCGAGCGCTCGAAACCCGACAGCGAGCGGTCGCCCATCGGCTCCCACTTCGTGGCGTCCTCGAACACGCCGCCCGCGCCGCCCGCGACCTTCGACATGCCGTACCAGTAGTCGCGCTCGGGGTTCGCCGACACGAAGCCGTTCGTGACGAACAGATCGAGCCACCCGTCGTTGTCGAGGTCGCCGAATTGCGCGCCCCAGGCCCAGCCGCAGTCGACGACCTCGCGCGCGCGCGGCGCCGACGTGTCCTCGGTGACGTTGAGCAGGCGGCCGCGCTCGGCGAGCAGGTTCTGGCGCAGGTTGTTGCCCTGGAACAGGAAGCGCTCCTTCGAGATGTTCGTCACGAACACGCCGAAACGGCCGCGATTCTCGAAGTCGCCGAGCGTCACGCTCATGCCGCTCTTGCTCGACTCCTCGAGCCCGATGCCGCTCATGCGCTCGAAACGCCGGCCCTTGACGTTGCGGAACAGCTCTTCGGGACCGTAGTCGTTCGCGAGGTACAGATCGCACCAACCGTCGCCGTCCATGTCGGCCGCGGCGACTGCGAGCGTCCAGCGCGTGCTGTTCGCTCCCATGCGCTCGGTGGCGTCCTCGAACGTGCCGTCGCCGCGGTTGCGCAGCAGCGCGTTGTCGCCGCCGTTCGCCGCGAACTCGAAGCTCGACTGCATGATGCGCGTCGACTTCAGGTTCCAAAGGTCGATGTCGCCGCGGAAGTAGCCCGCCAGGTAGAGGTCGACGAAGCCGTCGCGGTCGTAGTCGAACCACGTGGCGCCGTTCGAGTTCATCCAGCGTCGCACGCCGGAGCGCTCGCTCACGTCCTCGAACGTCCCGTCGCCGCGGTTGCGTAGCAGTTGCTGCTGACCCCACTTGTAGACGAACGCGTCGACGTGGCCGTCGTTGTCGAAGTCGGCCCAGATCGAGCCCATCGACACGCCCTCGCCTTCGCGGTTGAGCTGCGCGAGTCCCGCGCGCGCCGCGACGTCCTCGAACGTCCCGTCTCCGCGGTTGCGGTACAGCGCGTTCGGCTGTCCGAAGCGGCTCGTCGTCGCGTACAGGTCGCTCCACCCGTCGCCATCGAAGTCGACGACCGCCACCGAGGCGCCCATCGCCGACACGTGCGGCGCGATGTTCTCGAGCCTGGGATCGAGCGTCGTCGGCGCGTGCCGGAAGTCGATGCCGACCTCCTTCGAAACTTCCTTCAGCGCAAAGGCCAGCGAGCGATTCGGGCCGCCCGCTCCAGCCCCGCTCGCCTGTCGCTCGAGGGCCCAGACGGCGCCGAGCATGCCGACGAAGAGCAGCGTCACCGCGCCGCGGGCGATGGGGGATTGCGCCATGGTAGGGGAGGACCGCGCGGACGGCGGGCGGGGGGCACGCTCTCCGCGCGGGAGCGCTGGATCGTACCGCGAGGCGCGCGCTCGACGCCGCCCGGGCGCCGCTCGCCCGTTCCCGCGCTTCGCGGGTCGCCCGCGGCCTGTGCGGCGCCCCGGATCGAGTTCGGGGTGGGCGCCGCCGCCCCGCTGCGCGATGTGGGGGGAACCCAGGTCTTTCGATCGCTCGGGGGCGGTTGGCGCCCCGTAGTTGGGAATTCGCGGCCTGGAGATCGCCGGTTGTGCGAAAAAAAACCCTAAGTTCCCCGAATCGACAACGTCTTGACGGATATGTAGGGAGGGGCGGTGAGCGGCGCACGGTGATCATGGAGACGCGCGTCGCTCGCCCCCCACAACGTCGCGACGAGGACCCGTCGGCTCTCCTGAGGCCGGCGGGTCCTTTTTTCGTTTCGCGCCTGTCGCGCCCAGCCCCTTCGGCCGCGGCAGCTCGCACGGGCGAGCGGAAAACAGCGAGCCGCCGCGCACGGCCGTGGAGAGCGTGCGGGCGGCTCGCTTCTCGACGAAACGTCGCAGCTCGCCGAGCTTGCTGGGCGGGGGCGGTGCGCGGCGCAAAGGGCCGGACGCGCGCTACGGACAGAGGGTGAAGTGCACCGCGTTGGAGAGCGCGGTCGTCTTGGGGCCCGCGGGGTCGCGGAAGTAGCACTGGGCCCACACGTCCTGGCCGGCGGTGAAGGGCTGGCCGAGGGCGCCGGGGTTCGACGCGGCGAAGGCGTTCCAATCGAAGGTCATCGCGCCCTCGCACGAGCCGGCCGCGCCGCCCGTGGTCTGCGTGCCCGTGCGCTGTGTGGGCGCTCGGACGCACAACACGTGCGTGCTCTGGCCCCACGGCGCGGCGTGCGGCCCGTTCACGCCGTAGAAGAAGTGGCCGCTGCGCGCGCCCTCGAGCGAGCTCGCGCTCAGCAGCAGGTTCGTGGACTGCGACGCGCTCGCACGGCCGCTGCCGGCGATCGTCGGCGCGCAGCCGCTCGAGCTCGTGCCGCTCGTGCAATAGGTCTTCGGCGTGCACGTCTTGCCCCAGCGCGCGACTCCCGAGGAGACGATGTCGTCCCCGACCCTGTCGAAGCCGCCGACCACCCACAGCGCCTGGCCGAGCCCGGTTCCGTCGTCGAGCACCTTCATCTGGTTCACGGTGTAGTTGGCGCCGCCGCCGAACTCGGTCCAGGCCGCTCCCGTCCAGCGCGCGAGGTGGCGCGTCGGCACGCCGCCCGAGTTCGTGAAGGCTCCGCCCGCCAGGAGCGCCGGACCGCTGCCGTCGTCGAAGGTCGCGAGCGTCTCGACCCGGCCGCTCAGACCCGCGCCCACCGGCCACCATCGCACGCCGTCCCAACGTGCGACTCGCTGCACGGCGTGCGGCGGCGAGGAGCTGAACCCGCCGCCCGCGTAGAGCTGCGGGCCGGAACCGTCGTCGAAGACCTCGAGCGCGGACACGGACTGATCGAAGCCGTTGCCCACGCCGTGCCACGCCGTGCCGTCGAAGCGCGCAATGCCGAACACGAACTGACCGCCCGCCTTGAGGAAGGGGCCGCCCGCGTACAACTGCATTCCGCCTCCCGTGCCGTCGTCGTGGAACGCGAGCGCTTGCACCGCGTTGTTCGGCTCCAGCGTTCCGAGCGCCGACCAACTCGTCCCGTCCCAGCGCGCGACGTTGTTCGCCGCGACGCCGCCGATCGAGTTGAACTTTCCGCCGACGTAGAGCGCGGGGCCGGCGCCGTCGTCGTGCACGAGCTGCGCGTAGATGCGACCGTCGCCGCCGAGCGCGCCCGCGGAGCTCGACTGAGCGCCGTCCCACGCCAGTTGCTGAGCGAACGGTTGCGCGAAGAGACCGCTGACGAACAACTTCTCGCCCTGACCGTCGTCGAAGGACTGCAGCGAGTCCACGGCGCCGTCCACCGGCGGAACCGCGGCGTCCCAGTCGACGCCGGCCCAGCGCGCGAGGTACGGCTGCGTCGATCCGGACGCGCCGCTGAAGGCGCCGCCGACGTACACCGAACCCTCGAAGGCCGCGACGGTGGCCGCGGCGGAACTCAGGCCGCCGCCGGCGCCGAACGCTTCGAAGCTCGATCCATCCCAGCTCGCGGCGTTGAGCGCGGACACCGAGTCCACCCGCGTGAAGGATCCCGTCACGAACAGCCGCGGCCCCGAGCCGAGGTCGGCGCCCGCGACGCTGCTGGCGACGCCTCCGATCGAAGGCAAGCCGGCGAGGCCCTCGGCGCCGACGTTGTTCCAAGTCGCGCCATCCCACAGCGCCAGCCCGCGGCTCGTCGAGTTCCCGAGGTCGGCGAACGAGCCGCCGGCGATCAAGCGCGGTCCCGCCGGCAGCGTCACGACCTCGAGCTCCGTCACCTCCCCGCCGACCGGCGCCGGGCCGACCGGGGTCCAGCCCGCGCCGTTCCAGTACGAGACCCCGACGACCACGGGGGTGCTGATGCCCGCCGCGTACAGCTTCGACCCCGAGCCGTCGTCGTGGACGACCAGGCGTCGAGCAATTCCGTTCAGCGCGCCGCCGAGCGAGGTCCAGGTCGAGCCGCTGCGGACCATGACCGACGCGAAGCCGCCGACTCCTGAATTCGTCAAGTTCTGTCCGGACACGAAGAGCTCGAGCCCGCCGCCGTCGTCGAATGCCGCGACGTCGGTCACGTGGCCGCGCAACGAACCGCCGGCGCTCGTCCACTGCACGCCATCCCACTTCGAGAGCACACCCTCGGGCGCTCCGGCGATCGAGTCGAGCCCGTGACCGACGTAGAGCGCGGGGCCGCTGCCGTCGTCGACCACGCTCAGCGACACGATGGAAAGGGGCGCCGCGTTGGGCAGGGCGTTGCCGCCGACCGCCGCCCAGCCGCCGGGGGTGCGCTTGGCGAGCGAGCGCGCGGGCACGCCCTCGATCTCGGTGAAGTTGCCCGCTGCGTACAGCTCCGGGCCGTTGCCGGTGTCGAGGACGGCCAGGAAGTGGATCGAGGGGTTTGCGGGCCCGCTGGAGTAGGGCAGCAGCGAGGCCGGGATCGCGCGCCATGCGGACCCGTTCCACGCGGCCAGGTCGACGTCGGCGTGGGGACCTGCGGCGCCGAGCTGCCCGGCGACGAACAGCTCGGGGCCGTTGCCGTCGTCGAACACGACCGTGTCGTTCGCGTACCCGGTGGTTCCGCGCGGCGCGAAGTCGACGGACCACTCCATCGACTGCGCGGAAGGCGCCGCGGCGAGCAGGGCAACAGCGGCGAGTTGGAACAGGGACGTGCGCATCGGGGAGCCTTTCTGCAGATTCGAGGGGCGGGTCCGTCGGCGGCGCGCCCGAGTATCCAGCGGCCCGCGCGAGAGCGGGGAGTGAAGACTCGGGTTCGAGCGGAAGCGCGCCGGCGATCGGCGGCGGCTTGCCCGCGAGGCCCGGAGAGGGCCTCGAACGCGGTGGGCGCGCCGCGCTGCTCGGCAGCGGCGGTCGCCCGCGGGCAGGGATGCCGCGAGCTCCCGATCCGGTTCCGGCGGCGCGGAGATTTGCGCGTTGCTCGAGCCCGAGCTCGGCGCCGGGCGATCTCAGGCTTGCGCGACGCGCAGCGCCGCCCGCTGCTTGAATTCGCGGCTCCAAAGCAGCTTCCGCAGGCGCCACACGCCCTGCAGGTCCTCGACGGCGGTCTTCACGATCTTCACGCGGCTGTCGTCGTCGTCGATCCAGCGCACAGGCACGTCGGCGATGCGGTAGCCGAGCCGTTCGCCGAGCACGAGCAACTCGGTGT
>CALFYL010000083.1 GCA_937952135.1 uncultured Planctomycetia bacterium
GCTCCCCCGCCGTCCTGCGCGCGCCTGAGCGCCGCGTATTCGCACCGGGGCGGGTAGACAGGATCGGGGGGGCGCGGGTCCACTGGCAGGCCGTTCGACTTCGCCACCCGACCGCGGTTGCCTACACGCGCATCGCACGGCCCCAGAATCCGAACGACGCACGTTCCCATGTACCGCGGCTCTGAGCTCGCCATCTCGATGAACCCGGCAATTCTTGCCTCTCGCACCGCAGCACTTCTCTCAACGCTCTGCTCGATCACGACCGCGCAGACGCAGTCCTGGATTCGTCAGTTCGGCACTCCCGCGGGTGAGTTCGCGTGGGGGGCCGCGTCAGACCTCTCATCTGGCGTGCTGATCTGCGGCGACACCGAGGGTGACTTAGCGAGCCCCTCTGCCGGCACGGTCGACGCGTGGGTCACCCACCTCGATGCATCCGGTGTTCCGTTGTGGACTCACCAGTTCGGCACGTCGGAGTACGACACGGCATATGCCATCACGTCCGATGGCGCGGGTGGATCATTCGCCTGCGGTTATACGCAGGGGCAGCTCGGAATCGGGGCCGCTGGCGGAATGGATGCGTGGCTGGCGCGATTCAATGCATCCGGGCAACCGATGTGGGCACGCCAGCTGAGCGGTGGTGGATTCACCGTCGCGTACGCGATCGTGACGGACGAAAGTGGCGGCGCGTTCGTCGGCGGCTATGTCAACGGTGTGCTCGGCGTGCCTGGCGGCGGCGTCGATGCATGGCTCGCGCGATTCGATGGCACGGGCAACCAGCTCTGGGTTCGTCAGATCGGCGAGGGATCATGGGAGTACATCCGCGCCGCGTCCCCCGACGGCTCAGGAGGGGTGTTCGTCACTGGGACAACTTTCGGCAGCCTCTTTGGCGTGAACAACGGCCTCTCGGATGCCTGGCTCGCGCGCTACGACTCGATGGGGAATCGACTATGGGTGCGACAGTTGGGCTCTACTTCGTGGGACTTCTGCTACGCCGCTGCTAGCGACGGTGCGGGCGGAGTCTTCGTCGCCGGCTCGACAGAGGGCGACTTGGGTGGACCGCAGGTTGAGGGATACGACTCCTGGATTGCGCGCTATAGCGGCAACGGCGTGCGTCTGTGGACCCGCCACTGGGGCACTTTGGACGACGAGGAGATCCTCGCCGCCGCATCGGACGGGTCTGGCGGCGCATTCGTTACAGGCCAGTCGATCCCGGGGCCGGCGAGCACGAGCACCGACGGGAGTGATGCGTGGATTGGGCGCTGGGACAGTTTGGGCAATCTAAGATGGATCCGCTCGATCGCCTCGCCGGACTACGACTCGGCGTATGGAGCCGCGACATCAGCCCCGGGCGTTCTTTTTGTTGCTGGACCCACAAACGGGCAACTGGGTGCAACACAGGTGGGTTCATTTGATTGGTGGGCGACGCGGTTCGAGGACACCGTTAGCTGTTACAGCGACCTAGATCAGGACGGGTACGGAGCAGGACCTCCAGTGGCCGCGGGATCATCACCCTGCGGCCCGGGCTACACCTCGATCCCCGGCGACTGCAACGACGCCAACCCGCTCGTCTACCCCGGCGCTCCCGAAATCTGCGACGGTCTCGACAACGACTGCAACGGAGCCGTCGACGAAGGGTTGCCGCAGCCGTACTACGCGGACATGGATGGCGACGGGTTCGGCGACGAGTCCACGATGATCGTGACCTGCGCGCCCCCGACTGGATACGTGCTCCGCGCATCGGATTGCGACGACACCAACGCCGCTGTGTACCCCGGCGCGCAGGAAATCTGCGACGGCGTCGACAACGACTGCAACGGCACGATCGATCCGGCACACATCTCCACCTACTGCACGGCCGGCACGACAGTCCACGGTTGCGTCCCGTCGATCGCGGGCGTCGGCGCGCCGAGCTCACAGGCCTCGAGCGGCTTTGACATCGTCATAAGTTCGATGCCGGGCCAAAGATACGGCACGATCTTCTACGGCTTCTATGAGTTCGTGACGCCGTGGGCTCCCGGCAGCTTCAGCTTCAAGTGCATCGCCAACCCAACCGCTCGCACCGGCGACATGCAGTCAACCGGGATCGCCGGCCAGTGCAACGGCGAACTGCGCCTCGACTTCAACGCATGGCGCGCAGCAAACCCAAGCGCGCTCGGCAACCCTTTCGTCGCGGGCCAAGTGTTCTACGCGCAGGGTTGGTTCCGCGATCCGGGAGCACCGAAGCAGACGAACCTGAGCGACGGGTTGAGGTTTACGCTATGCGACTGACGCCGGGACCCAATGTCAACCGCTGATCGAAGCAGATTGCTGGAACTGCCTCAGCCCGCGATCGACGCTGCGATCCGCGAGCATGACCAGCTCGGTGAGGCTAGCTTCCTTGCGCGGCACGGGTACCGGGCAGCGGAGCGCTGGGTCGTCGTCGTCAATGGCAAGCGATACCCGCCGCGAGCGATCCTTGCCGCGGCATTCCATGCGCAGCATGGCAGACGATTGAGGCCGCGCGAAGGGCCACGGGGTCTCACCGATAGGCAGTTGGCTGAGGCATTCAATCGGCGTGGATTCACTCTTGAGGACCAGAGTGAGCGCTCCCGCGCCCCGCTGAACGCACGCGCTACGAGACACTGGACTCTGTGTGTCGACCCGACTCGCTACAACATTGAGCAGTCGCTGCGACGCAGATCCGAGGAATGGTGGTGCGTCAAGAAAAGCGACGTTCGGAACGGTGATTTGGTCGCGATCTGGCAGACCCGCGGCAATGGAGATCGGCGCGGGATCGTCGCGCTCGGTGAAGTAACGTCCTCCCCTGAGGTGCGAGCGGACGACAGCCCCTACTGGCTGAATGCGGAAGGGCACCGTCCTGAACGCCGAGCACTGGTCCGGTACACAGATGTGCTCGATTCCCCGCTGTGGCTCGACGAGCACGAGGACTTTCTTGGCGCACTCGCCGCGGCCAAAGCGCGAGGCGGCACGGTGTTCAAACTGACCACGGCCGAGTGGGAGCGCGTGACGCGGCTGGCGAAGTCGGTCAGCCCGCGCGGCGGAACCGACGCGCCGACGCCGCCTGAGAGTGGGTCCGACCGAGCGCCCAGGAACCCACCCTGGTCGCGCGACGAGCTAATCCTCGCGCTGGATCTCTATTTCCGTCACTCCCCACTCTCGATCAACCAGGACCACCCCGAAGTCCACAAGCTCAGTGAGCTCCTGAACGCCCTCCCGCTTCAGCCGACGCGGCCAGACTCGCAGCGGTTCCGCAACGCGAACGACGTTTACATGAAGCTGTTCAACTTCCTGCGGTTCGATCCCGGTTACGACGGAAAGGGGCTGACGCGCGGCGCTCGCCGCGAGGAGCAGGTCTGGAACGACTTCGTTGGCGACCCGGTTCGCCTGCGCGAGGTGGCCAAGGCCATCGAACTCGGGCATCGCTCCGTAGCGGTGGCATCCGACGACGACCTTGAGGCGGACGACGGCGAGGGATTCGTCGAAGGGCGCATCTTGGAGCGCCTCCACCGCGCGCGTGAGCGGAGCAGCAAGCTGCGCACAAAGGCCAAGAAGCGGGCCCTCAAGCTGCACGGGCGACTTGCTTGCTTGGCCTGCGGGTTCGACTTCGCCTCCGTGTACGGCACCGTCGGCGAAGGCTTCATCGAATGCCACCACACCCGGCCGGTGTCGGAGCTCGCGCCCGGCGCGACCACGAGGGTCGAGGACCTCGCGCTGCTGTGCGCGAACTGCCACCGCATGGTCCATCGCAGGCGGCCGTGGCTGGACCTGGAAGGCCTTGCCAAGCTGGTCAACCGTCCGTGAGCGTGCAGCGCACTCGTGTCAAGGGGCGTCGTCTGGCACGTCGTCCAACTACACCGTCGGCTTCGCCCGAGCTCGGCTGACCCACAGCATCCATGCCGCTCGCCAACCCCGCCCACCTCCCCGCCCTCATCGCCGCCTGCCGCTCGGTCCTCACCAGCTCCGGCCCCATCGAGGTCGCCGAGGAGTACGGCTACGCCAGCTTGCCGCTGTGCGTGATCGACTCCGTGTTCTCGATCGGCGTGCGGTACGAGAGCGTGCGGAACGTGATCGAGCGCTACTGCCTGCGGTTCGGGCTCCCGAAGCAAGCGCCGAAGGGAACGGTGCCGGCTCGCGAACAGCAGGAGTCGATCACTGCGTTCCTCGTCCGCGTGGTCCCCATCGATGCCAGCCTGCTCGCGACCGAGGTGTTCGGCAACCGCCAACGAACCTCGACCCACAACGGCATCCTCAAGGCCGACGCGGTCGTCCAGTTCGCGGGCGTACTTGCCCGGCATCGGATCGAGCACCTACAGGACGTGCTGGAGGCGCATGACCTCGCGGCAGTCGAGGGTGACGTGCGCCGGATCCAAGGCCAGTCGTCCGGCCTCTCGTGGCGCTACTTCCTGATGCTCGCCGGCCGCGAGGACCTCGTGAAGCCGGATCGGATGATCTTCCGCTTCCTGGAGCGCGTCATCGGACGACCGGTCGGTCCCGACGAAGCGCAGGCCATGCTCACGGCCGCGGCGTGCGAGCTCGACCGCGAGTTCCCAGGCATCAAGCCGCGGACGCTAGACAACCTGATCTGGAGGCAGGAGCGCAACCGCGCGTAGAGCGTTGTCGCACGCTTTGCGCGACGCGCTACTGTGCCAATCCGCCGCCCATGTCTTCCTCCGATCGGTCCACAGAATGCCGCCCAGGTGAAGTCCCGTTCCGCTTCCCGCCTGGTGTTGCAGAGCGAATCGGGAGCTACGTGTACGTGTTGATCGATCCGCGCCCGTCGCCTCCGCGGCCGTTCTACGTCGGCAAGGGTGTCGGCAATCGTGTGTTCGCGCATGCGCACGACGCGCTCAGGACCCCGAGCAACTCCGACAAGTTGGAGACCATTCGCTCCATCCACTCTGAGGGCCGGAGCGTGGTCGTCCAGATCGTTCGGCATGGCCTCGACGACACCACGGCGCTCGCCGTGGAAGCTGCATGCATCGATCTGGTTCGAGAGCACGTCAACCCCGATGCGGGGAACGCGGTAAGGGGGCACGGGCACGAGTACGGGCTCATCGACCTCGACTTCCTCGTCGAGCGGTACGCCGCGCAGCCCCTCACCATCACCGAGCCGTCGATCCTCATTCGAATCGCAACACACTGGCGGCGCGGTATGCGGCCGGACGAAGTGTACGAGGCCACGCGGCGGCGGTGGAAACTCGCTCCGAGTCGAGCCAAGCGGGCGAAGTACGCGGTCGCAGTCGCGGATGGTATCGTTCGCGCGGTCTACGAGGGAATGGAGTGGACACGCGCTTCGTCCGTCGAGAAGAAGGACGTCGGGCGGTGGGAGTTCGCTGCACGGCCAGCGGTGACGCGCGCGGAGTGGATAGGCCGCAGCGTCGTCGGACACTTCGCGCTCGGAGCGCAGAATCCGATCCGCTACGTCAACTGCTGAGTACCGGCATCGTCGACACTTGACTGCGAATCGTCGCGTTCAGCGCGTGCTCGATCTCGCGCGTCAAGCGAACACCGCTCTTACCACATGGGAAGGCCGAGACCTGTTGCTGGCTGCGAGGTAGCGGCCTAGTTTGGCCAAGTCGACAAGCGACTCCCTGTCCTTCCGGGCAGCGGGCACCAGGTCGGCGGCTGGGTCTCCGAGATGAGCAAGACCCGTCCGCTGGCCGCGTTCTGGTGAGCGGAGTGCCCGCGGCCACGGGTTCGAGGGATGTGCCGAAGGGCATAGCACGGTCAAGCGACCGCGCGGCGTCGACGACACCTCTCGCTCATCGGAGAAACCATGGACACTTGTCTACGTACGCCCGACGCGCGCACGGTCGCCGCGTTGTTGGCCACCCGGGGTCGTTTCGACCTTCTCGCGCGTCGCGCCCTTCCGTCCATCCTGGCGCAGTCAAGGCTTCCCGACCGGATCGTCGTGGTCGTCGACGAGCTTCCATCGGAGCTGTCAGACGACGCGCTCGCAGAAGAGCGACGCCAACTTCGTGCCCTGTGCCGCGGCAAGGTTCGACTGACCGTCATGCGCAACCGTCGGACGCAGCTCCGCGCATCTGGCGCGTGGAACACGGGTATCGACCAGCTCCACCGCGAGACTCGACAGCCTGAGCTGCAGTTCGTCGCGATCCTCGATGACGACGATGCATGGGCGCCGGACCACATCGCGTGCTGCCTCGACACGGCGCTCGCAGGCGACCTGAACATGGTGGCGAGCGGCCTCGTCCGCCACGAGATCGATGGCGACCTCGGACGTCCTCAATCGATCCCGGCTGAACTCGCAGCCGAGGAGCTCTTCGTTCGCGGTCAGCACATTCAGGGCTCGAATCTGTTCGTGCGCCTCGATCTGATGCTGCTCGCGGGGGGCTTCGACGAGCACCTGCCGAGTTGCACCGACCGCGATGTTTGCCTTCGGCTCGCTGAACTCGAAGAGCTGCGGTTCGGGTGCACCGCGCGACACACGGTCCACCACTATGCGGATCAACGGCCGGATCGTCTCTCGACGCCCACCTCCCCGGCAAGAACCGACGGGCTGACTGCGTTCTTCCGCAAGCACGAGCTGCGGTTCGACAAGCTGGCTCGCGACGCCGCCAAGGCCCGCGCGAGCGAACTGTTCGGCTGGAAGTCGCTGCATGTCCCAGCCGAGATCGCGCAGTTCCCGGCCGCCGCCGCTGTCACGGCGTCCCTCGATCTGGTCGCCGGTCTGGTTACGGACGCGTCGGCGCCCAAGCACGTTGAGGGACTTCTCGATGACCTACTGCGCGTGAGCTCCGAGTCGGGCATCCGATCGCTGCAGGTCGTGGTCGTGGAGAACGGCCCCCTGCCCACCGGCCCACGGCCGCTTCACGACCTCGCCAGGTCGTACTCGGATCGCGGGCTGTCGATCGACCTCGTCACGATCGAGCAGCAGCGGAAGGACTGGGAGCTGGGCGTGCTGCTCGACGTGCCAGACATGACGAAGAAGCGGTTGCCGATCGCCGCGACCCGATCGATCCTCAACACCTACGTCGCACGCAAGGCCGTGAGCGTGCCCGGCGCCGTGGCGTGGATCCTGGACGACGACAAGCGCCTCTGCATCCGCGTCGACCGCGGCGACGGTGTCACGTTCGAGCTTCTCACGCCGGACATCGCGACGCTTATCCGACTCCGGGACGAGGGAGTAGACGTCGTCATCGGCCCTGACACGGACGCCGCGCCGCTGCCGTTCGTCGCCACGCTTCGCACGCAGCTTGTCGACCTTGAGTTCACGCTGGGAGCGCTGGCGCAACTCACGCCAGGCGCGCCATGGCCTGACCTGCGCGCTTCGGTTGCAACCGAACGCGACACGCTTCGCGACAGCTACTACGACCTCTCCCGCCGCACGGAACACCTGGAGACGCCCTTCCTTCCGCCTCCCGTCGACCAAAGCACTGCTCGCAGCACGCTTCAGTGGACGGCCAAGAACGTGGGTCGACTCTTGGCGGGCGAGTCGGTCTTCCGTCCGCTCCTGGTTCATGCGCGCGACCTCCCTCCCGAGAGAGAGTTCGAGTCGGTCCAGCGTGGCGGGTCGACCGTGTTCTTCAACCCGGCCCACCTGCTGCTCTACCCGCAGACGCTAGCGCGCGTGGGCGAGCAGTACGTGCGGCGGTCGGACATGCTCGTGTCGCAGCTGATGCGGGATCAGGCGGGCCTACGCCTCGGCATGCACCCGTGCGTCGGCGTTCGGCACGACCGCTCGACGACCGAGCGCGCGTCGCTCGCAAGCGAGCCTCTGCTCCAGGATGTCCTGGGTTATGCGCTCTATCGAGCAGAGAACGAGCTGATGCAGAAGCGCTCGGTCGACGAGCGGCAGGCGCCGCTGCTCGCGTGGACCGACGCGGAGCTGCGCGAGGGCGTGCGTCTGGTGCGCAAGTACCTCGACGAGCGACTTGCCGCGTTGACCTTGAACGCCTGGCGCATCTTCGGCCTGGCGGGCGCGATCCGCGCTGCGGTGCGACGTCTGGCCGCCAGCAACTCAGCATGGACAGGCTCCGAGGATCTCGTCGCGCTGAACACGATCGCGGGCGAAATGAACCGCCTGCGTAGCGAGTTCCAGCCCTCGGTGGTGATGGAGTTCGCGCGCCGCGTCAGGCGGGGCGCCACCGACGCCGCCATCCGCAGCGCATTCGTCTCGATGGACGCGCTCATCGCGGAGTACCGTGCGACCCACTCAGGTGCGGCACTCGAGGCACCGATCTTCCGAGAGGCTCGGGAGGCGCGTGCGCGAGCGGTTCTGCGCGACGCAACGGGCGCGACGGCGCTCCGCATGCTCGGCATGGGAGGCGAAGGCGTGGCGCTCACGAACGAACTCCGCGTCTTCAAGGTCCTGGATCTGCTGAAGCCTCGGGTTGACCACGACACGGAACTCACGCTTCGCAGGCTCGTCGAGCCACAGGCTGAGTCGCGCCACGTTTACCCGCTGGAGTTGCGCACCGTCAGCGGGATGCTTGTCGTGAGCTACCCGTTCGAGCCGTCCGAGCCCTACGCCGGCGGCCGCGGCGCCGAACTGATCGCGTTGCTGCGCGAACTCAAGAACCTGGGCGTCGTGTGTCGCAACATGCACCCCAAGAACTTGCGCGTCACCGCCTCGGGGTTGCACCTGATCGACTACGGTGCGGACATCCGACCGTGGTCGGAGGATGGATACCGATCGATGGCGGAGCGCGCGTGGCTCAGCCGGCGCTGGGCGCATCGTTCCGACCTCGGCGTGCTGATGCGGCGTGCCCTGACCGACAAGGGGCTTCCTGAACTTGACGGGTTCGAGCGGTTCTGGCGAGCACTCTGCGACGAGCGTCCGTCTGCGACCAGGATCGCGGCCGACATCGTCGACCCGATCGTGCTGGAGTCGGGCGCACGCAGCGTCCTGGACTACGGATGCGGGAAGAAGGCCTGGAGTGCACGCGCGTTCGCTTCCGCTGGCCTGCAGACGATCGGGTTCGACCCCGGTGACGGTGTGGCGGATCGTTGGCCCGAACTCGGGGACCTGCCGGCTGGCTTGCGTCTGACGGCCAACCGCGACGACGCCTTGGCCGCCGGTCCATTCGATGCTGCGGTCTGCACGCTCGTGCTGTGCGAGTGGGCCGACGGCCCCGACTACGAACGCATGCTCAGCGACCTTCGGAGGGCTGTTCGCGATACCGGCACGGTCGTGGTGACGATCTGCAACCCGTTCGCAACGTTCGGCGGGCCGACGCCGCTCCATCGCCATCGCGGTCTGCCAGACGGAGCCTCGTACGAGGAGTGCTTCGCCTACACGGAGAACGCCGAGACCGGCGCAGGACGCCGCGAGTTCCACCGGCCGCTGCATCGGATCGAACGAGACTTGCTGCGTCATGGCCTCGTCGTCGAGCGGCGCGTTGAGAGCGAGACCGTGGACCTCGAACGTTTCGAGCCGGCATCAGACTTCTTGACCTTGGTGTGCCGACCCGTCGCTCAGCCATCGATGCCCCCGACCGTCGCGCTACTCATCAAGACGTGCGCGATGGAGGCCGAGACGATCGAGCGGCAGGTTGAGCACCTCGTGAGCCAATTCGAAGGGCCCCGTGCATTCCAGGAACGCGTGCTTGCGATCGACTCGCGCGCGGACAGGTTCGTGAGGCAGCATGCATCAGCCGACCTCGCGTCGCTCGTCGAGGCCGCGCATCGACTCGTCCGCCGGGGCTGGATCGACCGAATCCTGATTGGTCCGTCGGCTGGTGTGGAAGCCTCGGCTGTCTTGCGCGAGTGGTTCGCGCTCGACTCGAGCGCCACGCACACGATCCTCGGTGCGCCGCTCGCCACTCCCCTGCAGGCGATCGTTTCGTGCACTGCGGAATACGTGCTGCAGGTCGACTCAGACCTGCTGGTTGGACGACGCGACCGGCGCCACGACTACCTCGGAGAGATGATCGCGCAGTTCGTTGCCGACGATCGGGTCGTGACTTCGGCCCTGAACGTCGCTCACGACGCGGACGTGCCGTTCTCCTCGGGCTACGGATCCCGCCCGTGGAGAGTCGAAGTGCGGGGCTGCCTGCTGCACCGACAGCGACTTCTGGCGGCGCGGCCGTTGCCGAACGGCCTTCAAGGCGGCGTGCCCGAGCTGTCGTGGCATCGATCCCTGGATGAAGTGGTTCGCGGCGGCGCTCTCAAGTCTCTTCGCGGGGGAGCCGCCTCGACCTGGTTCGTTCACGTGCCGAACGCATGCAAGCAGCCCGTCGCAGACTGGATGCTGCTTCTCGACCTCGTGGCGAAGGGCGCGCGGCCGGAGCGCCAAGTCGGACAGGTGGACCTCGCGGGTGGCCTCGTGCGCTGGACGCCGATCGCGCGCCGAGAGCCGCTCGTGTTCGTCATCACCGGACGCAACGTGGCGCCTGGTCGCATGCGCCGGTGTCTCGATTCTCTCCTTGCGCAGAGCGGCGCGGACTGGGGAGCAGTGATCGTCGACGATGGCTCAAACACGCTGAGCCGTGAGTATCTTCGGTGCGTCTCCGATGGGTGGAGCGATCGTGTGACGCTGCTCCAGCCGCGCGAGCGTCGCGGTCAGCTCGCCAACACGGTGCTCGCCGTGCGCCACATCTGCGTCGACCCCGACACGGTCATCGTGACGTTAGACCTGGACGACGCTCTGATCGGCCGGAATGTCGCCGAGCGACTGCTTGCAGCGCATCGGAATGGCGCCGACGTGACCGTCGGGTCGATGCTCCGCACGGACAAGCATGCCGAGTACCCGGCCTCGTTCGACGAGCCGAGGCGCAACCGCGGCGGAAACTGCTGGCAGCACGTTCGCTCGTTTCGCAAGCGCCTGTTCGACGCGATCCCTGACCACGAGTTGCGCATCGATGGCGAGTACGTCGACATCGCCGTGGACTGGTCGTTCATGCTGCCGATCGTCGAGATGGCCGAGCGGCCGGAGTGGATCCAGCAGCCGCTCTACCTCTACGAGCCTTCGGGGCTGGGCAAGGGCTACGACCGTTGCGCACGTGAGCAACAGATCGGCGTGCTGACCCGCAGGCGCTCGAGGAGTTGGGCGCGCGGCAAGCCGACATCGACGCTGCTGACCCCACACGACGTAACCGCCGCAATGCTGCAGGAAGGTGCCATGCTTTTCGTGCGGCACTCCGAGCGGGCGTCGTTCGCCGGAGCGAGTGCTCAACTCCAGCCTCATGTCGCTCTGACCGTTCGCGGACGCCGATCTGCCGAGGCGCTGGGGCGCGCGTTGGGGCGGCGCCCCTTCACGCTCGCGAGCTGTTCGGTGCCTCGCGCCGTGGAAACGGCGGAGGCTATCGCGACAGGCGCTGGACTCGACCCGGCGACGATCGTGCACACTCTGCATCTCGCGCGGTTCGTTGCGGCAGGACCGGAGCACTACGCAGACTTGAAGCGCCGCCTGGGTTGGACCGAACTGATGACAATGTGGATGGAAGGGTCACTGCCGCGCGGGATCCTGATTCCCTGCGAACAGGTCGCGCGCGAAGCCCTGGAGGCGGTGCTCGGGCCACCCGGCGCCGCCCCCGTTGTTGCGGTCACCCATAACTTCGTCGTGATGGCCCTGCTGGCAGCGCTGAGAGGCGAGCGACCGAAAGCTGTCCCCTACCTCGGCGGTCTTCTCGTGAGTCGACAGGAAGCCGAGCGGTTCGTAGAAGCGACGGTGCTGGCATGAGCGCACACGACGCGTCGACGAACCAGCAGCGGCGCAAGCTCGTCGCGGTGATCGGTGATGCGAGCCTACCGCCTGGATCGTTGAAGGACGCAATCGCAGAAGAGACTGGTCGGCTGCTGGTGGACGCTGGGTTTCGAGTGCTGACCGGCGGACTGGGCGGTGTCATGGAGGCGGCTTGCCGTGGAGCGCGCGCTTCCGTGCGCTACCGGTCCGGCGACACCGTGGCCGTGCTGCCTGGGCACGACCCGGGCGACGCCAACCCGTTCGCCGATGTCGTGATCCCCTCCGGGCTGGACCACGTCCGCAATTCGATCGTCGCGCACGCCGACGCCGTGATCGCGGTCGGCGGCGGCGCGGGCACCATGTCCGAGATCTGCCTCGCCTGGATCTACAAACGCCTGGTGGTCGCGCTGAAGGTCGATGGGTGGAGCGGCAGGATCGCGGACCAACGCGTCGACGAGCGCGTGCGCTACCCGAATGAGCCTGATGATCGAGTATTCGGATCGGCTTCGGCAACCGAAGCTGTGCGGACGGTGGTGGACCGCATCGACCGATACGACGCGCGCCAGGGGACCATCCGTCGGCGCAGCAGCTCGTGATTGCGTGCGCGTCCCTCGCGCTGCTGCCCCAAGAAATCTTGATGCGGCGGCCACACACGCCGCTGCGCTGAAGTCACGTTCTCGTGAGCAGTCGCGCGTCGTACGACACGGTCGCGACGACCTTCCCCGCCGCGTCGCGCACCTTCGCCCCGTGCCCGGAGCGCATCTGCCGGTACCACTCCGAACTGGAACGGATCCCGCTGACCCTGGCTCGCACAGCGGGCTGGACGTCGGCCGGGTTTCGAATTGGCCCGGCGTCGCCGGAGGGAGGCGGGTTGATCGCGACCGCTCGCAAGTGACGCAGACGACACGGTACTTCGGGCGGAGGAGGCGTCGCTCCGTCGCGGCGGATAGCATCGCGCGCGAGATCGTGTTGCGTGGATCGCTCAAGAGCCTGCCACCTCGTGGCCCGACTAGGAGGAAATTCGTGCCCGCGCTACTCGCTAGATCGCGCTGCATCATCGGACTCGCATTGGCACTCGGAGCCGGTCCCGTGATCGCCGCGCAAACACCGCACTTGGATGTGAACTTCGCCGCCGCGACACCCGGCCAACCGAAGCTCGTAATCGTCCGCGAGCGTTACTACGGCGCGCAGGGCTTCGATCTGGGTCCGTATATCACCGGCCTCGGGAACGAAACGCACGTCCAGTCGATCTACTTCCGCTTCTTCGAGTCCAACAACCCAAACACCGTCAAGTCGACCGTCGGCCGCGTGGCCTTCCATCCGTCCTTGCAGATCCTGGGCATCGTGACGGACGGATCGAAGCTCGCGGCCCTCGATGCCCACTTCGGGCTGCCGTCCGTACCTGCGAATCAGTACGCGGAGTTGCACCGCGGGTTCGACAGCAGCGGCGAGGAGTACGTCTGTGAAACCTCGGATAGCTCGTTCATCTTCGGGCTCCACGTGGGGGAAGGGGTCGACGACTTCCGCGTCTTCATCCGTTACCCCGGTCCGCCGCCGCAGGGCATGTACTTCAACGTGTCGCACTACAACGTGGCCCTTTTTGGCGGCGTGCCGCCGAGCAGGGGCTTCATCGTCGGCGACCCCACGGGTGCCGGGCCTGTCGGCAGTCTCGACTACGGACCAGTCAACCGCTTGGCCAAGATCCCGTTGACATCGAACACTGCGCCGAGCATGGGATGCGTTCTTGAGTACACACCCCTGCAATCGACGTACGCGGTGCGCAACAACGCGACGACGGGAGCTTGCCGCGTCGACGCGATCGACACGGTCTACAAGCTGCCAGCTCCGAACGTGATCGACATTGCACCCATGATCGCGGCCGGGGTGACCGAGGGACCCGACGGGCGGCTGTATGTCGTCGGTGCCGCCGTGGAGAAGCGGACCCTCGACGTGATGACCTCGACGATCATCAATTCGACGCCGCTGCCGGCCGACCGCGCCGGCAGCAACGTGGATGTGAGCGATCGCGCAGGGACACGGCTGTTGTACGTGCTGCGGCAAGCGTCGACGGCGGAGGTCGACGTCCTCGACATCGATACGAACACGTTCGTCGGAAACCCCGTCGTAATCTCTCAGGTCGGTACACCTGTGGGAATCGCGGACGCGGCGGGCAAGCTCTATGTACTTGGCCGTGAGGCGAACTTCGTCGAGCTCGACCCGGTGACGCTGGCGACGCAACTCCTACCCGCGGTCCCGACGAGCACGACGATCAAGAACGTCGACCTATGCGCGCTGTCGAGTGATCTCTTCGTCTTGCAGCGCGTGCAATCGACCCCGCAGACGGCACATTCCCGCATCCTGCGCTGCGACCCAGCGAGCGGCCAGTCCGCGACGCTCGTGCTGGATCAGATTCCGATCGGTTCGCCAGTGGGCATCACCGTGGGACCGGACGGAAACCTGCACTTGCTTGGCGCATCGGGCGGGTACGTCGTGGTCGATCCATCGAACGCCGTGCTGCTCTACACGATGGACTTCGCGTGCAACGACTTCGCCGGCGACAACGTCGGCATCGCATTTCCGAACACCACGCCGTCGAGCACGAGCTTCTGCATTCCGACGCTGACATCCGACGGATGCCTGCCGACCATCTACACGAGCGGGATTCCTTCGCTCTCCAGCTCGACCGCCTTCCGAATCGACGCCGCAAACGTGAGCGTGCAGAAGCAGGGCATCCTGTTCTTCGGGCCGGCTCAGGTTCCGGGGGCAATATCGGGCTATTGCGTCGCGGGTCCCAATATCCGCACGACGGCGCAGAACTCGGGAGGAGGCGCTTGCGATTGCCAGGGCGCATTCGCCTTCAACTTCACCGCGTGGGCGAGCAACGGCACTCCTCCGCCACTGGTGACTGCTGGTTCAACCTTGTATGCGCAGTACTGGTACCGAGACCCGGCTGTCCCGAGTTCCACGGGCTTCTCGAGCGCCGTCCAGTTCGATCTGCTGCCCTGAACGCGGCGCTCCATCGTCACCTCACCCCAATCTCCTCCCTCGCCCCACTCGGCCGCCACACCCGCGCGTTGTAGGACACGTTCGCGACCACCTTCCCGCTCGCGTCGCGCACCTTCGCGCCGTGCTTGCTGCGCATCTGGCGGTACCACTCCGAGCTGGAGCGGGTCCCGCTGACCCGGGATCGCATCGCGCCTTGAACGTCCGCCAGCGTCTCGAAGGTCTCGATCTCGTCCCCGATGTCGGCCGTGTAGGGCGGCGTCGTCATGTCGTTGGCTCCGTGCGCCGCGTGTTGGTGCGGCGACGGGGGCATCAGGGATCGTTCGGCGCGCGGAGGGAAGGCACCGCGTGCTTGGGTTGTGCTTCGCGTGGCAACGAGGACGCGACATCCGTCCCGGCCGCGGGAAGGTCCCCCAGGGGGCGGCTGCGGACGTTCGGTGTCGTCGAAGCAGCCCCTTGTTCCGCCCATGCCTAAGGCCTTCTCGCTTGCATCGTGGAACGTCGAGCACTTCAAGGAAGATCTCGGACGTGTAGACCGCGTTGTCGACTTTCTCGGCGCCCAGAACCCCGACGTGTTCGCGCTCTACGAGGTCGAAGGCAAGGAGGTCTTCGGCGCGCTCACCTCGAAGATGCCGGGGTACAGCTTCCACATCACTGAAGGAGCGCAGACGCAGGAGATCCTGGTTGGGGTCCGGGGATCGCTGACCGCGTTCTTCACCCAGAAGGTCGACTTCCGGTCAGGCACGACCCACATGCGACCGGGAGCGCTGCTCACGCTGCGGATCCACAACGTGAACTACTCCGTGCTGTTCCTGCACGTGGCGAGCGGCAACGACCCCCGCGGCATGGGCTTGCGAGACGACATGATCCTGCGCGCTTGCGACTTCCGCCGCACGCTCAACAAGGCAGCCGGAGAGCCCGCGAACTACCTGTTCCTCGGCGATCTGAACACCATGGGGATGAAGTACCCCTACCAGCGGAGCATCGACGCGGAGACCGAGCTGCGGAAGCTCGAACATGAAGCCAAGAAGGTGAAGATGCGTCCGCTCGGCAAGGACGCAGCCTCGACCTGGTCGAACGGCAGCAAGTCTTCCATCCCGCCGTCCAACCTCGATCACGTAGTGGCCGCAGACCACCTCATGTTCAGGAAGTTCGGCGATGCTGATGTCGCCGTTCGCGGGTGGCCCAAGGAGCTGACCGTGGCAAAGCAAGACAAGTGGATCCGCGATTACTCGGACCACGGGCTCCTGTACCTCGAGGTGCAGCGAGCGGACTAGGTGGTTCCGCCTCCAAGCACGTGTCGCAGGCCATGCACTCAGACGCCACTGTCCGCCCACAACGCCTCGCCCGAGCCCTGGCGAGATCGACCGTCGAAGGCGGATTCGCGTGGCAATGCTCCGGCCGTGCGAGGCCTTTGGTCGCAGCAACCGCGCCATGAACGAGTCCCTGTCTAGAACCAGACACGAAGCCCGCGACGGATCCGGTGCGGGCCTGCTGGAACGTCGCCCGGCAGATGCGCGCCACGTCCGTCGGCAGCAACTGATGGCAACCAGCGAAGAACGCGGCGCTGCGGCGCTGAAGTTCTCCATGTCGAGTTTCCATTTACCCACGCGCTGCCGCGCTGGATCGTCCTTGACGATCACGGCACGCGCGCCCGAGTGGCCAGTCGTAGTCGATCCGATCGGAGTTCCCTCGATGAGTGAAGCCAAGTCCCTTGCGTCAAGTTTCGTGCTCGGGTGCACCTTGCACTAACTGGGGGCGCCCACCCACCCTCACGCCCACGGATCGGGCGGCCGCGGCGTGGTTGGCGACCAGTTGCCGGGCGGTCGGTATTTCGAGGGCGGGCGCTGCCAGAGGAAGATCTCGCGCAGCGTGAGCGGACGCGTGGCGATGCCCGCTTGCATCTCGGGCGTGCGGAGCTTGCCGCCGACGCGGAGCGAGCCGCCGTAAGGCCTGCGGCCAATGTTGGGACGTTGCGAGCGCTACGAGCACCAAGCTACCGCCGTAGCGTCGGCCCGCAACTCCCCTACTTCACGAAGTACCGAGTCCCCCGCTTCTGCCCCGTGGTCTTGAGCTTCTTGGCTGCGACCATGCGCACGATCGGGAGCTGTAGGACTTTCTTCTCGACACCGAGCGCCTTCCCGATCTGCTCAACGGACTGGCCGGGGTTCTTCGCGACGTAGGCGACGACCGCCTCGCCCATCTTGGCCACGTCCTCGGGCGTGCGCTTGGCTCGCTTGCCGCGGCGCTTGGGCGCGACGATCGGCGAAGGCGTGCCCGACTTCACGGGACGACCTGGGCCGCGCTTGGCGGGCGCAGACGGCGCACCGAGCGCGCTGGTCACAGCTTCGAGCGCAGCGGCGCGCACGATGTTCGCGAGGTCAGCCGTGAACGACTCGATGCGGGCGCGCAGGGCGGCGTCTGTGGTGCTGGTGGGCATGTGCGTATGGGAGCGTCGCGAAGGGTGCGGCGCAACTTGGGCGGGCCTAGGAGACGAGGAACGCGCCGAGCGTGCGCGGCTCGACTCGTTCAGACGCCCCCCGCGTGCGTCGAGGGCCCACTGCCGTGCGCGCTATTGGAGCCTGCTCGACTGAAGGTGAGGAAGCGGCCGGCTGTCCCGACCCTCAAAGCGGAAAGGTTTGGTGTGACACCACACATGTCCTATCTGCGGGCCGAGCAGGGACGAGCCTGCGAAGTCGTCAGGGATAC